>SKGQ01000170.1 GCA_007117515.1 Ectothiorhodospiraceae bacterium | reverse complement strand
GTTGCGCTGCTTGACCGCAGAATGACTGCGGCCCTGCGCAGCGCGCCTTGCCTCGGAGAAAAATGCGGACTCCAACTCAGGCGTGCGAATAAATCAGCGTTTCCCTAGCCCCGCAGGCCGATTCCCCGGCGCAACAGGTAAAGCGCTGCCGTTGCCAGGATCAGGATGCTTAGCAGGATCAGTGCATAGGCAATCCGAATGTCGATATCCGACGATCCGAGAATGCCGTAACGGAATGCGTTTACCATGTAGAGCACCGGGTTGAACATCGAAACGATGCGCCAGGTGTCCGGTAACAGACTGACTGAATAAAACACGCCGCCCAGGTACGTCAGCGGTGTAAGAATGAACGTGGGGACTATCGAGACGTCATCGAACTTTCGCGCGAATATGCCATTGATGAAGCCACCGAGCGAAAACAGGATGGAAGTCAGCAGGACAACGGAAATGGTAATCCATAGACTGTAAATCTGGATCTGCGTGAAGATCAGCGACACCAGCGTGACAATAAGGCCGACGAGCAGGCCACGGCCTACGCCCCCTGAGACGTAGCCCAGTAAAATGACGGCATTGGGTGCCGGCGACACCATGATTTCCTCGATATGGCGCTGGAACTTGGCGCTAAAAAACGAGGAAACAACATTGGCATACGAGTTGGTGATAACCGCCATCATGATGATGCCGGGTACAATGAAGTCCATGTAGCTATACCCGTCCATAGGGCCGATACGTGGACCGATAAGGTTGCCGAAAATCACGAAATACAAGGCCATGGTGATCGCCGGAGGGAACAGCGTCTGCACCCAGATACGCAGATAACGACTGGTCTCCTTGCGCGATAGTGTTGCCAATCCGATGAAAGATTCCTGCCAATACATGTTGTTCAGCTCTTCTGCCTGTCGACGGTGGAGACGTCCTGGTGCAGCAGGTCGATAAATAGCTCCTCCAGTCGATTCGCCTTGTTCTTCAGGCTCCTTACGCGAATTCCCGCGTCGGCCAGGGCCTGTACCAGCTGCGTGATGGACTGGTCCCGTCGAACATCGGTCTCCAGCTGATCGGGGCCGAGCTGGCGCAAGTCGAATCCGTTGACCGTGGTCGGCATGGCGCCGGACGCATCCACATCGAGGATGAAGGAGTGGGTGTTGAGTCGGCTCAGCAGTGCGCTTGTCGAAGTGTTCTCGACGATTTGCCCGTCATTGATGATGGCGATATTGCGGCACAGGCTTTCGGCCTCCTCCAGATAATGCGTGGTCAGGATGACGGTCACCTCGCTGCTCCGGTTGAGGTTTTCGAGAAAGCGCCACATGGACCGACGAAGTTCTATGTCGACGCCGGCGGTCGGTTCGTCGAGAATCAGCAAGCGCGGCTCGTGGACCAGCGCGCGCGCGATCATCAGGCGCCGCTTCATGCCACCGGACAGGGTCCGTGACACGGCCTTGCGCTTGTCCCATAGATCAAGCTCCCGTAGATAGCGTTCGGCGCTCTGGCGCGCGCGGCGTCGGGGAATGCCGTAAAAGCCGGCCTGATTCATCACGATCTGCTCAACCGTCTCGAAGCCGCTGAAATTGACTTCCTGCGGCACCAGCCCGAGGCGCCGCTTTGCCTCCCAGGGCTCGCGTTCGATGTCATGGCCGAAGATCTCCGCCCGCCCAGAGCTCCGTGTCACCAGCGAACTGATAATGCCGATGGCGGTAGACTTGCCGGCACCGTTGGGTCCGAGAAGACCGAAGAAGTCGCCCGGATGCACGGTCAGATCAATCCCTCGCAGTGCGACAACGCCGCTGGCGTAGGTCTTTGCAAGGTTTTCCAGGTGCAATGCGGGGACGCCCATGACGACTGATAAACCTCCGGAAGTGGAAAAGCCGATAATGGTACCGCATTCGTTCACTGGTATCGGGCGATCCGGCAAAATCGGCACCGCGCCTTGCCGGATGACCGAACCCGGTCTCCGGCGCAGGCGCGGAAATGGATCAGCCTTTCCCTGGAATTGAACATGGCCCCTCGGCGACTGTCTCACCTCCCGCGAGCAGGAATTTGACAGCACAGGGGATGCGCCTGCTAATTTACGCAACTAAATTTACCGACTCAGCAACAGGTTACAGCCGGACGAGTCGACGACAGGAGAGAATTTCATTCATGATGCAAATCGCTAAGACATGCAAACGGCCTTTCATCGGACTCGCCACGGCCTTGCTGTTCGCGTTTTCCGGTCTTGCCGTCGCCCAGGGGATGGCGCCGCAGCAGGGCGGCGGTGAAATGCAGGAAATGCAGCAGCGGTTGTCGCAGATTCAGCGTCAGGCGTTCGAGAACAATCCGCAATTGCAGGATCAGGCCGAGAACCTGGAAAACCTGTTCATTCGCACGATGGAAGAGGCGGGCTACGATCCCGAAAACGGTCTTGACCGGCTGGATGCCATTCAGGCCGAGATGCAGGACGAGAGCCTGAGCGACGACCAGCGTCAGGCCATGCTGGAAGAAGCCCAGGAAATCCAGATGCAGCTGCAGGAAGGCCAACAGGTGGCCATGCAGGATCAGGCGGTGATCGACGCGCAGACCGAGTTCGAAGAAGATCTGATGGACGCCATGCGTGCCGAAGATCCGGAGACCGATGAACTCATCAATCGCTTCGAGCAGATGCAGCAGCAACAGCAGCCGATGCAGTAAGGTCTATCGGCCAATGCTGTTCGAGACGGTGCTCTCCGCGAGGTGTGCACCGTTTTTTTTGCCTGAGCAAGCGCCGATGGGCGCCAGCGCGCGCGTGACCGCGTTGAAGGAAACACTAATCTATTCCCGCGTCTGCGCCTGAGACCGGATTTGGTCATCTGGCAAGACGCGGTGCCGGTTCGGTAGCCCGAGCTACCGGGCCGGTAGCGCAATGCCGCCAGGGGCCAAAACCGGCCGGGCCTCAGGCAAGCAGGCACCGTCGCACGCTGCTGCGTGACGGTGCATGCTTGCCTCCGGTTGGGCCGCATTTTCCCCGACTGCTGCGTTGCGCTGCTT
>SKGQ01000099.1 GCA_007117515.1 Ectothiorhodospiraceae bacterium | reverse complement strand
CCCCCCGAACAGATCGCCACGTAATCTCGGTAATGAAATCCCGACCATTGCACATCACTATTAGCTAATAATTATGAATATTTGTTTTTATATTTTTATTATTAATCATAGAAACGCTAGCAGATGAAACTGCAAAACGCACATTGCGGGTGCAAAAATGGCGGGTATCGGGCAGAAATTGAATAAGGCAGGAGCAAGGGACGTCATCTGCTTTGCGGCATACGCTGCGTGTCGGCTCGAAGCATCTTCTGAAACCGCAGTGCAGTCAGCAGCCTGCGCAGTTGGTGATGTTCAGTAGCGACCCTCTGAAGGCTCCGGGGCGGGCTCACCGTCGGAATTCACGCCAGTGTAGCGGTAGCTGATCTGACCATCATCGATACGATACTGGACGGGGTCCGCGCTTGAAGTGTTGCGGACCAGTACGCCGAAGTCGATATCAATGATCTGCAGCGTCTCGCCACGATCACCATGCAGCCATCGCACCACGGCGTGAACCCGGCTGGTGTCCTGATGCGTGAAAAAACTGGATTCAAGAAAACCAGAGCTGATCGCCGGCCGGCTCTCGGCATAGCGCAACTCCTGATCGACGAAGACACAGTAGCGATCAATACCGGACTGCTGGTTCACCAGCATCCGGTACACATGATCGCCATGGGTCTCACTGCTGTGGTGCACGGTTCTGACCGGAGTCTGCGGCTGCCAGCGGGGGCGCCATAGAGGATCGAACTCATCATTCAGCGTATCCAGACCGGCAGTCCGGGCGTCGACCAGATAGCGATCACATTGGCAGGCAATCTCCGCCCGCGCCTCTCGGCCATCACTCAAGGCAGTGGCCGGGGCCGCGCCGGCCGACCTCTCCATCATGGCCTCCAGCAATTTGCCGAACCGGCAGTAGGCCCGTTCATCGCCGGCCTCGCGGCTGCGTTCGGCCATTTCCACGACAACGCGCAGATGCATCTCCTCGCTGGAGCGGCTCGCGAGACAGGCGCCGAGACGGGTCTTTGCCCGATGATGATCGGATTCGGAGCGCGACTCCGCGATCACGTCGCGACAGGGATAATCCACCGTCGCGGGCTGAGCCACAGTCACCACACCCAGAAGTACAAGACTCGACAACATACCTTGGATCCGCAGATCAGTCCGACCGACGCGCCGGATGACGGGGGTTGGTGCACCGGTCCGGCAGGACGATGGACGGTGACATGGGCCAGTCGCAGTCAGGGCACCGGTTGCCGCCGCCGCCTGACCACTGCACGAAGGCACGTGCCGCGTAAAAGAACTCCAGCACGGCAATAAGGCCGGCGATTACCGCACCACCGGCAAGTATCGAAGCACCAGCGCTGATCATCCCTGCGGGCTGGGCTCCCGGCTCGGCCAGCCGCACCAGCAGCAACGCAAGAAACAGGGCCCCGGCGGCAAACGCCGCCAGGCCCACAGTCGGGCGACTCAGTCGCCAGAGCACATCGGCAGTCACTGCGGTCTCCTGCTTCAGGGAAACACCGGGGCGGTCAAAGACTATTCATTGTCCTCGCCCACACGGACGATTTTCATGGCATTGGTCCCGCCGGCGACACCCGAGAAATCGCCCTTGGTCACCACCACCAGATCGCCGTCGTGTACGGTGTGATCCGGCTTCAGCAACTCGATGGCATCGTGCACCACGTGCCGCGGATCCGCATGCACGATATCAAATGATACCGGATAGACCCCACGATACAGAGTCACCCGACGCCGGGTCGACTGGTGTTGGGTACAGGCGAAGATCGGTATACCGGAACTGATCCGCGACATCCAGCGCGCCGTCGAACCGGACTCCGTCAGGGCGACAATCGCTTTCACCGCCAGGTGGTTGGCCGTGTACATGGACGCCATGGCAATGGCTTCATCGATGCGCTCGAAGGTGCAGTCCATGCGGTGGGTCGAGCGCTGGGTGGAGCGCTGCCGCTCCGCACCCAGGCAGACCCGGTCCATGGCCTCGACGGTGCGCACCGGATAACGGCCCGCCGCCGTTTCCGCAGACAGCATCACCGCGTCCGTGCCGTCCATCACCGCATTGGCCACATCCAGCACTTCGGCCCGCGTCGGCATGGCATTGGTGATCATCGACTCCATCATCTGTGTTGCCGTGATCACCACGCGATCCAGTTCCCGTGACCGGGAAATGATCCGCTTCTGCACACCGGGGAGTTCCGCGTCGCCGATTTCAACGCCCAGGTCGCCACGCGCCACCATCACCACATCGGTGGCGAGGATTATTTCATCGATGCAGTCCAGCGCCTCGGCGCGTTCGATCTTGGCAACGATGCCCGCCCTGCAGCCTTCGGCCTGCAGCAGTTCGCGCGCTTCGTGGATGTCGGCGGCAGAACGCGGGAAGGAGACTGCCAGATAATCGGCATCCATCTCCGCCGCCACTTTCAGGTCCGCCCGGTCCTTGTCGGTCAGCGCGCCCGCGGACAGACCACCACCCTGACGGTTGATGCCCTTGTTGTTGGACAACTCGCCGCCAAGCACGACCTTGCAATGAATCCGCCGGCCCTTAACCTGCTCCACCGTCAGCACGAGCTGGCCGTCGGCCAGCAGCAGCACGTCGCCGGCACTCACGTCATTGGGCAGATCCTTGTAGGTAATGCCGACGCCCTCGGCGTTGCCCGCATCGGCGGCCAGATCCGGATCCAGGAAGAAGTCGGAGCCCTCTTCCAGGGTGACCGGACCATCGCGGAACCGCTCGGTGCGGATCTTCGGGCCCTGCAGGTCAGCAAGCACGCCGACATCACGACCGATGGCCTCCGCCTTGGCACGGACCTCGTTGGCACGGCGGACATGATCCGCCGCCTCGCCATGGGAGAAATTGAGTCGTACCACATCGATGCCGGCCCGCAGCAGACCTTCAAGCACACCGGGCCGGTCGGTAGCCGGCCCCAGCGTGGCGACAATCTTCGTCCGACGTCGTGTGGCGCGTTCTATCGTGGTTTCGCTCACTCGGCCGCCTTCAGCAGGGTTACGGCGGTATCCAGCATCCGGTTGGAGAAGCCCCATTCGTTGTCGTACCAGGAGCAGACCTTGACCAGACGGCCCGGCATGACACGGGTCATGGACGGATCGTAGGTGGACGAGGCCGGATCGTGGTTGAAATCCATGGACACCAGCGGCTCGTCGCAGTAGGCGAGAATTCCCTTGAGCTCGCCTTCGGAGGCCTTGCGCAGGATCTGGTTGACCTCATCCACCGAGGTGTCCCGTGCCGGCACGAAGCTCAGATCCACCAGCGAGACGTTGATGGTGGGCACGCGCACGGCAAAGCCGTCGAGCTTGCCCGCCAGTTCCGGCAGCACCAGACCAACCGCGGCGGCCGCACCGGTCTTGGTCGGGATCATCGACTGGGTCGCGGAACGGGCACGCTTCAGGTCCGAATGGTAGACGTCGGTCAGCACCTGATCGTTGGTATACGAATGAATGGTGGTCATCGCGCCTTCCACCAGGCCAATGGCGTCATGCAGCGGCTTGACCAGCGGCGCCAGGCAGTTGGTGGTGCAGGAGGCGTTGGAGATCACGGTGTGATCGGCCTTCAGCACATCGTGGTTGACACCGTAAACGACGGTGGCGTCCACATCCTTGCCACCCGGTGCGGAGATCACGACCTTGCGGGCGCCGGCCTTGAGGTGGGCCGAGGCCTTCTCCTTGCTGTTGAACAGGCCGGTGCACTCCATCACCGCGTCCACCTTCAACTCCGACCACGGCAGCCTGGACGGATCACGTTCGGCAAGCACGCGGATGCGCTTGCCGTTGACCACCATGTGATCACCATCCACCGAGACCTCCGCGTTGAAGCGGCCATGAACCGTATCGTACTTGGTCAGGTGGGCGTTGGTATTTGCATCACCCAGATCGTTGATGGCGACAATTTCCAGCTCGTCGGTGCGACCGGATTCGAACAGGGCACGCAACACGTTACGGCCGATACGGCCATAACCGTTGATAGCGACACGGTAGGTCATGGAATAGGTCCTCCTGGTTTCAGAATTTTGCTTGAATCGTGCGTGAATAGCGCATCACACATGCCTTTGCCCGGATTCCCGGAGCACGCGCGAAACATCCGGCATCAGTCCTGCCAGCCCGTTATCGCTGACAAATGGAAAGCGAGCGTCACTGCAATCGGGCGCCGTCATTCTGCGGCAACGGTCACCCCTGTGCGGCATTTCTTTGCCCCACTTCTTCTTATGGTCGAAGGCGCCAATATAAAAGGCACCTTATGGTCCATCAAGTCCGATCTCAGGCAGACGCTGATTGAAGCGCTAGCGCCGTAACGCCTGAACCACCTCTTCCAGCTCCAGCCGAATCTGGTGAATAACCTGCTGACTCTGGTTGAGATCCTCGCGTGCGCCTTCTCCGGACAGCCGCTGACGTGCGCCACCAATCGTGAAGCCCTGCTCGTAAAGCAGCGAGCGGATCTGGCGAATCACGATCACATCCTGGCGCTGGTAATAGCGGCGATTGCCCCGCCGTTTCACTGGCTTGACCTGGGGAAACTCCTGCTCCCAGTAACGCAGGACGTGAGGCTTCACGCCACACAGTTCGCTGACTTCACCGATGGTGAAGTAGCGTTTCGCGGGGATCGGCGGCAGTTCGTTATTATTTGCTGCTTCCAGCATAAGCTTCGACCCGTGACTTGAGTTTTTGCCCCGGACGGAATGTCACCACCCGACGCGCCGAGATCGGAATTTCCTCACCGGTTTTCGGGTTCCGACCAGGGCGCTCACTCTTGTCGCGCAGATCGAAGTTGCCGAAACCGGACAGCTTGACAGGCGTGCCATCCTCCAGCGACGTCCGAATTTCCTCGAAGAAGCACTCGACCAGCTCCTTCGCTTCCCGCTTGTTCAAACCCACTTCCTCGAACAGCCGTTCGGCCATGTCCGCTTTGGTTAGCGCCACGCGTATTACCCTCTCAAGTGTACGTCGAGTTCACGTTGCAGCGCGTCGGTCACCGCTGCAACAACCGAATCCACATCAGCATCCTGAAGAGTGCGCGATAAGTCCTGCAAAATCAAGCCTATACCGACACTCCGTCGCCCCTCGTCAACACCGGGGCCCTGATACACGTCAAACAGCGTCACATCGCGCAGCAAGCCACCGCCCGCCGCACGCACGCACGCCAGCACCGCAGCGAACGGTGTCGCATCGGGAACCATCAAGGCCAGGTCACGCCGGATGGACGGAAACCGCGACAAGGGGCGGAAGGCAGGCAGCGACGCCGCCTGCACGGCGGCCAGTTCCAGTTCGAACAACAGCACCCGACCGTCCAGATCCAGCTCGGCTGCCGTTCCCGGATGCAGGGCACCGATCCAGCCAACCGCCCGGTCTGCCTGGAGGATTTCGGCACTCTGGCCGGGATGCAGCGCTGGGTGTGCCGCCGCCCGCAGCGAGAACGCATGGCCGTTTCCGCCCAGGTCAAGCACCGCTTCCAGGTCACCCTTGAGGTCGAAAAAATCCGCCTCGCGACTGGTATCCGCCCACTGTTCGGGCATCGCGCTACCGGTGATCACCGCCGCCAGCACCGGTGTCTGCTCCAGTGTTTCCAGTTTGCCCCGGAAACGCAGGCCCATCTCGAACAGGCGCACCCTAGTGTGCTGCCGGTTGCGATTGCGCCGCAGCGCCGCGACCAGTCCAGGCCACAACGAGGTCCGCATCACCGACAGATCCGCCGACAGCGGGTTCGCGAGCGGCAGCGCAATCTTGTCCGGATCAAGCCGCTGCTGCAACTCCGGCTCGACAAAACTGTAGGTCACCGCTTCCTGAAAACCACGGTCCACCAACAGCCGGCGGATGGTACGGCGGTCCAGCCGTGTTTCCGGCTGCGGCAGCATCTGCAGGGGCCGCGCCGGGCGCCGTGAGGGTATCCGGTCATAGCCCCAGACACGGGCGATCTCCTCCACCAGGTCAACTTCCAGGCTGATATCGAAACGATAACCTGGCACGTCGACCTGCCAGGGGCCGCCATCCGGCCCATCCACGCCCATACCCAGGCCACGCAGGATGGCAGTGATGTTCGTCACCGGCACCTCGACACCGAGCAATTGATGGACGCGTTGGGCGCGCAGACCCACGCGCACCGGCTGTGGTAGCGCATCGGCCGACTCGGCGCGACAAACCGGCCCCGGTTCACCGCCGGCGATCGACAGCAGCAGGCCCGTGGCCCGTTCCATCGCCTGCTCCGCCAGCGCCGGATCGACACCGCGTTCGAAACGATGCGAGGAATCGGTATGCAGGCCATAACGCCGCGCCCGACCGGCAATGGCGGTTGGCGCAAAAAAGGCGCTTTCCAGGAAGATGTCGCGGGTGTCGTCCGATACGGCGGAAGCCGCGCCCCCCATGACGCCTGCCAGTGCCAGCGGGCCGCTGTCATCGGCGATGAGCAGGCTATCGTCATCAAGTTCCGCGGTCTCACCGTTGAGCAGCGCCAGGCTTTCACCCTGCCGCGACCAGCGCACCTGGATATCCCCCTGCAGTCGCGACAGGTCGAAGGCGTGCATCGGCTGGCCGAGTTCCAGCATGACGTGATTGGTGACATCGACCACTGGCCCGAGACTGCGCAGCCCGGCCCGCCGCAGCCGCTCCTGGAGCCAGATCGGTGTTTCGGCGCTCAGGTCCACGCCCCGGATCACGCGGCCGATGTAGCGCGGGCAGGCCTCCGCGGCCTCCAGTCGGACTGCCTGCCGGGTCTCGTGCACCGGCGTAACGGAACCCGCCCTGGGGAGGTCCAGCGGTTTGCCGAGCAGCGCAGCCAACTCGCGGGCCACGCCGAACATGCTCAGGCAGTCGCCTCGATTCGGGGTCAGGTCGATATCAATGATGGCGTCGTCAAGGCCCAGATAGTCCCGCAGATCGGCCCCGACCGGCGCATCGGCCGGCAATTCCAGCAGGCCGGCGGCGTCCTCCGACAGGCCAAGCTCCCTGGCCGAGGACAGCATGCCGAACGAGGCCACGCCGCGCAGCCTGGCCTTCTTGATCCTGAAGTCCCCGGGCAGACTGCCACCGACCGTGGCCAGTGGTGCCTTCAGACCGGGACGCGCGTTGGGCGCGCCGCAGACGATCTGTACCGGCTCGGCATCACCGGCCGCGACTTCGCACACCTGCAGCCGATCGGCATCCGGATGTGGCTCACAGCGCAGGATCTCGGCCACGCGCACACCGGAAAACACCGGCGCAGCGGGCTCGATGGCATCGACCTCCAGGCCGGCCATGGTCAGCCGGTGCCCGATGTCCTCCACCGACTGCTCCAGGGGGAGCAGTTCGCGCAGCCACAGCGCACTGATTCGCATTGAAAAACCTCGTCAGAGTGGCGGAAACCGGAAGCGTGCTTCCCTACCGGAATTGCTGCAGAAACCGCAGATCGTTGTC
This sequence comes from Ectothiorhodospiraceae bacterium, assembly GCA_007117515.1. GTDB lineage: Bacteria > Pseudomonadota > Gammaproteobacteria > Nitrococcales > Aquisalimonadaceae > Methylonatrum. The sequence goes on along the minus strand of SKGQ01000099.1, from coordinate 3,787 downwards.
GAAGAAAAGCCGCAGATCATCAACCCCGTATCGCAGCATGGCGAGCCGCTCCACCCCCACGCCAAAGGCGTAACCGGTGTAGCGCTCGGCATCGATACCGACGGATTCGAAGACCTTCGGATGCACCATCCCCGAGCCCAGGATTTCCAGCCAGCCCGTGCCACCACAGACGCGGCAACCCTTGCCGCCGCAGGAGACGCACTGCACGTCGACTTCGGCAGATGGTTCGGTGAACGGGAAATAGGAGGGCCGGAAACGGACATCCAGGGAGCGCTCGAAGAAGGCCTCGACGAAGTCGTGCAGCAAGCCTTTCAGATCGGCGAAGCCAATGCCCTCGTCCACCAGCAGTCCTTCCACCTGATGGAACATCGGGGTATGGGTCAGATCGGAATCGCAGCGATAGGTCCGGCCGGGCGCGATGATCCTTACCGGCGCGCCCTGCTCCTCCATGACCCGGATCTGCACCGGTGAGGTGTGCGTGCGCAACAGGTGGCGGGCATCGAAGTAGAAGGTGTCGTGCATCGCCCGCGCCGGATGGTGCGCCGGGATATTGAGCGCCTCGAAGTTATGGTAGTCGTCCTCGACCTCCGGCCCTTCCGCCACCGCGAATCCCATGCTCGCGAACAGTGCCTCGACCCGCTCCAGCGTACGCGTCACCGGATGCAGTCCGCCGGCCGCCTGACCACGACCGGGCAAGGTCACATCCAGGCTTTCCCGCGACAGTTGCTGATCCAGCGCGGCGCGTTCCAGGTCCGTGCGCCGGCATTCAATCTGTTGCTGCAGGCTCTGCTTGGCCGCATTGATGGCCTGACCCGCCGCGGGACGCTCCTCGGCAGCCAGCTTGCCCAGCCCCTTCAGCTGCTCGGTGAGACGACCTTTCTTGCCCAGATAGCTGACCCGCACTTCGTCCAGTGCTGCCACGCTGTCCGCGCTTGCCACACGCTCGGCCGCCTCGGCGACAAGCGCGTCCAGTTGTTCGGCGTGCTCGGTACTCATGATGCTCCGTTGATCCCGTTGTCGCCGGCAAATTCCGGTACCGGAGGGATAAAAAAAGGGAAAGAGCGCTGCCCTTTCCCTCTCTGTGCATTCGCACCATCCGCCTTCGCCTCGCAGCGGATCCGGTGGAACACGAACGCTATCAGGCGTGGGAATAGATCAGTGTTGCCCCAGCTGCGCCTTGGCCTTCTCCGCCAGGGCGGAAAATGCCGCCTTGTCGAACACGGCGATATCGGCCAGAACCTTGCGGTCCAGGGCGATTTCGGCCTTGCGCAGGCCGTCCATCATACGGCTGTAGGACAAGCCGTTGACCCGCGCACCTGCGTTGATCCGGGCAATCCACAGCGCGCGGAACACCCGCTTGCGCTGGCGCCGGTCGCGGTAGGCGTACTGGCCGGCCTTGGTGACTGCCTGATTGGCAACGCGGAAGCTGCGGCTGCGGGCACCGTAGTAGCCCTTGGCCTTGGCCATCACCTTCTTGTGCCGGGCGCGCGCCGTGACACCTCGCTTAACTCGTGGCATGTCTTGCTATCTCCAGTCGATCAGGCGTTCGGAAGCAACTGGCGCACACTCGCCGTATCCCGCTCATGCACGAGCGTGGATCCGCGAAGGTTGCGCTTACGCTTCTGCGCCTTCTTGGTCAGGATGTGGTTTGCGAAGGCCTTGCCTCGCTTGAATCGGCCCGAGCCGGTCTTCGAGAAGCGCTTGGCCGCGCCCCGGTTGGTCTTGATTTTCGGCATTGCCGATCTCCCGTCACAAAAACAGCCGGCCAGCCCGTGGGCTGGCCGTCCGACATAATGAATTGAACGTCGCCTAACTTTTCTTGCGAGGCGCCAGCATCATGACCATCGTGCGACCTTCCATCTTCGGTCGCTGTTCCACCGTGGCCATTTCTTCCAGATCCGCTTCCACCCGCTGCAGCAATTGCAGACCGAGCTCCTGGTGCGCCATCTCCCGCCCGCGAAACCGGAGCGTCACCTTACAGCGATCGCCGTCTTCCAGAAAGCGCTTGAGGTTACGAAGCTTCACTTCGTAGTCCCCCTGGTCGGTCCCGGGTCGGAATTTGATTTCCTTGACCTGGACCTGCTTCTGCTTTTTCTTGGCCGCCTGCTGCTTCTTGTTCAGCTCGAACTTGTGTTTGCCGTAATCCATGATCCGGCATACGGCGAGTTCGGGATGCGGCACCATTTCAACAAGATCGAGCCCAGCTTCCTCGGCTTGCTGTAAAGCGTCCTGCAGGGAAACGACCCCAAGCTGTTCACCGTCTTCCGCAATCAACCGGATCTGAGGTGCCTCGATCCGCTCGTTAATACGCTTGTCACCGGGTCCAGCCTTCTTTCTGCTTTTCAGGGCGATGCTTTCGTCCTCCTAACTCATTGAGCCGCGTTGCGCCACTTCGGCATCGAAACGCTCGATCAGCGCATCAATATTCATGGAACCCAGATCTTCTCCCGATCGGGTCCGTACGGCGATGGTGCGGGATTCCATTTCACGATCCCCGATCACCAACATGTAGGGGATCTTGCGAATCGTATGCTCGCGGATTTTATAGCCGATCTTTTCATTTCTCAAGTCGGCTTCGACTCGAAAACCGCGATTCCGCAGGGTTTTTTCCACATCGCGGGCAAATGGTGCATGCCGATCGGTAATTGTCAGGACTACAGCCTGGTCCGGCGCCAGCCATAATGGCAGCGCGCCCGCATGCTCCTCGATCAGAATACCGATGAAACGCTCAAAGGATCCGAGGATGGCGCGATGCAACATCACTGGCACCTGTCGGCTGCCATCCTCGGCCACGTAGGTGGCATCAAGCCTTCCCGGCAGCGCGAAATCCACCTGGATCGTGCCGCATTGCCAGACCCGGCCCAGGCAGTCCTTCAACGAGAATTCGATTTTCGGCCCGTAGAAGGCGCCCTCACCCGGCTGCAGGCGATAATCAAGGCCGCGCCTCTCCAGTGCGGTCTGCAGCGCTGCTTCCGCCTTGTCCCATACCTCGTCGGCACCAACCCGCTTCTCCGGGCGCGTTGACAGGGCCACGGTGATTTCCTCGAAACCGAGATCACGGTAGGCATGAAACAGCAGTTCGATGAATGCGGAGACTTCCTGCTGGATCTGATCCTCGGTGCAGAAGATGTGGGCATCATCCTGGATGAAGTTGCGCACCCGCATCAGGCCATGCAGCGTCCCGGAGGGCTCGTTGCGATGGCAGGAGCCGAATTCCGCCATCCGCAGCGGCAGGTCACGGTAACTGCGCAGTCCCTGGTTGAAGATCTGCACGTGACAGGGGCAATTCATCGGCTTCACTGCGTAAGTCCGGCTCTCGGACTCGGTGTAGAACATGTCGTCGCCGAATTTCTCCCAGTGGCCGGATTTCTCCCAGAGGCTCCGGTCCACCAACTGCGGGGTATGCACTTCCTGATAGCCGTGCAGGCGCAGCAGCTCGCGGATGTAATCCTGCAGCGCCAGATAGATACGCCAGCCGCGGTCGTGCCAGAAAACCATGCCAGGAGCCTCGTCCTGCACATGGAACAGATTCTGGGCGCGGGCGATGCGACGGTGATCGCGTTTCTGCGCCTCTTCCAGACGCTTCACGTAGGCCTTGAGATCCTTTTTGTCGGCCCATGCCGTGCCGTAGATCCGCTGCAGCATCTCGTTGCTGGCATCACCGCGCCAGTAGGCACCGGCCAGCTTGGTCAGTTTGAAGGCCTTGAGGAATCGGGTATTGGGCACATGCGGCCCGCGACACATGTCGATGTATTCCTGGTGATGGTAGAGCCCCATTTCCGATACT
>SKGQ01000141.1 GCA_007117515.1 Ectothiorhodospiraceae bacterium | reverse complement strand
TCCAGCACCTTGCGCGCATTCCCGGCCACGTCGCCCACACGCATATCGAGCTGGGCCATGATGATTCGGAGTTTTCGCATTAGCTCAAACGTTTTACGTTTTATGGTTTTATGTTTTACGTTTTATGTGTGGGAGAGGAGGCCACGACCAGATCGCTGCCACACCGTTTTGGACGGCACCGGCTACTTAAAACTTAAATCGTTAAACCTAAAACCGGGTTTGCTCGTCAAACGAGCAAACCCTTTATCGCCTCGCCTATCTCCGCCGGCGACCGCACGGTCGTCACCCCCGCCGCATCCAGCGCGGCGAACTTGTCTTCGGCGGTGCCCTTGCCGCCGGAGATGATGGCGCCGGCGTGGCCCATGCGCTTGCCGGGGGGCGCGGTGACGCCGGCGATGTAGGCGACGACGGGCTTGCTCACCTCGGCGCGGATGAACTCGGCGGCCTCTTCCTCGGCGGTGCCGCCGATCTCGCCGACCATGACGATGCCCTCGGTCTGCGGGTCGTCCTTGAACAGGCGCAGCACATCGACAAACGACATGCCGTGGATCGGGTCGCCGCCGATGCCCACGCAGGTGCTTTGCCCCAGGCCGGCATCGGTGGTCTGCTTCACCGCCTCGTAGGTCAGGGTGCCCGAGCGCGAGACGACGCCGATCCGGCCCGCCTCGTGGATATGGCCCGGCATGATGCCGATCTTGCACTGTTCCGGGGTGATGATCCCGGGGCAGTTGGGGCCGATCAGGTAGGTGTCGGGCATCTGTTCCAGCACCGCCTTCACCTTGAGCATGTCCAGCACCGGAATGCCCTCGGTAATGCAGGCAATCACCTGGATGCCCGCATCCGCCGCTTCCAGGATCGCGTCGGCGGCAAAGGCCGCCGGCACATAGATCATCGAGGCATTGGCACCGGTGGCCTGCACCGCATCACGCACCGTGTTGAACACCGGCCGGTCGAGATGCTTCTCGCCGGCGCGGCCCGGTGTCACGCCGCCGACGATGTTGGTGCCGTAGGCAATCGCCTGCTCGGCGTGGAACGTGCCCTGCTTGCCGGTAAACCCCTGAACGATCACCTTGGTGTCGCTGTTGACCAGAATACTCATTGGCTAGACCTCGTACTCGAATCCGGTGTCGGGTGGCGGTGGCGAAGGCGGCTCAGGCCGCCTTGCCCACGGCGGCCACCACCTTGGCGGCGGCGTCGGACAGATCGTCCGCGGCAATCAGGTCCAGTCCGCTGTCCTTCAGCAAGGCCTTGCCCTGATCCACATTGGTGCCTTCAAGCCGCACCACCACCGGCACCTGGACGCCGACTTCCTTGACCGCACTGATAATGCCCTCGGCGATCAGGTCGCAGCGCACGATGCCACCGAAGATGTTGACCAGAATCCCTTCCACCGAATCGCTGGAGAGGATGATCTTGAAGGCCGCCGCCACGCGCTCGGCGGTGGTGCCGCCCCCCACATCCAGGAAGTTGGCCGGCGAGCCACCGTGCACCTGCACCACATCCATGGTGGCCATGGCCAGACCGGCGCCATTGACCATGCAGCCGATGTTGCCGTCCAGGGTGATGTAATTGAGGTTGTGTTCCGCCGCCTCGACCTCGGTGGCATCCTCCTGCGAGGTGTCACGCATTTCGCCCAGCGCCTTCTGGCGACCGGTTTCCACGGCGTTGTCATCCACGTTCAGCTTGGCGTCCAGCGCCAGCAGGGTGCCGTCGCCGGTGACAATCAGCGGGTTGATCTCGATCAGGCTCAGATCCTTGTCCAGGAACAGCCGATACAGCCCCTGCATGAATTTCGCGAGCTGCCCCACCTGCTTGCCCTGCAGGCCGATGGCGAAGGCAAGCTGCCGGCACTGGTAACCCTGCAACCCGGCCGCCGGATGCACCGCCACCTGGGCGATCTTCTCCGGGGTCTTGGCCGCGACTTCCTCTATCTCCGTGCCGCCCTCGCTGGAGGCCATGAACACGATCCGCTTCGAGGCCCGGTCCACCACCGCCCCCAGGTACAGCTCGGACTGGATATCCAGCCCCTGCTCCACCATCAGGGTGTTGATCGGCAGGCCGCGGGCGTCGGTCTGGTGCGTCACCAGCCGCTGGCCGAGGATCGAGTCGGCGTAGGTCCGCACCTCGTCCAGACTCTTGCAGACCTTGACCCCACCGGCCTTGCCGCGCCCGCCGGCATGCACCTGGGCCTTGACCACGAAAACCTCGCCACCAATGTCCCGCGCGGCCTCCACAGCCTGCTCGGCAGAGCGGGCGGTACGACCTTCGGGAACGGGAATGCCGTAATCGGCGAATAACTGCTTCGACTGATACTCGTGGAGATTCATCGCGCCACAGTCTCCAAAGCCACCTCGGAAAGTGTCCGCATTCTGAAGGATGCACTGCAACAAGGCAAAACGCGCGCAGGGTGCGCGCGTTTTGCCTTGCGTTTTATGTTTTACGTTTAACGTTTTAGGGAAGTTGGCGGCAACCCGGCTACCCGAGGCGACCGCGACCTAAAACCTAAAACCTAAAACGTAAAACCTAAAACCGTCTCTTACGGGGCCCCGCCCCTTGCTTCCACCCCCACCACCCGCAACACTAGACCACGCTTGTTGTAACGAACCGAGGCAACCGCCAAACCATGGGCCGTCTCCTCTTCCTATTACTGCTCGCCCTGCTGGCCATCGTGGTCTGGCGCTGGCTGGTGCAGAAATTCGGTGCCAGCGACACGCGGCGGTTGCCGACGGATCTGGTGAAATGTCAGGTCTGCCAGAAACACGTGCCGGCCAGTCAGGCGGTTGCCAGCGGCAGTGGCTGGCGTTGCCGGGATCATTCGCCGGGCGACGATCAGTCCTGATGGCCGCTCCGGCCTCCAACAACTGGAACGGCACCAACAACGGCGAAGGACCCGAACGGCTGTCCCCGCTGGACATTACCGAGCGCTACGGCTGGCAGCCGTTCCGGCTGCTGGCGCTGTACCGGCTGCTGGTGGCGATCATCCTGCTGGCCAGCCTTTTCGCCGGCGTGGAATCGCTGCTGCTGC
>SKGQ01000092.1 GCA_007117515.1 Ectothiorhodospiraceae bacterium | reverse complement strand
CGCCCGAGACCGGTTTTGGTCATCTGGCAAGGCGCGGTGCCGGTTCGGTAGCCTTAGCTACCGGGCCGGTGGCGCAACGCCGCCAGGGGCCAAAACCGGCCGGGGTCTTCGACTTGGGCTGCATTTTTCCCGAATGCTGTGTTGCGCTGCTTGGCCGCAGAATGACTGCGGCGCGGCACAGCGCGCCTTGCCTCGGAAAAAATGCGGACTCCAACGCAGGCGTGCGAATAAATCAGTGCTTCCTTAAGTCGAAAATGCCCAGCCCGGCGCTGCGAATCCTCCTGCGAGCAAGCGGGATTGCTTGATCTGTCTCAAACCGCAAGCCGGTATGCCATGCTTTGATGGTCTTCACACGGGAAACAGGGGACATTCCATGGCTCAGATGATGAAAGCAGCAGTTTTCGTGGAACCGGGACGCATTGAGATCGATGACAAGCCTGTGCCGGACGTAGGACCCAACGATGCCCTGATCCGGGTGACCACGACGACGATCTGTGGCACCGATGTGCATATCCTCAAGGGCGAGTATCCGGTGGCGAAGGGCTTGACCGTTGGGCATGAACCCGTGGGCGTCATCGAAAAACTCGGCTCCAGCGTAATCGGATATCAGGAAGGCCAGCGCGTCATCGCCGGTGCCATTTGCCCGAGCTTTACCTCTTACGCATGTCAGGACGGCTGCTCCGCCCAGGACGGCGGCCATACCGGGCATGGTTACAAGCCCATGGGCGGCTGGCGCTTCGGCAATACAATCGATGGCGCGCAGGCCGAGTACCTGGTCGTGCCCGATGCGCAGGCCAATCTGGCACCGGTTCCGGATGGCCTTACCGACGAACAGGTGCTGATGTGCCCGGACATCATGTCCACCGGTTTTGCCGGCGCCGAGGCGGCGGGCATTCGTATTGGCGATTCGGTGGCGGTGTTCGCCCAGGGTCCGATCGGACTCTGCGCCACGGCTGGCGCCCGCCTGCGTGGTGCCGGGCTGATCATCGCCGTGGACGGTGTCGACGAGCGTCTGGAGATGGCGCGGCAGCTGGGTGCCGATGTGGTCCTGGATTTCCGCAAGGTGGACGTGATCGACGAAATCCTTAAGCTCACTGGTGGCCGGGGAGTGGATGCCTCCATCGAGGCCCTGGGGCTGCAAAGCACTTTCGAGCAGGCGCTGCGCGTGATCAAGCCAGGTGGCACGCTGTCCAGCCTGGGTGTCTATTCCGACGACCTGAGCATTCCCCTGGGTGCCTTCGCCGCAGGCCTCGGCGATCACAAGATCGTCACCTCGCTGTGCCCCGGGGGCAAGGAACGGATGCGGCGGCTGATGCAGATCATCGACGCGGGCCGCATGGATCTGGGGCCGATGGTGACGCACCACTATGCCCTGGACGACATCGCCGAGGCCTATGATCTGTTTTCCCACCAGCGGGATGGTGTTCTCAAGGTGGCCGTGCGACCCACGCCCTGACCGGGCCTCATGGCGGCGTTCGATGAACGCCGCCCGGGACTGAATCCGCAGGGTGGCGCAGCCCTGGCGGCGCCCTGTGGTGAGGTTTTTGGTCACAGTACAATTTGTGATTCAAGAAAAGGTTCCGGCCTCCGATAACCGGAACGTGTGGTCGCGGTGACTGCACCGCGAACGGTTTCTCGGGAGGCTGCATGTTGGGTGGTGACAGTAGACTTGGTGCGGTTTATCGGTCTGGCGATACCGTTTCCATCCGGATTCTTGGCGCCCTGTTGGCGGGCTCACTCGCGCTCTCGTTCTGGTACGACACCTGGCTTGCGTGGGCGCTCTTCGGCCTGCCCTTGTTCGCTGTGCCGGCGCTGCTTGTGCGGCTCAACCCCGGGGCAGCAGTCACCCGTTACGCGGTAGCCGTGGCTTACATGGGCTTCGCCGCACTGACCATCCACCAGGCCGCAGGTATGGTGGAGTTCCACTTCAGTATTTTCGTGTTGCTGGCTTTCCTGCTGGTTTACCGGGATTCAATGCCGATCATCATCGCCGCGGTGGCCACGGCGGTGCATCACCTGGCATTCCATCACCTGCAGATGGCAGGGGTCGGTGTTTTTCTGCTGGATCGTGAGCATTCCGGCATGGGCGTGGTCCTGATCCATGCCGGGTTCGTTGTCTTCGAGGCGGCGATTCTGGTCTACCTGGCAAGCATGATGCGACGTGAGGCATTGCAGCGCGTCGAATTGGAAGGGATCGCCCGATCATTGGTGGGCGATGGTGGAAGCGTGGATTTTGTCTCAAGACCGCGTCATGGCGACAGTGGCCTGACTGGTCTGCTGAACGGTGCGCTGGATCAGGTGCAGTCATCGCTGGAACGGACGCTGGCCGCTTTCCAGAGCCTGTCAGCCATCGGCGGCCGCATGAACACCGCTGCCGAAGACGTCGCTGGCAGTGCCCAGCAGCAGTCCGACGACATCAGTGCACTGGCCGCGGCAGTCACCGAAATGAGTACCTCGGTGGGAGAGGTCGCGGGTTACGCCGGGGAGATGTCCACTGCCACCGGAGAGGGGTTGGGTCACCTGCGTGAGGTGCAGGGCATGGTTTACCGCGCCACATCGCTGATTCAGAGCCTGGAACGGAAGCTCGAGGGAAGCAGTGACCAGATTCTGCGTCTGGAGGCCCAGGGAGAGGGTATCGGCAGGGTGCTGGAGGTGATCGGTGATGTCGCCGATCGGACCAACCTCCTGGCGTTGAATGCCGCCATTGAGGCCGCCAGAGCCGGTGAGCATGGTCGCGGTTTTGCTGTGGTTGCCGATGAGGTGAGACAGCTTGCCCGCCAGACGCGGGACTCCACCGAGGAGATCGAGAAAATGATTTCCGATCTTCGCGAACAGACCCGTCGTGCTGCCGAGACCATGCGCGAGGGCGTTACCGAGACAGCCCAGGGCGCCGGCGAGATGCGCACTGCCGACAAGTCGCTGGACGGTGTGGTCCGCGTGGTCGAGGAACTGGAGCATCACGCCGCGCACATCGCCAGCGCGGCAGGTGAGCAGAGTCAGGTGGCACAGGAGATTGATCAGCGTCTGAGCAGCATCAGCAGTGCCGCCGGCGCCGAGG
>SKGQ01000001.1 GCA_007117515.1 Ectothiorhodospiraceae bacterium | reverse complement strand
TGAAGATGACGGTGACGCTGATTGCGCCGATCGCGATGGAAGACGGTCTGCGATTTGCGATCCGTGAAGGCGGCCGCACCGTGGGTGCCGGCGTCGTCTCCAAGATCATCGAGTAAGGGCGTTTTCGCCCGGTGACGACTTGAGTCGTCGCCTGGACTTGACGGCGTGGGGCGCGTATTGTGTCCCACGCTTTCCAGTTCCAGGTTCCGTGAATACAGGCCAGTAGCTCAATTGGCAGAGCAGCGGTCTCCAAAACCGCAGGTTGGGGGTTCGAGTCCCTCCTGGCCTGCCAGTGACAGCGTGTTAAGGCGCAGTCGGTACTGGCAGCTGCACAACAGGCCCAGATGAAACCCAAAACGCTTCCTGAAAAATCGCCGGCTGACACGATCAAGCTGGCTGCTGCTGCTGTCATTCTTGGCGCAGGCATTGTCGGCTTCTATGTGTACGAGGATCAGGCACACCTGATTCGCGTGTTCGGCATCCTCTTCGCGGTGATGGCGGCGGTTGCCGTGGCCATGACGACGGCGCAGGGGCACACCCTTTGGGGGTTTCTGAAGGATTCGCGCGTTGAATTGCGCAAGGTTGTCTGGCCGACCCGGCAGGAAACCCTGCAGACCACGCTGATTGTGCTGATCGTCGTGCTGATTGTTGCCGTTTTCCTGTGGTTGTTGGACATGTTCCTGTTCTGGGCCGTCGACGCCATTGTGCGACCGGGAGGGTCCTGAGATGAGCATGCGCTGGTATGTGGTGCACGCGTATTCGGGCTTCGAGAACAAGGTGAAACAGGCCCTTGAAGAAGCCATCAAGCGCGTGGGCATGGATGAGAAGTTCGGCGAAATCCTGGTGCCCACCGAAGAGGTGGTCGAGATTCGCAATGGCCAGAAGCGTCGCAGCGAACGCAAGTTCTTCCCGGGTTATGTGCTGGTCCGCATGGAGATGGATGACGAGACCTGGCATCTGGTGAAGGGCGTGCCGCGCGTCATGGGCTTCATTGGTGGCTCGAGTGACCGGCCTGCGCCGATCTCGGACAAGGAGGCGGATCAGATCCTGAACCGCGTCCGCGAAGGGGTCGAGAAGCCGCGGCCGAAGGTGCTGTTCGAAGCCGGGGAGATGGTTCGGGTAACCGACGGGCCGTTCACCGATTTCAACGGCGCCGTGGAAGAGGTCAATTACGACAAGAGCCGCCTGCGGGTGGCGGTATCGATCTTTGGTCGATCCACTCCGGTGGAGCTGGGTTTCGATCAGGTCGAAAAGGTTTAATTGCGCAACAGTACCGCTAGTCGGTAATGTTGCCGACCGCGGATAACCGACCAATCGGTCGGTTATCCTTTTTGCGTTTCGGGGAGCCGAGCAGGCGTTTGCACCCGAGAGGGAGTTCAACATGGCCAAGAAAGTCACTGCCTACATCAAGTTGCAGGTCAAGGCTGGCCAGGCTAACCCGTCGCCGCCGGTCGGTCCGGCGCTGGGTCAGCATGGCGTCAACATCATGGAGTTCTGCAAGGCGTTCAACGCCCAGACTCAGGAGATGGAAGCGGGCCTGCCTGTCCCCGTGGTGATCACGGTCTACAACGACCGTAGTTTCACCTTCATCACCAAGACTCCGCCGGCGGCGATCCTGTTGCTGAAGGCGGCCGGGCTGAAGTCCGGCAGCGGTCGTCCCAATACCCAGAAAGTGGGCAAGGTGACCCGGGAACAGCTGGAAGAGATTGCAAAGACCAAGGAGCCGGACCTCAATGCCGGTGACCTGGATGCCGCGGTGCGCACCATTGCCGGTAGCGCGCGCAGCATGGGTCTCGACGTGGAGGGTCTGTGACATGGCAAAGCTGACCAAGCGCCAGAAGGCGATTGCCGAGAAAGTTGAGCACGGCAAGCTGTATCCGGTTGAAGAGGCTTTGACCCTGCTCAAGGATCTGCCTGCGGCAAAGTTCCCCGAGTCGGTGGAAGTCTCGGTCAATCTGGGTGTCGATCCGCGCAAATCGGATCAGGTGGTCCGTGGTTCCACCGTGTTGCCGAATGGCACCGGCAAGACCGTGCGGGTGGCCGTGTTCACCCAGGGCGCCAATGTGGATGCCGCGAAAGAGGCCGGTGCCGATATCGTCGGTATGGATGATCTGGCCGAGCAGGTGAAGGCGGGCGAACTGAATTTCGACGTGGTGATTGCCAGTCCTGACGCCATGGGTGTCGTGGGTCGTCTCGGCACCATCCTCGGTCCGCGCGGCCTGATGCCGAACCCGAAGGTCGGAACCGTAACGCCGAACGTTGCCGAAGCCGTGCAGAATGCCAAGGCCGGTCAGGTACGGTACCGCACAGACAAGGGCGGCATTATCCACTGCGCTATCGGCAAGGTGGATTTCGAGCCGGCCAAGCTGCGCGAGAACCTGGATGCCCTGCTGGCGGATCTGTTCAAGATGAAGCCGGCCGCGGCCAAGGGTGTCTACGTCAAGCGCGTGACCGTGGCCTCGACCATGGGTCCCGGTATTCCCGTGGACATGGCGTCGCTCAATGTCTAAAGCGTTACGCGCCGCTGGCTGACGGCCGGCGGCGCACGAAATCCGGAGGCGTGGTCGGTTTCGACCGGTTTCGCCGATGGTGTCTTGAGGCTGTCGGATAGCGGCAGCCGTCAAAGACCGCTTGGTGCGAGCCTGCTCGCTTAAACCACCTGCTGGTGGGCCAGCGCAGACGGTGCGGCCGAGACAGGAGTTTCCTGCGTGAGGCGACCGTCATCCCCGACAGGGGAAGACAGGTTCACTGCCCGGTAGGGCAGTGGGTCGATACAGGTCCCGGCCGAAATGGCCGGGGGTCAGAGCCCGTTCCAGGAGGTACATCGATGGCACTGAGTCTGGAACAGAAAAAGGCGATGACCGCGGAAGTCAATGCGGTTGCCCAGACAGCGAATGCAGCTGTCGCCGCCGAGTATCGCGGTATCAAGGCAACCCAAATGGATGGCCTGCGAGCCACGGCGCGCAAGGAAGGTGTCTACCTGCGGGTAGTCAAGAATTCCATTGCTCGCCGGGCGGTTGCTGGCACCAGCTTCGAATGCATGACGGAAGGTTTCACCGGCCCGTTGTTGCTCGCATTCTCCACCGAGGATCCGGGTTCCGCAGCGCGTGTGGTGAAGAATTTCTCGAAAGAGAATGACCGTCTGGTAACGAAGCTGATCGTCCTTGGTGGCACGCTGTACCCCGCCTCCGATCTGGAGCGTGTGGCCAGTCTGCCAACCCGGGACGAAGCCATCAGCCTACTCATGGCGACCATGCGTGCGCCGGTCCAGAAGTTCGTCACCACCCTCAACGAGGTGCCGAGCAAGCTGGTCCGTACCGTCGCAGCGGTTCGCGATGCCAAGGAAGCAGGTTGATCCGGGACTTTCCGGTTCGTCGACATGTTCAGAACGCAGGGGACTCCGCTGGAGTCCTGGAAACATTCTTATCAGGAGTTTGAACAATGGCCGTTTCCAAAGAGGACATCCTCGAGACGATCGGTAACATGACCGTGCTGGAGATCGTTGACCTGATCTCCGAGATGGAAGAGAAGTTCGGCGTCACCGCTGCCGCTGCAGTTGCTGCCGCGTCGGCCGCCGGTGGCGGTGGCGAAGCCGCCGCTGAAGAGAAGACCGAGTTCGACGTGATCCTGACCAGCTTTGGCGACAACAAGGTGTCTGTCATCAAGGCCGTTCGTGCGATCACCGGCCTGGGTCTGAAGGAAGCCAAGGAAGTGGTGGAAGGTGCGCCTTCGCCGCTGAAGGAAGGCGCTTCCAAGGAAGAAGCCGAAGAAATGAAGACCAAGCTGGAAGAGGCTGGCGCTTCCGTCGAGATCAAGTAAGACTTGACGTTACGCGTCCGCATAGCAGCTGGAAGGGAGTTGGCTGGCGCCCCCTGGGGCGTCGGCCTTTTCCCGTTGTTGTGCGGAAACCAAGCGTGTTCAGCGCTGCGTACTTAGGCGGGCTGCCTGAGTACGGATCCCTGAGCATCCGCCCCGCTCCGTGGACAGAACCTGGTGAGGAACCTCGATGGCCTATTCGTTCACCGAAAAAAAGCGCATCCGTAAGGATTTCGGCAAGATTCCCAACATTCTGGAGGTGCCGTTCCTGCTGGCAACCCAGTTGGATTCCTATCGGCAGTTTCTGCAGGCCGATCTGGCTCCGGACAGCCGGGAAGAAACCGGTCTGCATGCGTCTTTCCGATCGGTATTCCCGATCAGCAGCTATTCCGGCACCGCGACGCTGGAGTATGTCAGCTACCGTATCGGCACTCCGGTGTTCGATGTCAAGGAGTGCCAGCTTCGCGGCATGACCTACGCGGCACCGTTGCGTGCGCTGGTGCGTCTGGTCATTCACGACAAGGACGGCAAGACCGTCAAGGACGTGCGCGAGCAGGAAGTCTACATGGGCGAACTGCCGCTGATGACCGAGAACGGCACCTTTGTCGTCAACGGCACCGAGCGCGTCATCGTCTCGCAGCTGCATCGTTCGCCGGGCGTGTTCTTCGATCACGACAAGGGCAAGACCCACAGCTCCGGCAAGCTGCTGTTCAGCGCCCGGGTGATTCCTTACCGTGGCTCCTGGCTGGACTTCGAGTTCGACCCGAAGGACAACATCTTCGTGCGTATCGACCGGCGGCGGAAGCTGCCGGCAACGATCCTGCTGCGCGCGCTGGGCTATGACACCCAGCAGATCCTGGATCTGTTCTTCGAAAAGAACACCTTCCACCTGAAGAAGACCAAGATCACCCTCGATCTGGTGCCGGAGCGCCTGCGCGGCGAAACCGCCACCTTCGAGATCAAGGTCGACGGCAAGGTGCTGGTCGAGCCGGGTCGGCGCGTCACCGCGCGCCACATCCGCGAGATGGAGAAGGCCGGTCTCAAGCAGCTGGAAGTGCCCGAGGAGTATCTCGAAGGCAGGACCCTGGCGCATGACGTGGTGGACGAGTCCACCGGCGAACTGATTGCCGAGGCCAATACCGAGCTGACCCCCGAGCTGGTGCAGCAGATCCGTGATGCCGGCATCAAGAAGATCGATACGCTGTACGTCAACGACCTGGATCAGGGCCCTTACGTGTCCACCACGCTGCGCGTCGACACCACGCGGACCCAGCTGGAATCCCTGGTCGAGATCTACCGCATGATGCGTCCGGGCGAGCCGCCCACCAAGGAGGCGGCCGAGAACCTGTTCGGCAACCTGTTCTTCAGCGCCGACCGCTACGACCTGTCGTCGGTGGGCCGCATGAAGTTCAACCTGCGCGTTGACCGCGATGAGGTGACCGGTCCGGGCACGCTGGACAATGACGACATCATTGCCGTGCTCAAGACCCTGATTGATATCCGCAACGGCAAGGGCACGGTCGATGACATCGACCACCTGGGCAACCGCCGCATCCGCTCGGTGGGCGAAATGGCCGAGAACGTGTTCCGGGTCGGCCTGGTGCGCGTCGAGCGCGCCGTGCGCGAGCGTCTGAGCCTGGCCGAGAGCGAAGGCCTGATGCCGCAGGAACTGATCAATGCCAAGCCGGTGGCGGCGGCGGTGAAGGAGTTCTTCGGCTCCTCGCAGCTGTCCCAGTTCATGGACCAGAACAACCCCCTGTCGGAAGTGACCCACAAGCGGCGCGTTTCCGCATTGGGCCCAGGCGGTCTGACCCGCGAGCGGGCCGGCTTCGAAGTGCGCGACGTGCACCCGACCCATTACGGCCGGGTCTGCCCGATCGAAACGCCGGAAGGCCCGAACATCGGCCTGATCAACTCGCTGGCCTGCTATGCCCGCACCAACCGTTACGGCTTCCTGGAGACGCCGTACCGCAAGGTGGTGGACGGCCAGGTCACCAGCGACGTCGATTACCTGTCCGCCATTGAAGAGGCGCGCTACATCATTGCCCAGGCCAACGCCCGGCTGGACGACGACGGCCGTCTGGTGGATGACCTGATCTCCATTCGTCACCAGAACGAATTCGGCATGGCGACGCCGGACAAGATCCAGTACATGGACGTCTCGCCGAAGCAGACCGTATCCGTCGCTGCCGCGCTGGTGCCGTTCCTGGAGCACGATGATGCCAACCGGGCACTGATGGGCTCGAACATGCAGCGTCAGGCGGTGCCGACGCTGCGCGCCGAGAAGCCGCTGGTCGGTACCGGCATGGAGCGCTCGGTGGCCACGGACTCCGGTGTCACCGTGGTGGCGCGTCGTGGCGGTATCGTCGAGTCGGTGGATGCGGCGCGGGCGGTAATCCGGGTCAACGACGAAGAGACCGCGCCGGGCGAGCCGGGTGTGGATATCTACAACCTGACCAAGTACACCCGTTCGAACCAGAACACCTGCATCAACCAGAAGTCGCTGGTCAATGTGGGCGATCATGTGTCGCGGGGTGATGTGCTGGCTGATGGTCCGTCCACGGACATGGGCGAACTGGCGCTGGGCCAGAACATGCTGGTCGCGTTCATGCCCTGGAATGGTTACAACTTCGAGGATTCCATCCTCATCTCCGAGCGGGTGGTACAGGAAGACCGCTACACCACGATTCACATCGAGGAACTCACTGCGGTTGCCCGTGACACCAAGCTGGGCTCGGAGGAAATCACCGCCGATATCCCGAACGTGGGCGAGTCCGCGCTGGCCAAGCTGGACGAGGCCGGCATCGTCTACATCGGTGCCGAGGTGAAGGCCGGGGACATCCTGGTGGGCAAGGTGACGCCGAAGGGCGAGAGTCAGCTCACCCCGGAAGAAAAGCTGCTGCGTGCGATCTTCGGCGAGAAGGCCTCCGACGTGAAGGACACCTCGCTGCGGGTGCCTTCCGGTGTGGACGGTACCGTGATCGACGTGCAGGTGTTCACCCGCGATGGCGTGGAAAAGGATTCCCGGGCGCTGTCGGTGGAACGCGAGCAGCTGTCCAAGATCCGCAAGGATCTGAATGACCAGTACCGCATCTTCGAGGATGACGCCTTCGCCCGGGTGCGCAACGCCCTGGTGGGTGAGATTGCCGAAGGTGGTCCGTCCGGCCTCAAGGCCGGCACCAAGGTCAGCGAGAAGTACCTGGATAGCCTGGAACACGCCAAGTGGTTCGAGATCCGGATGCGTGACGAGGCGGCCAACGACATCCTGGAACGGACCAAGCGTCAGCTGCAGGAGCAGAAGGAGGCCTTCGACGCCCACTTCGAAGAGAAGCGCGGCAAGATCACCCAGGGAGATGATCTCGCCCCGGGCGTGCTCAAGATGGTCAAGGTCTACATGGCCGTGAAGCGTCGCATCCAGGCCGGTGACAAGATGGCCGGTAGGCACGGCAACAAGGGCGTGATCTCGATGATCGTGCCCCAGGAAGACATGCCGTTCGACAGGGACGGCCGTCCGGTGGACGTGGTGCTGAACCCGCTGGGTGTGCCCTCGCGGATGAACGTGGGGCAGGTGCTGGAAACCCATCTGGGCTGGGCGGCGAAGGAACTGGGCCGCAAGCTGGGCAACATGCTGGAAGCCAAGGCCCAGGTGGACGATCTGCGGCAGGAGCTGGATGCGATCTACAACCGCAGCGGTCAGTCCGTGGACCTTCCGGCGCTATCCGACGAGGAGGTGATCCGTCTGGCCACCAACCTCAAGGGCGGCGTGCCGATGGCGACACCGGTATTCGACGGCGCCAACGAGGAAGAGATCAAGTACATGCTTGAGCTCGCCGGTCTGCCCACCTCCGGTCAGACCACGCTGTTTGACGGTCGCACCGGTGATGCCTTCGAGCGCCCGGTCACCGTTGGCTACATGTACATGCTGAAGCTGAACCACCTGGTGGATGACAAGGTGCACGCCCGTTCCACGGGTCCGTACTCCCTGGTCACCCAGCAGCCGCTGGGCGGCAAGGCACAGTTCGGCGGTCAGCGCTTCGGCGAAATGGAAGTCTGGGCACTGGAAGCCTACGGCGCGGCCTACACCCTGCAGGAAATGCTGACGGTGAAGTCCGATGACGTGAATGGCCGCACCCAGATGTACAAGAACATCGTCGACGGCAACCATCAGATGAAGGCGGGCATGCCGGAATCGTTCAACGTGCTGGTCAAGGAGATCCGTTCGCTCGGCATCAACATCGAGCTGGAACAGGACTGAGGCCGCAGGCGGTGAGGGCCGACAGGCCCCGCCGCCCGGGAACGACGGCACCCATTTTTCGATTTAGCAGGCGGACAAACGGCTATGAAAGATTTACTGAACCTGTTCAAGCAGCCCGGCGCCCAGCTGGATGACTTCGATGGCATCCGCATCGCGCTCGCCTCGCCGGAGATGATCCGGTCCTGGTCCTTCGGTGAAGTGAAGAAGCCGGAGACCATCAACTACCGGACCTTCAAGCCGGAGCGCGACGGTCTGTTCTGCGCCAAGATCTTTGGCCCGGTGAAGGATTACGAGTGCCTGTGCGGCAAGTACAAGCGGCTCAAGCATCGCGGCGTGGTCTGCGAGAAGTGCGGCGTTGAAGTGACCCTGGCCAAGGTGCGCCGCGAGCGCATGGGTCATATCGACCTGGCCAGCCCGGTCGCCCATATCTGGTACCTGAAGTCGCTGCCGTCGCGCATCGGCCTGTTGCTGGACATGACCCTGCGCGACATCGAGCGGATCCTGTACTTCGAGGCCTTCGTGGTCATCGATCCGGGCATGACGCCGATGGAGCGCGGTCAGCTGCTGACCGACGAAGGCTATCTGGACGCGGTCGAGCAGTACGGCGACGAGTTCGATGCCCGCATGGGCGCCGAAGCGGTCATGGAAATGCTGAAGGACGTGGACCTGGCGGAGCAGCAGGAAAAGCTGCGCGAGGAACTGTCCGCAACCAACTCCGATACCAAGATCAAGCGCCTGTCCAAGCGGCTCAAGATCATCGAGGCCTTCCTCGAGTCCGGCAACAAGCCGGAGTGGATGATCCTGACCGTGCTGCCGGTGCTGCCACCGGACCTGCGTCCGCTGGTGCCGCTGGACGGTGGTCGGTTTGCGACCTCCGATCTGAATGATCTGTACCGTCGGGTGATCAACCGCAACAACCGCCTGCGCCGGCTGCTGGAGCTGAACGCGCCGGACATCATCGTGCGCAACGAAAAGCGCATGCTGCAGGAATCGGTTGATGCGCTGCTCGACAACGGCCGTCGCGGCCGTGCCATCACCGGTACCAACAAGCGGCCGCTGAAGTCGCTGGCCGACATGATCAAGGGCAAGCAGGGCCGCTTCCGGCAGAACCTGCTGGGCAAGCGTGTCGATTACTCCGGTCGTTCCGTGATCGTGGTGGGTCCGACCCTGCGTCTGCACCAGTGCGGCCTGCCCAAGCGCATGGCGCTGGAGCTGTTCAAGCCGTTCATTTTCTCCAAGCTGCAGCGGCTGGGCCTGGCCACCACCATCAAGGCGGCCAAGAAGATGGTGGAGCGCGAGTCGCCGGAAGTCTGGGACATCCTGGAAGACGTCATCCGGGAACACCCGGTGATGCTGAACCGCGCGCCGACCCTGCACCGT
Source organism: Ectothiorhodospiraceae bacterium (assembly GCA_007117515.1). GTDB lineage: Bacteria > Pseudomonadota > Gammaproteobacteria > Nitrococcales > Aquisalimonadaceae > Methylonatrum. The sequence goes on along the minus strand of SKGQ01000001.1, from coordinate 2,015 downwards.
CTGGGTATCCAGGCCTTCGAGCCGGTGCTGATCGAGGGCAAGGCGATTCAGCTGCATCCGCTGGTCTGCACCGCGTTCAACGCCGACTTCGATGGTGACCAGATGGCGGTGCACGTGCCGCTGGGTCTGGAGGCGCAGCTGGAAGCCCGCGCCCTGATGATGTCCACCAACAACATCCTGTCGCCGGCCTCCGGGGAGCCGATCATCGTGCCGTCGCAGGACGTGGTCCTGGGTCTGTATTACATGTCCCGCGAGCGCATCAACGCCCGTGGCGAAGGCATGAAGTTCAGTGACCTGAACGAGGTGCATCGCGCCTATGACAGCGGTGTGGTCGATCTGCAGGCGCGGGTCGAGGTTCGCATCCGCGAAGTGCTGAAGAGCGAAGAAAGCGGCGAGATGGTGGAAACGTTCAAGCGTTACAAGACCACCGTCGGTCGCGCCCTGATCTACCGGATCATGCCGGAGGGCCTGCCCTTCGATATGGTCAACCGCAACATGAACAAGAAGTCCATTTCGGCCACCATCAACGTCTGCTACCGGGAAGTCGGTCTGAAGGCGACGGTCATCTTTGCTGACCAGTTGATGTACACCGGTTTCGCCTATTCCACCCGCGCTGCGGTCTCGATCGGGGTCAATGACATGACCATTCCGGAAGAGAAGGAAGCGATCCTGGCCGGCGCCGAGGAAGAGGTGAAGGACATCGAGGGCCAGTACGCCTCGGGTCTGGTCACCAACGGCGAGCGTTACAACAAGGTGGTGGATATCTGGTCGCGGACCAACGACCAGGTGGCCAAGGCCATGATGGACAAGCTCGGCACCGAGGCCGTGATCAACGCCGAGGGCGAGGAGGAACGTCAGACCTCGTTCAACTCGATCTTCATGATGGCGGATTCCGGCGCGCGTGGTTCCGCCGCCCAGATCCGGCAGCTCTCGGGCATGCGCGGCCTGATGGCCAAGCCGGATGGCTCGATCATCGAGACGCCGATCACGGCCAACTTCCGTGAAGGCCTCAACGTGCTGCAGTACTTCATCTCCACTCACGGCGCGCGCAAGGGTCTGGCGGATACCGCCCTGAAGACCGCCAACTCGGGCTATCTGACCCGGCGTCTGGTGGACGTGGCCCAGGACCTGGTTGTGACCGAGGTCGATTGCGGCACCGAGGAGGGCGTCTACATGGCGCCGATCATCGAGGGTGGTGACGTGGTCGAGGCCCTGCGCGAGCGGGTGCTTGGTCGCGTGACCTGCCACGATGTGCTGACGCCGGGCACCGACGAGGTCGGCGTGCCGGAAGGCACCCTGCTGGACGAGCGCTGGGTTGATCACCTGGAAGAGCTGGGCATCGACGAGATCAAGGTGCGTTCGCCGATTACCTGCGAAACCCGTTATGGCGTCTGCGCCAAGTGCTACGGCCGGGATCTGGCCCGTGGTCATCAGGTGAACATCGGCGAATCGGTGGGCGTCATCGCTGCGCAGTCCATTGGCGAGCCGGGTACCCAGCTCACCATGCGGACCTTCCATATCGGTGGTGCAGCGTCCCGCGCGGCTGCGGTGAATAACGTCGAGATCAAGTCCGACGGCAAGGTTCGCCTGCACAACATGAAGACCATCGAGCACCACTCGGGCAATCTGGTGGCGGTCTCGCGGTCCGGCGAAATCACCGTCATGGATGAGCAGGGACGCGAGAAGGAACGTTACAAGGTGCCTTACGGTGCCGTGATCTCGGTGGCCGACCTGGAAGCGGTGTCCGCAGGCCAGGTGGTTGCCAACTGGGATCCGCATACCCACCCGATCGTCACCGAGGTGAAGGGTCGGCTGAAGTTCTACGACTTCATCGAGGGCGTCACCGTGGTACGGCAGATCGACGAGATCACCGGCCTGTCCTCGCTGGAGATCACCGATCCGAAGACCCGTGGCAACCAGGAGCATCCGAGCCAGCTGGTTACCGCCAAGGGCGGTGAGGCGAAGGTTGCAGCCAAGGACATGCGGCCGATGGTCAAGCTGGTGGACGAGGATGG
>SKGQ01000073.1 GCA_007117515.1 Ectothiorhodospiraceae bacterium | reverse complement strand
GGTCGTCGGTGGCCTACGCCGACTCCATCCTCCGGTCCGCCGGCTATCGCACCGGCGCCTATACCTCGCCCCATTTGTTGCGCTACAACGAGCGCATCCGCATCAACGGTGTGGAAAGCAGCGATGCCCAGCTACTCCGCGCTTTCCATGCCATCGATCAGGCGCGAGGCAGGATCACTCTCAGTTATTTCGAATTCGGCACGCTGGCAGCGCTGTACCTGTTCCAGGAAGCCCCGGTCGATATCCAGCTGCTCGAGGTCGGGCTTGGCGGGCGGCTCGATGCGGTCAACCTGGTCGATGCGGATGTTGCCCTGGTCTCCTCCATTGGACTCGACCATGCGGACTGGCTGGGCAGTGATCTGGAAACCATTGGTCGGGAAAAAGCGGGCGTGTTTCGGGCCGATCGGCCGGCAGTGTTCGCGGCCAGTGCCATGCCCGCCTCCATCGCTGAGGTGGCCGGCGCGCGGGGTGCCAGGCTCTGCCGGGCGGGTGAGCATTACCACTGGTTGCGAACGGCGGACAGCCGCTGGGAGTGGCGGGGTCCGGGTCGGATTGTTCCGGAACTGCCGTTACCCGGCATTGCCGGTGAGGTGCAGGTTGCGAATGCAGCAGGCGTGATCGCGGCCCTCGAACAGCTCAATCTGCCCCGGGCCATCGATGACGAGACGATCCGTCAGGGTCTGCGCGAGGCCCGACTTGGCGGTCGTCTGCAGCGCCTGCCCGGGACGGTGGAATGGCTGCTGGATGTGGCTCACAATGCGGATAGCGCCCGGGTTCTGGCCGACTGGTTGCTCGCTTACCCGCCCAGGGGACGACGCATCGGGTTGATCGGGCTGATGCGGCGCAAGGATCCGGCAGCAGTGCTTGCACCGCTCTATGACTGCATGGATGGCTGGCTGTTGCTGGATCTCCAGGAGCCCGAGGCCTGGTCGCCGGAGACCCTCGCGGGTCTGCTGCCCACGGGAATGGTCCGGGGGCAGGGCGATGGAATGGAGCTGTTACGCGCCAGTGAGCAGAGCCTCGGTGTAGGCGACCAGCTGGTGATATTCGGTTCATTCCGCACCGTGGAGCAGATGCTGCGCGCTCGCGGCGCAAGGCTGCCGGAGCCGGCCGCCGATACTGGCAATGATCCGGGTGTGGCCTCAGCCGGCCCCTGAACGAACAAGGAGTTATCAACTTGCAGAAACGGCATCAGCAACGTCTGGTCGGCGCCGTGGTGATCGTGGCGCTGGCCGTGATCTTTCTGCCGATGCTGCTACGTGGACCGGTGGACCGCCAGGCGCTGGATTTGCCGATGGAAATTCCCCCGGTTCCAGGTGCCAGCGAGAGGGTGGATGGCCCGCGCGATGCGGAGCCCCCGCCGCTGGATCGGATTCCGGTGCGCGAACCGGAGGAAGCTCCGGACCAGGAGTTGACCATGCCGGAGCGCCTGCCAGCGGATGAACCGGAGCCCGGGACGGCAGCAGACGAGCCAGAGCCGATTGAGGCGCCGGAGGTGGCGGTCGAACCCGACGACGAAGCGGAGCGGGCCGAGGCAACTCCTGACGAGCCCGAGGCACCGGCAGTGGAAGCCGAAGAGGCTGCGGAGCCGGAAACCCCGTCGGTGGGCAGCGAGGAGTTCGCCGTGCAGGTGGGCAGTTTCCGCAGTGAAGGCAACGCCACTGGCCTGCGCGATCGTCTGCGCGATGAGGGTCTGCCGGCATTCGTTGTTGGATCCAGCGATGGCGACGGCGCGATCTATCGCCTGCGGGTTGGGCCGGTGGCAAGCCGCGACGAGGCCCGCGATCTGGTGGAGCGTGTCAGGGATGATGCCGGAATCGACAGTATTGTCGTGCGACATCCCTGATCATGGTGCACCGTCCGATTCTTTCCGGGATGTGACCGCTTTGCTACCATTCCGCCCTCGCAGCATGGGCTGCACCAGTTTTCCGGGACGCGCATGAACTGGCTTGATCTCGCCATTCTCGCCGTAATTGGCCTGTCGGTCGTGATCAGTCTGGTTCGCGGGTTCGTCCGTGAAACCCTCTCCCTTGTGGTCTGGATCGCTGCGATCTGGATCGGCCTGCGCTTTGCCGAGCCGGTCGCCGCCCTGATGGAAGCTGTCATTGCTTCGCCGACCCTGCGCATCGGTGCGGCCTTCGCCGTGCTGTTCGTGGGCGTTCTCATTGCCGGGGCGATTCTCAACTACATGGCCAGCGTGCTCGTTGGCCGTACTGGTCTGAGTGGGACCGATCGCTTCATCGGGCTGTTTTTCGGCCTGGCACGGGGCGTGCTGGTCATTGCCATCCTGATGCTTGCCGCTGGGCTGACCGCCTTGCCGCGCGAACCCTGGTGGCAGGACTCCGTGCTGGTGGAGCAACTCACACCGTGGGTTTGCCGCGTGGGTGTCGAAGACTGGCTTGATGGCCGCATCTTCCGTGCGCCGATCGGTGACGCGGCGGCCCAGGCAGAGGGTGCCGCCGCCGCAGAGTATTGGAGTGATTTTTGCCGTGATGAACGCGATATCGAGGTCGACATCGCGGAGGATGAGCCTGTGCCCGATTCCGAGGTGCTGGAATAGGCGCTGTGTTTCGCTAGGTCAGAAGCAACGAGGTAGCAGCCATACATGTGCGGTGTAATCGGTATGGTCGCCGGCAGTCCGGTCAACCAGGCGCTCTATGACGGTCTTACGGTTCTGCAGCATCGCGGTCAGGATGCAGCCGGGATCATGACCTTCGACGCGGGGCGTTTGTACTTGCGCAAGGACAACGGTCTGGTGCGCGATGTCTTCCGCCAGGAACACATGGAACAGTTGCACGGCAATATTGGCATTGGCCACGTGCGCTATCCGACGGCGGGCTGTTCCACATCGGCCGAGGCGCAGCCGTTCTACGTCAACTCCCCATATGGCATCAGCCTGGCGCACAATGGCAATCTGACCAACGCGGAACAACTCAAGCGCGAGATGTTTCTTGAGGACCTGCGCCACATCAATACCGACTCCGATTCCGAAATCCTGCTCAATGTCTTCGCTCATGAGCTGGCGCGCACCGGCAAATTGACGGTTACCACCGACGACATCTTCGATGCCGTGGCCGCGGTACATCGCCGCTGTCGTGGCGGCTATGCTGCGGTGGCAATGCTCAATGGCTATGGGGTGCTCGCATTCCGTGACCCGCACGGCATACGGCCCATCTGCGTAGGCGAACGGGGCGATGCCAGCGGCGCGATGGAATACGCGGTGGCCTCCGAGAGTGTTGCACTGGATACCCTGGGGTTCCGCCTGATTCGTGAGCTGGCGCCCGGTGAGGCGGTGTTTCTGTCCATCGACGGCGGCCTTGCCGCGCGCCAGTGTGCCGAGACCTCGGAGTGCTCGCCCTGTCTGTTCGAGTATGTCTACCTGGCTCGCCCGGATTCGATCATCGACGATATTTCCGTGTACAAGGCGCGGCTGCGGATGGGCGAGAAACTTGCCGACAAAATCCTGCGTGACTGGGCTGATCACGATATCGATGTGGTCATTCCGGTACCGGACACCAGCCGTACCTCGGCGCTGGAACTGGCCCACGCCCTGGGGGTCAAGTATCGCGAAGGCTTCATCAAGAACCGTTATATTGGCCGTACTTTCATCATGCCGGGGCAGACCCAGCGGCGGAAGTCCGTGCGCCAGAAGCTCAATCCCATCGGCCTGGAGTTCAAGGGCAAGAACGTGTTGCTTGTGGACGATTCCATCGTCCGCGGCACGACCTGTGAACAGATCATCCAGATGGCCCGTGATGAGGGTGCACGCAAGGTCTACTTTGCCTCCGCGGCGCCGCCGGTGCGTTTTCCGAATGTCTACGGTATCGATATGCCGGCGGTCAGTGAGTTGATCGCCCATGGCCGCAGCGACGACGAGGTCTGTGCCAGAATCGGTGCCGATCGCCTGATCTATCAGGACCTGGATGACCTGGTTGAGGCCGTGCGCCACAAGAGCTCTGATATCCGGCGGTTCGACGCGTCCTGCTTCAATGGCGAGTACGTTACCGGCGACGTGGACGGTACCTACCTGAATCAATTGCAGGAGCAGCGCTCGGATGATGCCAAGGCCCGCCGGCAGCGCCTGGGCATGAACGACCTGGTCGAACAGATGGATCGGGCTTAGGGAAACGCTGACTTCCCCCGGTCGCGGCCGAATGGATCAGCGTTTGCCTGATTGACAGTCAGGCCTGCCGTTCCGTATGTTCGGAGGGTACGCGCCGATTTGATTTCAGCTTGCGGGCGCTGCAGTGAGGCACGGATCAGTCGGGCCTGCTGCTAAACACAGCTAAAGCGGAGGCCGGATCAACCCGCTTTCCTGCTTTGGCCAGGGGCGGGTTTTTTCATGCCCGCCGGTCTCCTTTCAGTTAAAGGACAGGTCGATGTCACACTCCGATGATCGGAATTACGGTTTCGACACGCTGGCCGTTCGCGCCGGCCAAAGACGGACTGACGAACAGGAACAGTCCGAACCCATCTTTCTGTCCTCGAGTTTTACCTTCGCCAGCGCCTCACAGGCCGCCGCACGTTTCTCCGGTGAGGAGCCGGGCAATATCTATTCCCGCTTCACCAACCCGACGGTGCGCACCTTCGAGGAACGACTGGCGGCCATGGAAGGTGGCGAATGCAGCGTCGCCACAGCCTCGGGCATGTCCGCGATCCTGGCCACCTGCATGGGTCTGCTCAATGCAGGTGATCATATTGTTTCCTCCAGCGGCGTGTTCGGTACCACGGTCAATCTGTTCAGCAAGATCCTGTCCCGATTCGGGCTCGAGACCAGTTTCGTGCCCCTGACCGATTATGCGGCCTGGGAGCGAGCCATCCGACCCGAGACGCGGATGCTCTATCTGGAGACGCCCTCCAACCCGCTGACCGAGGTCGCCGATATGGAGCAGATGACTGCGCTGGCGCGGGCGCATGACTGCCTGTTGGTGGTGGATAACTGTTTCTGCACGCCGGCCCTGCAGAAGCCGTTGGCGCAAGGTGCCGACATCGTGATTCATTCGGCGACCAAGTATCTTGACGGACAAGGGCGCTGTGTCGGTGGCGCGGTGGTTGGTGATCGGCAGCGGGTTGGTGAAGAGGTTTTCGGCTTTCTGCGTACTGCGGGCCCGACCATGAGTGCGTTCAACGCCTGGGTGTTCCTCAAGGGCCTGGAGACACTGCAGTTGCGCATGCGCGCGCATTCGGAAAACGCTATGGCACTGGCCGACTGGTTGCAGCACCAGCCCGGCGTGCGGCGTGTCAATTACCCTGGCCTGCAGTCGCATCCACAGCATGCCCTGGCCGGGCGCCAGCAGACCGCCTACGGCGGCATCGTCTCCTTCGAGGTCGATGGAGGCCGTGCCGAAGCGTGGCGCGTGATCGACGGGGTGCGGCTGATATCCATCACCGCCAATCTGGGTGATCTCAAGACCACCATCACGCATCCGGCCAGCACCACCCACGGTCGGCTCAGTGATCAGGAGCGGCGGGATTACGGAATTGGCGAGAACCTGATCCGGCTCTCGGTGGGCATCGAGGATGTTGCAGACCTGCAGATGGATCTCGAGCAGGCGTTCGGTCGTCCCTCAGCGTGATTTCCGACGTCACTGAAGCGCGGGATTTGCTGCGCGCGCTGTTTCAGCAGGCAGTCGATGCCGTCGCCGGTTATGCGGCGGTCGCCGGGGCACTGCGGCGGGAGCAGTTGCCGGCTGGCCCTGTGGCCGTTCTCGCCATCGGCAAGGCAGCTGACAGCATGTGTCAGGGCGCGCTGGAGGTACTTGGCGAGCAGTTGTATCGGGGCTTGTTGATTACCAAGCAGGGGCATGTCTCCGCCATCTGTCGCAAGCATCCGCAACTGCAATGTCTGGAATCCGCGCATCCGATTCCGGATCAGCGTTCCCTGGAGGCCGGTCGGGAAATGCGCCTGTTTCTAGGCGATTTGCCGCCGCGCATGCCGCTGTTGGTGTTGCTCTCCGGTGGCGCCTCAAGCCTGGTGGAGGAACTGCCGGCTGGTTTTGGCGTCGACGCGCTGGTGGAGATGAACCGCTGGTTACTGTCGCGGGATCTGCCCATCGATCGAATCAACGCGGTGCGCATCGCCGTGTCATGCATCAAGGGCGGCCGCCTGCGCGAACGGATGCGAGATCGCCGCCTGCTCGTGCACCTCATTTCCGATGTACCTGACGATGATCCGGCAGTGATTGGGTCCGGCCTGTTGTTCGCTGCTTCCTCAAGCCACGCCCTGCCGGCTGATATGCCTGCATCCGTGCAGGCCATGAGGGATGCCGCCCCGCCGTTGCCGAAAGTCTCTGGCGGGAACGACCCGGACATGCAGTGGCAGATCGTCGCCAGCAATCATCTGGCCTGCGAGGCGGTGGAACGTGTCGCGCGGGCTCGGGGATTGACCGTTTACCGTGCCGTGGATCTAAAGCAGGGCAATGCGCTCGAGGCCGGGCTGCAGCTTGCTGACGAACTGAAACAGGGCGCACCGGGCCTGTACCTGCATGGTGGAGAGACGACCGTCAGACTGCCGGCAAAGCCGGGCCGCGGCGGGCGCGCGCAGGAACTGGCACTGCGCGCCGCCATCGCCCTGGCGGGATCGGATGATTGCGTCCTGCTGGCAGCCGGTACCGATGGCACGGATGGCCCCGGTGATGATGCCGGCGCTATCGTTGACGGTGGAACCTGCGAACGCGGCAGGCAACGGGGGCTCGACCCGACAGCCTGTCTGGAAGCAGCCGACAGCGGCCGCTTCCTCGCTGCCAGCGGTGACCTGATCCAGACCGGCCCCACCGGCACGAATGTCATGGATTTATATATGGGATTAAAGTTTAACGTTTAAGGTTTTATGTTTTAAGTCAACACGTTAAACGTTAAACATAACACGTAAAACCGGATTTCTTATGAAAGCATTATTTGATCGCGCAAACGCTGCAATCCGGGAACCGGATCCCGAAGCCAAGGCAAGTCTGGCGGTTTCCCTGCGTGCGGACTGGGATGCAGGGCTCGGCGCCCGGGCAGACGCCGGGGAGCCCTCGCCGATCGGCGAACCGGGGCGGCCACAGCGGCCGGAGCTGGTTGCACCCAGGGATCTGGTGCAGCGGCGGCTTTCATCCATCGAGGGTCGTGCGGCGCTGATCCATGCCATCGCCCATATCGAGTTCAATGCGATGAATCTGGCGCTGGATGCGGTCTACCGGTTTCGCACCATGCCGCAGGCCTATTATTGTGACTGGCTGCGGGTCGCGGCGGAGGAAGCCAGTCACTTCAGGATGCTGCGTGAACGTCTGCAACAGCTTGGCTACGATTACGGCGACTTCCCGGCGCACAACGGGCTCTGGGAGATGTGTGTCGACACGGCTCACGATGTGTTGGTGCGCATGGCGCTGGTGCCCCGGGTGCTGGAGGCACGGGGTCTGGACGTTACGCCAGGCATGATCGAGCGGCTGCAGGGGGCTGGTGATGGGGACACGGTAGCCATCCTGCATGTGATCCTTGCCGAGGAGGAAGGCCATGTCGCCATCGGCTCGCACTGGTTCAGATATTGTTGCGAGCAACGCGACCTGGAACCGGAGTCCACCTTCAGGGATCTGCTGCAGCGCTATATGCGGGGTCGACTGCGGGGCCCGTTCAACCGTCCGGCCCGTTTGATGGCGGGTTTCAGCGAGGCGGAAATGGACGCCCTCGAACAGCTGGATCCATAAGGAAGCGCATTACCGTCCCGGCAGTTCCGGCTTCAGAACCGGCACCGCGCCTTGCCAGGTGACCAAGCCCGGTTTCGGGCGCGGACGCGGAAAAAGGTCAGCGCTTCCTTGAATTACCCCTTGCAAGGGTCCGGTCTGCCGGTGACGATGGCGGTCCGCCTTTCAACATGCACACTGCGACGAGGAGAAAGTCTGCAATGGCCCAAATTACCCTGAAGGGAAACCCCGTCTCCACGGTTGGTGATCTACCCGCAGTCGGTCAGTCGGCACCGGATTTCAAGCTTGTACGAACGGATCTGTCAGAGGTGACGCTGTCCGAGTTTGCGGGCAAGCACGTGGTATTGAATATCTTTCCCAGCGTTGACACACCGACCTGCGCCACATCGGTCCGGACTTTCAACTCCCGGGCCAGCGGAAAGGACAATACCGTGGTGCTTTGTATCTCGGCAGATCTGCCATTCGCCCACCAGCGTTTCTGCGGCACGGAAGGACTCGACAACGTCATGTCGGCATCGTCTTTCCGGTCATCGGAATTCGGCCGTGACTATGGCGTCGCCTTTGCCGACGGTCCGCTGGTCGGACTGCTGTCGCGGGCCGTCGTGGTCGTGGACCCGGACGGCAAGGTGGTGCATGCGCAGCAGGTTCCGGAAATCGCCGATGAACCCGATTATGATGCGGCCCTGAACGCCATCTGACGATCGTCGTCGGCAGTCTCCAGCCGGCATTGCATGCTACGGCATGTCATTTGGGCCGAACTCAGTAGAGTGCTGCTCCGTTTGCCGCCCGGCGAATGGAGCAGCACTTCTTTCTCTCTGATTGCAGCGGAATAACACAGCATGGCGGATGACCAGGACCAGCGGGATCTGCAGCAGGACGATGGTGACGAGCACCATCTGCGCCTGCGGACGCTCTGCTACGAGGATTATGCGGATATCGAGGAGATCATGGACGCGGTCTATCCGACCATGGGGCCCTGGACGCGCAAGCAGTTCGCGGCGCAGCTCAACCGGTTTCCGGAAGGGCAGATCTGTATAGAGGACAATGGCAAGGTGGTGGCAGCGGCACTCACCATCATGGTTGATTACCAGCGCTTCGGCGACAAACACACCTACGACCAGATCACCGGTGATGGCTATTTCACGACTCATGACCCGAATGGCGACGTGCTGTACGGCGCCGATGTGTTCGTGCATCCGAAATATTCCGGCATGCGGCTCGGCCGGCGTCTGTATGACGCCCGCAAGGAGCTCTGCCGGACCCTGAACTGCCGTTCCATCGTCGCTGGTGGCCGCATCCCCGGCTACCGGGAACATGCCGCGGAGATGACACCCGATCAGTACATCGAACTGGTCAAGCGGCAGGAAATCTACGACCCGATCCTGAGCTTTCAGCTGGCCAATGATTTCCATGTGCGGCGCGTGATCACCGGCTACCTGCCGGAGGACCGGGAGTCCAAGGCGTACGCCACGCTGGTGCAGTGGAACAACATCTTCTACGAGGAAAAGCACCAGCCGTTGTTCGGCGGCGCCAAGGCTTCGGTCCGCGTGGGCACGGTGCAGTGGCAGATGCGCCGCACCGAGACGGTCGAGGAACTGATGCAGCAGGTCGAGTTCTTCGTGGATGCGCTGGCCGGCTACAACGCCGATTTCGCGGTCTTCCCGGAGTTCTTCAACGCACCGCTGATGGGCAATTTCAATCAGGAGTATCCGGCAGAGGCGATCCGCGGCCTGGCGCAGTATACCGACGAGATCCGCGAGGCCATGCAGTCCCTGGCCGTGAGTTACAACATCAACATCATTGCCGGCAGCATGCCCGTCTACAACGGCCAGGAGTTGTTCAATGTGTCCTTCCTGTGTCGCCGGGACGGCACCACGGAAAGTCAGCACAAGCTGCACATCACCCCCGATGAACGCAGTTACTGGGGGCTTGGCGGTGGTGATTCGCTGAAGGTGTTCGACACCGATGTGGGCAAGATCGGTATCCTGATCTGCTACGACGTCCAGTTCCCGGAGCTGTCCCGGGTGCTGATGGAGCAGGGCATGAAGATTCTGTTCGTGCCGTACTGGACCGATACCAAGAACGGTTATCAGCGCGTCCGTCGCTGCGCCCAGGCCCGTGCCATCGAAAACGAGTGCTACGTGGCGATTACCGGCAGCGTCGGCAACCTGCCGAAAATCGAGAATGTTGATATCCAGTATTCCCAGTCGGCGGTGTTTTCGCCCTCGGATTTCGCCTTCCCGCATGATGCGGTGGTGTCGGAGGCCACGCCAAATACTGAAATGACCCTGATTGTCGATCTGGACATGGAGAAACTGCGCGAGCTCCGCTACGAGGGCTCGGTCCGGAATTACCAGGACCGGCGGCTCGATCTGTTCCAGGTCCACTGGAGCGATGGCGGGGCGACCCCGCGGACCCAGTCCGACGACGAAAAGACCGGCTGAGATTGCGAAAGGAGACGGTGACCATGAATGAACACAAGCGGCAAGGGACTGAATTGCGCATGCAGGCCGCTCTTTCATGCCTGCTGGTAATTGATGTCCAGGAAAAACTGATTCCGGCGATCCATGATGGCGACGCCGTGCTGGATTCGGTGGCCTGGCTGATCAAGTTGTCCCGGGAAATGGATGTGCCGGTGCGGGTCACCGAACAGTATCCTCGGGGGCTCGGCACGACGGTGCCGCAGATCCGGTCACTGGTGCTGGATGATGAACTGTTGGAGAAGGTGCATTTCTCCTGCATGGAGGCGGATACCATTCGCCGGCAGATGGCGGCGATGGGGCGCCGTCAGGTGATCATGGCTGGCACGGAAGCCCATGTCTGCGTCCTACAGAGCGTCTTCCAGCTCCTGGAAGAGGGCTATCAGGTGTTTGTCGTCGACGATGCCGTGTCGAGTCGAAGACCACGTGATGTGGAGCTTGCCCTGACCCGGATGCAGGGCGCGGGCGCGCAGATCGTCTCACGGGAAATGGTCGCCTTCGAATGGCTGAACTGCGCCGGAACCGAACTCTTCAAACGTATTTCGAAGGGTTATATCCGGTAGGCATACTGCCTGTCTCGAAGTGATGCTCGGTTGCCCGCGTTTCCTGACGTAAAGGGGACGCTGATGGTTCAGCGTCCCCTTTGACACACGCGGTTGAGGCGTTAACGCGACAATCAGTGCGCGTGACCGTGTTCCTTCTCTTCACCGCTGGCTTCGCGCACTTCGACGACCTTGACGTCGAAGTTCAGCGGGACGCCGGCCATCGGATGGTTGGCATCCACGGTGACCTGGTCGCCTTCCACGGCAACAACGGTGACAATCTGCGTGCCGCCGTCGCCCTGAGCCTGGAACTGCATGCCGGCCTCCAGGTTGTCGACACCCTCGAACAGATTGCGCGGCACTTCCTGCTTCAACTCATCGCGGCGTTCGCCGTAGGCATCGGCCGGCTCGATGCGCACGTTGACTTCCTCGCCCGCAGCCTTGCCTTCCAGGGCCTTTTCCAGACCAGGAATGATGTTGCCCGCGCCATGCAGGTAGGACAGGGGCTCCTTGCCTTCCGATGTATCAAGCACCGCGCCCTCGTCGTCCTTCAGGGTGTAGTCGATGGCGACCACCGTATCGTTCGCAATCTGCATGGGTGTAATCCCCCAGAAATATGTGTGAACCGTGCATGGTAACCGCACTATCCGATGCGCACAAATCACCGTTTCGAAAGGGAAAGCCGTGCAGGTGTCGTGGCGCCAGGCGCAGGCCGGGGTGGCGGATCGGCGTGGTGGTTGCGGGTGTGGCAGCAGGGAGCCGGGTCGC
>SKGQ01000074.1 GCA_007117515.1 Ectothiorhodospiraceae bacterium | reverse complement strand
GGTTCGGTAGCCAGAGCTACCGGGCCGGTGACGCAACGCCGCCAGGGGCCAAAACCGGCCGGGCCCCTTGGGTTGGGCCGCATTTTTCCCGACTGCTGCGTTGCGCTGCTTGACCGCAGAACGACTGCGGCGCTGCGCAGCGCGCCTTGCCTCGGAAAAAATGCGGACTCCAACGCAGGCGTGCGAATAAATCAGTGTTTCCCTAGAATTCTCGCCCATCGCTCATGCCTGTGTCATGTTTTTCCCCTGCGACGATCAGGAATCAACCCGGAAAAGGCACCATGACGGATTCAGGCAACATCTACGAGCAGCATCTGGCACGCAACCCGGCCAACTTCGTGGCCCTGACGCCACTGACATTTTTGGAGCGGACTGCGTCCGTCTATCCGAATCACATCGCAGTGATCCATGGCGGTCTGCGCCGCACCTGGGCGCAGACCGGAGAGCGCTGCAGACGACTGGCCAGCGCCCTTTCCCGCCGCGGCATCGGCAAGGGTGACACGGTCGCCGCCATGCTGCCCAACATTCCGGAGATGCTGGAGGCCCATTTCGGCATACCGATGACCGGCGCCGCTCTCAACGCACTGAACAACCGACTGGACGCCGCCACGATTGCCTTCATGCTGGAACACGGCGAGGCGTCGGCGATCCTAGTGGACCGGGAATTCGGCAGCGTCATTGGTGAGGCGCTGAAACAACTCGGGCGGGACATCCTGGTAATCGACGTGCAGGATCCGGAATTCGAGGGCGGCGAGGCGGTCGGCGGAATCGATTATGAGGCGTTGCTGAAAGAGGGCGACTCCGACTTTCCCTGCGCGCCTCCGACCGACGAGTGGGATGCCATTTCCCTGAACTACACATCCGGCACCACCGGAGACCCGAAAGGAGTGGTCTACCACCACCGCGGCGCCTATCTCAACGCCCTGGGCAACACGATGGTGTGGGATATGTCCGGGCACCCGGTCTATCTCTGGACCCTGCCGATGTTTCACTGCAATGGCTGGTGTCTGCCCTGGACCATCACTGCCTGTGCGGGAACGCATGTGTGCCTGCGCAAAGTGGAGGCGGAAACAATCCTGCGGCTCATCAAGGAGCATGGGGTAACACACCTTTGCGGCGCACCGGTCGTGCTCAATGGCCTCCTCAATGCGTCAGATGAAGCAAAACGGGGGCTGCCAAATGATGTACAGATCATGACCGCTGCCTCTGCACCACCGGCACAGGTGATCGCCGGCATCGAGCAGATGGGCTTCCGACTCACCCATGTCTACGGGCTCACCGAAGTTTACGGGCCGGTCACGGTCTGCGCCTGGCATGAGGAATGGAATGATCTGCCGCTGCAGCAGCGGGCCAGGATCAAGGCCCGCCAGGGGGTACGTTATCAGACCCTGGAATCGGTCATGGTGGCCGACTCCGAAACCATGGTTCCGGTCTCCAGGGACGGAAGCACCATGGGTGAGATATTCATGCGCGGCAATACCGTGATGAAGGGTTATCTGAAGAACCCCGACGCCACCAACAAGGCCTTCGAAGGCGGCTGGTATCGAACCGGCGATCTGGCCGTCTGGCACGCCGATGGTTACGTGGAAATCAGGGATCGCATCAAGGATGTGATAATTTCCGGCGGCGAGAACATATCCACCATCGAGGTGGAAGATACCCTTTACCGCCATCCCGCAGTCCTTGAATGTGCCGTGGTCGGGCAACCGGATGATCAATGGGGCGAACGACCCTGCGCATTCGTCACTCTGAGAGCCGGCCATGAGTCCACCACGGCGCAGGAAATCATCCGTTTTTGCCGCGATAACATGGCGCACTTCAAGGCGCCGAAAACCGTGGCTTTTGAGGATTTGCCAAAGACCTCTACCGGCAAGATCCAGAAATTCGCCCTGCGCCAGCGTGCCAGGGACCTGGCGCCCTGACTGTGATGCCACGGCGTCGCGCGACAACGAAACCTGAACGGCTTCCCGGGGAGGACGAAACCATGGGCGAGATACTGGCAGGCGAGGCTGAGCTGGAACGGGCATTTCCGATCCGGACGCAACAGGAGGGCCACATCGCCCGCATCCGATTCAACGAACCCGAAAGGTACAACCCGCTACGCCTCGCGGTAATCAAAGCGTTACATCGGGCCCTGGACGCGATTGCCGAAGATCATCAGGTGCGGGTGGTCATCCTCGAGGCAGAGGGTAAGGCATTTTGTGCCGGACACGACCTGCGCGAGATCCGCGCAACGGAAAAACGCGAACATCATCAGAGCCTGTTCGATCGCTGCAGCGCCCTGATGCAGCGCATCTTGAGTCTGCCGCAGCCAGTCATTGCCAGGGTCCAGGGCATTGCCACCGCTGCCGGCTGCCAGCTGGTGGCGACCGCGGACCTGGCCGTGGCCGGCCGTTCCGCACGCTTCGCCACCTCGGGCATCAAACTGGGGCTTTTCTGCAGCACCCCGGCAGTGGCCATCAGTCAGGTAATGCCCCGGAAAAAGGCCCTGGAAATGCTTCTGACCGGCGATTTCATGGACTCCGAGGAGGCAGTCCGTGTCGGACTGGTCAATCGCGTGGTAGACGATGAAACGCTGTCCGCCGTCACGACGGAGCTGGCGGAGCAAATCGCATCCCATCCACCCGCGGCTATCCGCGCCGGTAAAGCCCTGTTCCATCGGCTGGAAGGCAAAAGCCTGCAGGAGGCCTACGATGACGCCTCTGCAACCATGGCGTGCAATATGGACACCGATGCGGCCCGGGAGGGCGTGGATGCATTCCTCGAAAAGCGCCGGCCCCGATGGTGAATGCGGTTGAGCTCCTGGGCAGGACACCCAGCGAATCCGACCAGGGTTCCATCGGGCCGTTGGTACAAGAAGGCCAAGCACCAGGGCCGGCCCCGGGCGCAGACGCGGGAATAAATCAGTGTCTCCCTAGAACCGCTGTTTCTCCATCCACGGAATGATGCGTTCGAACGCTTCCTCGATTTTTTCCATGGACGTGGAATAACTGATCCGCAGCGAATTGATGCAGGATTCGCCGAAGGCATCACCCGGCACCGTGCAGACACCGGTCTCTCGCAGCATGTTGAGCGCGACGGTGTTGGCGTTCACATG
>SKGQ01000046.1 GCA_007117515.1 Ectothiorhodospiraceae bacterium | reverse complement strand
GCGGTGCCGGTTCGGTAGCCATAGCTACCGGGCCGGTGACGCAACACCGCCAGGGGCCAAAACCGGCCGGGCCCTTCGGGTTGGGCCGCATTTTTCCCGATTGCCGTGTTGCGCTGCTTGACGGCAGAATGACTGCGGCACTGCGCAGCGCGCCTTGCCTCGGAAAAATGCGGACTCCAACGCAGGCGTGCGAATAAATCAGTGTTTCCCTAAAACCTTAAACATAAAACTTAAAACGCCTGACCACATTAAACGCCTACCCGACCGCCAGATCAGCCAGATTCCCCTTACTCTCCAACCAACTCTTGCGATCCGCGGCCTGGCGTTTGCCGAGGAGCATGCTCATCAGGCGTTCGGTCTCTTCCGGGGAATCCACCATCAACTGAACCAGCCTTCGGGTATCGGGGGCCATGGTGGTCTCGCGGAGCTGGATCGGGTTCATCTCACCGAGGCCCTTGAAGCGGGTGGTGGCCACCTTGCCGCGGATCTTCTCGGCCTCGATCCGGTCAATGATGCCCAGCCGCTCGTGCTCGTCCAGGGCGTAGAAGGTCTGCTTGCCCACATCCACGCGATACAGCGGCGGCATGGCAACGAACACGTGGCCGGCGGCAACCAGACTCGGGAAGTGGCGCAGGAACAGGGCGCACAGCAGGGTCGCTATATGGGCGCCGTCGGGGTCGGCATCGGCCAGGATGCAGACCTTGTTGTAGCGCAGTTTCGACAGATCGTCGGAGCCCGGCTCGATGCCGAGGGCCACGGCGATGTCATGCACTTCCTGCGAGGCCATGACATCACCCGGATCCACCTCCCAGGTATTCAGGATCTTGCCGCGCAGCGGCATCACCGCCTGAAACTCGCGGTCCCGGGCCTGCTTGGCAGAACCACCGGCGGAGTCACCCTCGACCAGGAACAGCTCGGTACGCGCCGAGTCCTGGGCACTGCAGTCAGCCAGCTTGCCGGGCAGCGCCGGACCGCTGGTGACACGCTTGCGCACCACCTTTCTGGAAGAACGCATCCGCCGGTTGGCGTTGGACAGCACCAGTTCGACGATGGCCTCGGCGGCATCGGTGTGCTGGTTCAGCCACAGGCTGAAGGCATCCTTCACCACGCCGGAGACGAAGGTCGCGCACTCCCTGGATGACAACCGTTCCTTGGTCTGACCGGAGAACTGCGGGTCCTCCAGCTTCACCGACAGCACGTAGCTGACACTCTCCCAGACATCTTCCGGCGCGATCTTCACGCCGCGTGGCAGCAGATTCCGGAAATCACAGAATTCCCGGATCGCATCGGTCAGACCGGTCCGCAGGCCGTTGACATGGGTGCCGCCCTGGGTCGTCGGAATCAGGTTGACGTAACTCTCGGCAATGCCCTCGCCGCCCTCGGGCAACCACAGCACGGCCCATTCCGCGGTTTCGGTGCGCCCCGTGAGACTTCCTGTGAAGGGTGTCTCGGGCAGCAACGGCAAGTCCACCAGCGCGCTGCTGAGATAGTCGCGCAGGCCGTCCTCGTAATACCAGACGGTTTCCTCACCGCTGGCCTCCTCGCGGAAGATCACCTCCAGCCCTGGGCAGAGCACCGCCTTGGCCCGCAACACATGCCGCATTCGCGGCAGCGAGAAGCGTGGCGAATCGAAATAGCTCACGTCCGGCCAGAAGCGAAGCGTGGTGCCGGTGTTGCGTTGACCGACACTGCCAATCACTTCCAGATCGGAAATCTTCTCGCCGTTGGCGAAGACGATCATGTGCTCCTGACCGTCGCGCCGCACCCTGACCTCGAGTCGCTTGGACAGGGCATTGACCACCGACACGCCAACACCATGCAGGCCGCCGGAGAACTGGTAATTCTTGGCCGAGAATTTGCCGCCGGCATGCAGCCGGCTGAGGATCACCTCAACCCCGGGGGCACCCTCCTCGGGGTGCATGTCCACCGGCATGCCACGGCCGTCATCCCGCACCTCCAGGCCGCCATCGGCCAGCAGTGTCACGACAATCTGCCTGGCGTGACCGGCAATCGCCTCGTCAACGCTGTTGTCGATGACTTCCTGCGCCAGGTGGTTGGGCCGGCTGGTGTCGGTGTACATACCCGGGCGCTTGCGCACGGGATCCAGGCCGGTGAGGACCTCGATGGAGGCGGAATCGTAGCGACTGGCCATGCGGCTCCGAATAGTCTCGACGGGTAAACGGTTGGCCGGCGGGACGGATCCCGCACGGGACTGGCGCAGTACTGTAACCGCTGCAACGTGGACGCGTCACGGTCGGGTCGTCAGCCAATTGACCACCCCGGGGGGCTGGGGTACGTTCCCCGGCCTTCCCGCCGGCGTACACTGGGGCGAACAATCAGCGTTTCCTTGATGGTGTGGACATGAGCAAAACCGAAAAAACCGAGGAACCGGTCGATTTCGAGAAAGCCCTGGCAGAGCTTGAATCGCTGGTCGAGCATATGGAAAGTGGCGAACTGTCGCTGGAAGATTCGCTCAAGTCCTTCGAACGCGGCATTGCACTCACACGGCAGTGCCAGCAGGCGCTGACCGCAGCGGAGCAGAAGGTCGAGATCCTGACCGGCAAGGATGGAGAAGATGGTGTCGAAGCCTTCGCAGCCGACGAGCGCCACTGAGGCACT
The DNA here is from genome assembly GCA_007117515.1 of Ectothiorhodospiraceae bacterium. GTDB lineage: Bacteria > Pseudomonadota > Gammaproteobacteria > Nitrococcales > Aquisalimonadaceae > Methylonatrum. The sequence continues at coordinate 8,893 of SKGQ01000046.1, read as the reverse complement.
GGCAGCCTGGCTGCCCGCCTACAGGGAACGAATCGAATCGGCACTCGACGAGATTCTGCCGCCAGCAACGACGCTGCCCTTCAGGCTGCACGAGGCGATGCGCTATTCGGTGCTCGGTAACGGCAAGCGGCTGCGCCCGGTACTCGTCTACGCTACCGGCAACGCGCTCAAGCTGGATTACCGACGACTGGATGGTCCCGCCGTGGCGGTGGAACTGATTCATGCCTATTCGCTGGTGCACGATGATCTGCCATCCATGGACGATGATCACCTGCGCCGCGGCCAACCCACCTGTCACAAGGCCTTTGACGAGGCCACCGCAATCCTGGTGGGCGACGCCCTGCAGACTCTGGCATACCGCGCGCTCGCTGAAGGCGACGCCGCGGATGCGGACGCGGAGGCCCGACTGCGCATGGTGGCAAGCCTGAGTCTTGCCTCCGGCTCGCGTGGCATGGTTGGCGGTCAGGCCATGGACCTGGCTTCCGAGGGCCGGGACCTGACCCTGGCGGAACTGGAAGACCTGCATATTCACAAGACCGGCGCGTTGATCCGCGCCAGCGTCATGCTCGGCGCGCTGTGTCACCAGGACGTAGACCGCGAACTGCTGGAACGGCTGGATCGCTATGCCAAATGCATCGGTCTCGCGTTCCAGATCCACGACGATATCCTGGACGTGGAAGGCAGCACCGAGCAGCTGGGCAAGGCCAGCGGCGCGGATGCGCAACACCAGAAAGCGACCTACCCCGGACTACTCGGTCTGCAGGAATCCCGGGAGCATGCGGAACTGCTGATCGAGCGTGCGCTGCAGAACCTGGAACCGTTCGACGAGGACGCCGACTGTCTGCGCGCCATTGCCCGATACACCATCGAACGCCAACATTGATGCCGCCAGGTATCAGCCGACACTGATGAATCTCATCCTCGTCCGCCATGGTCAGGCCCGCTTTGGTACTGACGATTACGATCGGCTGAGTTCGCTCGGCAGGGAACAGATGCAGCGCCTGGCCGACCATCTGTGCCAGCTAGCGGATCAGCCACGGCAACTGGTGCATGGCACGCTGCAGCGACAGCGCGAGTCTGCGGAACTGCTTTGCCGAGCATTCGACCGCAAAGGTGCCTCACTGCGCGCGCGGAGCGACCCCAGGCTCAATGAGTACGATATCGCCGGCGTTTTCTGGGGCTACCTGGATGACGTGATCGCGGCACAACCCGAGCTGGCGCCTTACCGGAACCATCTGAATGAAAACCCGGAGGTCTTCGAGACGGTCTACCGCGGGGTCATGCAGGCCTGGCTGGCGGACGGACGGCCGGAATCCCGTGGACTGCAGAGCTGGGCTGACTTCCAGTCGCGGATCCGCGATGCAGTCTCCGCGCTGGAGACCAAATTGCCGAGCGACGACCAGGTACTGCTGATGACCTCCGGCGCAGTTGTCGCCTCCCTGGCCGGGCAGGCACTCGAGCTCGATGCGCAGGGCATACTGGCGCTCAATCGCGAACTCCATAACAGCAGCGTGACTCGACTGCGGCTGACCAATGGCCAGATGACGCTTACCATGTTCAATTCCGTACCCCATCTGGAGACGGCCGACGCCGAGCGTCTGCTGAGCAAGCGATAATCCCGACCATGAGCGATCACCACACTCCTCCATCCGTTCTGATCGTCGGCGCCGGTGCCATCGGTGGTCTGTATGGCGCCATCCTGCATCGCGCGGGGCTGCCGGTATCGCTGGTCGCACGTTCGGACAGTGAACTGATCCGACAGCGGGGAATGCGCGTCGACAGCGCCGACCTTGGTTGTCTCGACTGGCAACCCGAGGCGGTTTACGCCGACACTTCGGAGGTGCCGCAACCACCGGATCTGCTGCTGCTGACAGTCAAGGTTCTGGATGACCTCGACCCGGTGGCGCTGATCCGACCTGCAGTGGGGCGCCATACCACCATTGCCCTGATCGAGAACGGCCTGGATATCGAATCTCCGATCACCGGGGCCCTGCCTGACAATCAGCTGATCAGTTGCATCGCCTTTGTTGCCGCCAGCCGCACCGCACCCGGCACCGTCGAACACAAGGCCTATGGCCGACTGGTTGTGGGCCAGTACCCGAGCGGGCTAAGCGATGGGGCCAGAGACTTCGCCAGCTGGATCGAGGCCGGCGGACTGACCACGAAGCTGACCGACGAGGTGATCACCGAACGCTGGCGCAAGGCAGTCTGGAATGCGGCGTTCAATACCATCTCGGTGGCCGGCGGTGGCGTCACCACCACGGAAATCCTGGCCGCGCCGGGTGGCGAGGAGATGATGCGCGGCTTGATGCAGGAAGTCTGTGCTGTAGCGGCGGCGGCCGGTCACCCCCTGCCAGGGGAGCTGCCGGAGAAAAGCCTGGCCAGCACCCACAATATCCGCGATTACTACACGAGCATGGCGCTGGATTACCTGCACGGCCGGCCGCTGGAGCTGGAGGCCATCACCGGCAACGTGTTACGCACCGCGAGGCGACTCGATGTAGCTACACCGCTGCTGGCCAGCGCCTATGCGCTGGCCCGGCTTCAGGTCACCCGGGCCAGCCGCGGCTGAGTACGAGCGGCTTCACTCCAGCGGCTCACGGGGCATGGCCACCAGGATCGAACACTCCAGTTCATCGAGCAGAGTGGTCCCCACCGAACCATGCCACCAGCGAGCCAGGCGGCCCCTGGGGCGGTGGCCGACCACCACCAGATCAACCTCCAGCTCGCGCGCCAGCCTGCTGATCTCCAGTACCGGCTCACCAATGCGTCGATGGCCGTTCACGGTCAGTCCCTGCTCACGCAGCAGGCGCACGCCCTCATCCAGAACGCCGTCAATTCGAGCCGTCTCGTCATCCAGCAGGTGTTCCGGGTAACCGGCCTCGATGAAGCCGTAGGTGGAAGGAATCCGCACCACGGCCAGCAGATCAATCGTTGCCTGGTTCTGCAGCGCCACGTGGGCACCCTGGGACAGCGCCTGACGGCCGGACTCAGAGCCGTCAAACGCCATCAGGATACGTCCGTACAAGCGATCCATCGTGCTCTCCTCCCATCAACGGCCCGCAGCTTTGGGTCACGATACCAGTATCCGGCCTGATCCCGCGCCCCAACTGGCGCAGTCGCGGGAATAAATCAGTGTCTTCCTGGGGTAAGCTCTGCGCCGATGATCACCGATCCCCTGTTTTACCTGCTCGCCGTTGTCGCCGTGCTGATCACCGGAATCTCCAAGGGTGGCTTCGGCGGCGGCCTCACCGTGATCGCCGTGCCCCTGATGGCGCTGGTGATTCCGCCCTTCCAGGCGGCGGCCATCATGCTACCTATCCTATGCCTGATGGACCTGACCGGTCTGGCGGCCTACTGGCGGCGCTGGGATCCACGCAGCCTGCGGATCATGATCCCGGGCGCTCTCGCCGGTATTCTGCTCGGCGCGCTCACGGTGCGCTGGATCAGCGAGGACATGCTGCGCATCCTGATTGGTCTGATCGCCGTGACCTTTGCCCTGAACCACTGGCTCGGCGCCAAGGAACGGTATGCAGGCTACCGCCCCGGGGGCGTGCTTGCCGGCCGCTTCTGGGGCGCCGCCACGGGTTTCACCAGTTTTGCGGCCCATGCCGGCGGCCCGCCCGCGGCGATCTACCTGCTGCCCCAGCGCATGGACAAGACCCTGTTCGTGGGCACCACCGTGGTGCTGTTCACACTGGTCAATTACGTCAAGCTGATCCCCTACGCATGGCTGGGGCAGTTCCATGTCAGCAACCTGCTCACCGCCCTGGTGCTGCTGCCCCTCGCCCCGCTAGGCATCCTGCTCGGCGTCTGGCTGCACAAACGGGTCAGCACGCTCTGGTTTTACCGGATCTGCTATATGCTGCTGTTCATGACCGGCCTGCGACTGCTCTGGCATGGTGGTGGTAACGCACTGGGTTTACGCTAAGCCATTCGCCTATCCGGAATCTTTCAATGCATCGCGCGAACGCCATCACCCTGCTGCTGCTTGTCGCTCTGGTCACGTCCTGGCTGGGTCAGGCGCTGATCGGCCCGCCCCAGCCGGACGGCGCTCCGGAGAATCTCTGGCTGCCGCTGCAGGTACAGGCACAACACGATGGCGAAACGATTCATCTGCGGCTGCGCTTGCCCAGCCGCAATGAACATCGCTATCACGATGTACTGCGCTTCGACGGCGAGGCATGGCAGGTGCTTGGCGCCGATCAGCATCCTGAACTTTTCGGCGAAGAGCGCGTTGCGATGCTGCTCGACGACGGCAAGGTGCCGGAATTCTCCCGTTTCGGTGGGTATCTGCTTATCGGGGACGGCACCCGCTTCATGCCGGGCGCCGCCGACGAGGATGACGTCGCGGAACACCCCCTGCTCGGTCAGGAACTGGGTCTCTCGGACGTTCGCAAACACCTGCCGAACACGCGTCTCGGCAGCTGGGACGCGCCAGTATCCGCCGAGGCGCTACGCGCCCAGCGCGAGGCCGGCTACTTCCTGGACCTGTGGCACTGGCGCGGAGATCGGGGAGGCCCGGTAAGCGTCAGCGACGACATGCATGTTGCCGAACACCGCTACGGTGACAGTGGCCGATCCGCCTACGGCACGAACTGGGATGGCGACGCGGAGCAGCCACGCTACATGCTTGACCCGAATCGCCACGGCGCCGCAGGGCTGCGCTGGCAGGATTTCGAAAACGGCAATATCGATTGGTCCAGCGAACCCTGGCTCAGCGAGGAGACGGCCCTGCCATTCAACCCCGATCACGACTGGCAGGCCGGCGACACGCTGCCGCGCCGCATGCTGCGCCAGCCGGACGGTTCCCGCGGCCAGATCGCTGCACGAAGCCAACTGCAGGATGGCTGGCGCGAAGTGGTACTCAGCCGAAGCCTGGATACCGGCGAGCCGCTGGAGGACAAGATTCTCAAACCCGGCGGCGCCTATACGGTTGCCTTCGCGGTGCACAGCGAAGGCGCCACAGGCCGCCACCATCACGTCTCACTGCCATTCAGCCTGGCCCTGGATAGGCCGGCCGATATCCCGGTGACGCAGATGGACGGTGACACGCCGGACTGGAGTGAACCGGGCCGCACGATCACCCTGTTCTATCCGGGCCAGGTCAACTGGCCGCGCATTACCGGCCCGCGGCATGCCGGTGCCCAGTCGGTGGCCGAAGGCATTCCGGTACGCGCCCGCCATGATGCACGCAAGCTCGCGCTCTACGGCGTGGAAGCAGAGACCGAAACCGGAGTGCTCTGGAACTGGGCGGCAAGCCTGCTGCTCGGTCTGCTGCTGCTCGGCGTCCTGCCATGGAGCCTGGGCCGCCCGGTCGCCAGGGAGCAAGCGTCGTGACCGGCCTGCACCACATGCTGATCCATTTCCCGATCGTGCTCTGGCTCGCCGCAGCCGCCCTGTTGCTGGCCGGCTGCGCCGGTCGCGCGCCGGCATGGGGCAGCCCGGTCCTGCGGCTGATATTGCCACTGGCCCTGCTGGCTGCCATCGCCGCCCTGATCACCGGCCTGCTGGCCTGGTCACCGCAGGCAATCATGGCCAGCCCACTGGGCCGCAACAAGCTGGCCTTCGCACTCTGGCTGGTCACCTGCTGGGGCGTGCTGAGCTGGCTGCATTTCAGGCATGGCGAGGCCCTGTTCGAACCAGGACTGCGGTTACTGACCGCCACGCTGGGCATCCTGGGCGTGGTCCTGCTCCTCATCACCGCCACCCAGGGCGGACTCCTGGCCGGTGTCTCGGCCGGCGTCCCCGACCTGCTCCGCGCGATGGGCTTCGAAGTCTACACCACCCTCCGACAACCCTGGTGGAGCCTGCTGGTTCTGCTGGCCGTGCTCGCCGCGCTGGTCACCCTGGGGCGGCGCTGATCCACGCGGCCCGGCAAATCTAGTGCCATTACTGGGGGCGTCTGGGCCAGTGCAAGCTTTCGTCTGGCCTGGCGTCGCTGCGCTCCAACAGGACCAGCCGAAAACTTCCACTGTCCCTACCAGGCCGCGAGTGGCGTTCCTTTGTCGGGACCTGGGCCGGCTGGGTCGACAACATTGCAGTGAGCACTGAGTGCCGGGGGAGGAGAAGGTTTTTCTCCGGCCCCTTCGGAGCGAAGCGACGCGAGGACGGAAAAAAGCTTGTCCTCACGCGGCACGGGGGCTGGTGCGGTTCCGGGGGCATTCGGGCCAGTGCAAGCTTTTTCCTGGCCTGACGTGCCTCCGGCCCAACAGGGCCAGGAAAAACCTTCCACTGTCCCTGCCAGGCTGAGAATAGTGTTGCTTCGCCGGACCAGGGTCGCACTGCCTTTCAGCCCGCTCAACTCAGCGACGCGCGATCACATCATGCACCGGCCGCAGCGACTCCACATGCCGCAGGATTACCTGGATGACTGTCATCAATGGCACAGCCAGCAGCACACCCACCGGACCCCAGAGCCAGCCCCAGAAGAATATCGCCAGAAAGATCACCACCGGATTCACCGACAACCGGTAACCGTGAATCCAGGGTTCGATGAAAAAGCCAACGACCGTGTTCAGCAGCAGATAGCCGGCCGGTACCGCCAGCACCCAGAGCAGTGATTCCAGACTGGCGGCGGACACGATCAGCAAAAGGGCAACTGTTGCTACCACGCCCAGATACGGCACGAAGCGGAGCAGGGCCGCGATCAGCCCCCAGACCGCCGGCGATGGCAGACCAACCGCCCAGGCCATCAGGCCCGTCAGCAGACCGACCGAACCGTTGCTCAGGGTGATCACCAGCAGATATCGGCCGATTTCACGGCGGCAGTCGCGCACCATGCGCAATGTCTTGCGTCGCCGCTCCCGGGTTCGAAGCTGCTGGGTGAAGTTCAGGATCAGACTGTTGCCGCTGACCAGCAGGAAATAGCTCAACGCCAGGGCCAGGACCACTGCGACGCCGGTGTTCCGCGCATTGACCATGAGTTGTCCGCGCCAGGACTCTGACTCCAGCACCACGGTGGTTGGCTCCTGCTCGGCCGCCTCCTCCTCGCGCAGCTCCTCCATGGCCTCTTCCATCTGCCGGGCAGAATCGGTCATGGAGTCAAAGGCCTCGCGCAAGCCGCCATCCCGCACCATCAACCGGGCCAGACCGTCGGGTGCATGCTCGGCCCATTCGAGCATGGGCTGTGCTATCATCCAGGCGGTACCTGCCAGAAGGGAAACGAACAGGGTCAGGGTGACAAAGGCGGCGACGGCCCGGTGAATCCCGCGTCGCGCCAGGGCACTGACCGCCGGTGACAGCAACAGGCTGACGAGTATCGCCAGTGTGACGGGTAACACCACCTGATGAGCCAGATACAGGGTATAAAGAACACCCAGGGCAAACAGTCCATGAACCGAAATTCGTAGCGGGTCGTCCGGTGGAAACAATGCTCGGACCGGGCCTCTGGTCGGCTCCATCGTGTTCTCCAATGCTCCCATGAAGAGGCTGATCAGTGACCGAGATTCCGCCCACCATGCAGGCCCTCAAACAGCGACCCCGCCATTTACTGCAGGCGTTGACGGCGCTGCTCGTTCTCCTTGTCGTCGGCTGCGAACCAGCGGACGACGGCGCCGGGAAGTCGTCATCGGGTTCGGCCGGACGGACCGGTGACAGTGAGTACCACCCCGACACTTTACGCCAGGGTGGCCAGCTATTGGTGGTGACACGCAATGCACCGACCACTTATTACATCGACCGGCATGGGCGCCCGGTCGGCCCGGAACGCGATCTGGTGCGGGATTTTGCCAGCGATGTCGAGCTCCGTGTGCGCTTTATCCAGCGCAATTCCGTGGCGGAAATCCTGCGGGAGCTCGAGACCGGCGGGGCGCACCTGGCGGCCGCCGGCCTGTCCCTGACTGATGATCGGGAACAGCGCTTCCTGGCCGGCCCCGCGTATCAGCATGTCACACAGCAGGTGGTGTGCCGGCGCAATGGCGTGATACCGGAGTCGCTGGACGAGATGAGCGGTGTGCGGCTGGTGGTGGCCGCCGAGACCAGCTATCAGGCCCGCCTGCGAGAGCTACGCGACAATGATTACCCCGAGCTGTCCTGGATCACTGACCCCGAAGCCAGCACCGAGGCATTATTGCGCAGGGTCTGGGAGCGACGGATCGACTGCACGGTGGCCGATTCAACGATCATGGCCGTCAATCACCGGTATATGCCCGAACTGAAGGTCGCTTTCCCGTTAGCCATGCCGGAACCCCTGGTCTGGCTCCTGCCGGTGGCCGCGGAGCCGCTGCAGCAAGCGGTGGTCGACTGGCATGAGCGGGCCGTCGAAGCGGGCCGGATCGAACAGCTGCTGAAGCCGTACTACGACCATGTCGATATATTCGATTATGTTGATGTTGCCCGCTTCCGCAGGCGGGCTGAAGCCCGGCTGCCCGCGCTGGAGCCCCATTTCCGGGTGGCAGCAGAAGCGCACGGACTGGACTGGAAACTACTGGCCGCAGTGGGTTATCAGGAGAGTCACTGGGAAGCCAACGCCGAGAGCCCGACCGGCGTTCGCGGCGTGATGATGCTGACCCGAGCCACCGCCGAAGAGCTCGGCGTTTCGGATCGGGACGATCCGGTGGAAAGCATTCATGGCGGTGCCCGCTATCTGGCCAACATGCGGGAACGCCTGCCCGGGAGCATCACCGAGCCCGACCGCACCTGGTTCGCCCTGGCCGCCTACAATATCGGTCTGGGACATGTTCGGGACGCCCGCCGGCTGACCCGGGGCCTGGGCCGCGACGGCAACAGCTGGGCGGTGGTCAGCGAGGTCTTTCCTCTGCTGGCAGAACCGGCCTACTACCAGAATCTGCGCTTCGGCTACGCCCCCGGTATGGTCCCGGTGCAGTACGTTCAGCGCGTTCGGAATTACGAAGAAATGTTGCGGGAAATGAGGCCGGAATAGTGTTCAGTG
>SKGQ01000019.1 GCA_007117515.1 Ectothiorhodospiraceae bacterium | reverse complement strand
TACCGGTCCGGTCTGTGACTGACTCGGCAGACTGACCGACTGACAAGAGCCTTGCATCCCAGCGGCTTCACCGACAGCGGTTGAAAACCGCAATCAGGCAGCTCGCCTTGCGTCGGAAAAACGCGGACTCCAAAGCAGGCGCGAGCAGGCGCGTGACTAAATCAGTGTTTCCTTAGGCGTCCTGCAGGATACGGAGCATGCGCCGCAGGGGCTCCGCGGCGCCCCAGAGCAGCTGGTCACCGACGGTGAATGCCGACAGGTACTCGGGCCCCATGGCCAGCTTGCGCAGGCGTCCCACCGGGATGTCCAGGGTGCCACTGACCCGCGCCGGAGTAAGTTCCTGCAGGCTGGCGTCCTTCTCGTTGGCTATCACGCGAACCCAGTCGTTGGCGCTGGCGAGCGCTTCATGCACCTCATTCAGCGGTATGTCCTCGGTCAGCTTGATGGTCAGGGCCTGGGCATGGGAGCGCATGGCGCCAACGCGAACACAGATACCGTCGATCGGAATCGGGTTATGGCTGCGACCGAGGATCTTGTTGCTCTCGACACCGGCCTTCCATTCTTCCTTGCTCTGGCCGCTCTCGAGCTTCTTGTCGATCCAGGGCAACAGGCTGCCGGCCAGCGGATGACCGAACTGGCTGCTGGGGAATTCGTCACTGCGCAGGGCCGTGGTTACTGCCCGATCGAGTTCCAGGATCGATGCGGACGGATCCATCAGGCCGCTTGAGGCATCGTTGATGTAGCCCATCTGCGCTACCAGTTCGCGCATGTTCTGCGCACCGGCGCCGGAAGCTGCCTGGTAGGTCATCGGGCTGATCCACTCCACCAGGCCCTGACGGAACAGGCCGCCGACCGCGAGCAGCATCAGGCTGACCGTGCAGTTGCCGCCGACATACGTCTTGACGCCGGCACTGAGGCCTTCGTCAATCACGTCCCGGTTCACCGGATCGAGCACGATGATGCTGTCGTCGGCCATGCGCAGGGTGGACGCCGCATCGATCCAGTAGCCGTCCCAGCCGCTGGCGCGCAGCTTCTCGTAGACGGCTCCGGTGTAATCGCCACCCTGGCAGGTCAGCACCACATCCATGGCCTGCAGCGCATCGATATCGTTCGCGTCCTGCAGCGTACCGGGGCCCTTGCCCACATCGGGTCCGGCCTGTCCGGCCTGGGAGGTGGAGAAGAACATGGGATCGATGTCGCGGAAGTCATCTTCTTCACGCATGCGTTGCATCAGTACCGAACCGACCATGCCGCGCCAACCGACAATTCCGACCTTTTTCATGTGTCGTCTCCTCAGGGAAATCTGGATTTGCTATGCGTTTCCGCGTACGCGCTTCAGGCCCCGCGCAGGGCCGACACCACGGCATCACCCATCTCGACAGTGCCAACACGCCGCGTATCCGGCGTGTGGATATCAGCGGTCCGCAGTCCCTGATCCAGCACCGCGCCGACCGCCGCCTGCACCCGCTCCGCCAGTGCCGGCTCGTCCAGCGAATGCCGCAGCATCATGGCCACCGACAGGATGGTGGCCAGCGGATTGGCGACGTCCTTGCCGGCGATATCGGGCGCCGAGCCATGAATCGGCTCGTACAGACCCTTGCCGTTCCGGTCCAGCGAGGCGGAGGGCAGCATGCCGATGGAGCCGGTCAGCATCGCGGCACAATCGGACAGAATATCGCCGAACATGTTCTCGGTAACCAGCACGTCGAACTGCTTCGGCGCCCGGACCAGCTGCATGGCCGCGTTATCGACGTACATGTGGCTGAGTTCCACATCCGGATAATCGCTGGCCAGACCAGTCATGATCTCACGCCACAGCTCGGTGACCTCAAGCACATTCGCCTTGTCCACCGAGCACAGACGCTTGTCGCGGCGACGGGCGGTCTCGAAGGCCAGTCGACCGATGCGCTCGATCTCGGATTCGGAGTAGACCAGCGTGTTGTAGCCCTGACGCTCGCCATTCTCCAGCGTACGAATACCACGCGGCTCGCCAAAATAGAGCCCGCCGGTGAGTTCACGCACGAACAGGATGTCCAGCCCGGAGACGACCTCCGGCTTCAGCGCCGACGCCTCCGCCAGTTGCGGATAGAGAATGGCCGGGCGGAGATTGCCGAACAGCCCCATTTCCGAGCGTATGGTCAGAAGGCCGCGCTCCGGGCGTAGCGGCCGATCCAGAGCGTCATAGGCGGGGCCACCCACGGCACCCAGCAGCACGGCATCCGAGGCCAGCGCTTCCTGCAGGGTATCCTCAGGAAGCGGTTTGCCCGTGGCATCGTAGCCGGCGCCGCCAATCAGGCCATGGGCAAGCTCGGCGTCCAGCCCGTGATCCTGGCGCAGGCAATCCAGCACCTTGACTGCTTCGGCGACGATTTCCGGACCAATGCCGTCGCCCGGCAGCACGAGAATTTTCTTGCTCATCAAACCATCCCGATTGTGTCGTTTAGGAAACGCTGATTCATTCCCGCGTCGCGCCCGGGACCGGCTCCGGCCACCTGACAGGACACGGTCAAGGGCGCTCGATTATACGGATGCAGTCGCGCTTGTCTCGTCGCGACGCAATGCCCAATGGGCACAAAGAAGCGACAGTACCGCCGTTGCCGCCGCCAGGTAAAAGGTCATGCTGCCGCCCACGCGATCCCAGAGCAGCCCGGCGCCAAGGCTGCCCACGGCAACCCCGGCGCCGAAGGTAATGCTGCTGTAGAGCGCCTGACCGCGGCCCTGATTGCGGCCGATGAAGAACCGGTTGATTAGGTGAATTCCAACCGCGTGGTAAACGCCAAACGACGCCGCATGCAAACTCTGCGCGAACAGCAACACTGGCAGATTCGTCGGCAGTGCCCCGATCAGAATCCAGCGCAGCACCGTGAAAGCCACCGCCAGCAGGAACAGCAAACGCGCACCGAAGCGCGGCATCAGCCGATGCATCAGGAGGAACAGGCCGATCTCCGCGACCACGCCCAGCGCCCAGAGCAGACCGATCATGCTGCTGCTGTAGCCAAGATCCTCCAGGTAAATGCTGAAGAATGCATAGTAGGGACCATGGCTGGCCTGGAGCAGGAAACAGGCCAGCAGGAAGCCTGCAACCTCCGGTCGGAAAAGCACCCGCAGAATCGGCTCGGCAGCGCGGGAATGCACCTGTTGCGGCGCTTCGGGTGAGACCTGGGCAGCGGCATAGAGACCGACGAAGGCAATCAGGATCAGCCACGGCAGAATGTCCACGCCATGGCGATCGATCAACTCACCGAAGGCGAGCACTGCAATGATGAAACCAACCGAGCCCCAGAGGCGGATACGCCCATAGGTGTGGGCCGCCGAGCCCAGGTGGTTCATCGTGTTGGCTTCGAACTGGGGCAGCGCCGCATTCCAGAAGAAACTGAACACGGTCATCACCAGTGCCAGCCACCAGAACTGACTGCCCACCAGCACGCCAGCAAAGCTCAGTGTCGCGACGAAGGCACCAAGCCGCACGACCCACATGCGGTGACCGCTGCGATCGGCGATCCAACCCCAGACATTTGGCGCAATGATCTTGGTACCGTGCAGGACCGCGATCAGCAGGCCGATTTCCAGCGAACTGAAGCCCTGCGCCCGGAGGTACGGCCCCCAATAGGGCGCCAGGCCGCCAAGCACGGCGAAGAAAAACAGATAGAAAGCTGACAGGCGCCAGTAGGGCAGCGGCATGCCGCGCATCGGATCTCCCGGCAGAGCAGTGAGGCTAGGGTGGCGGGCTCAGCCGCCAGGAATCAGTGGTGCAGAGGACTTCACGTCGGCGTTCTGGGCCCGATGACGCAGGGCATGGTCCATCAGCACCAGGGCGAGCATGGCCTCGGCAATCGGCACCGCACGAATGCCCACGCACGGATCGTGGCGACCCTTGGTGACGATCTCCACCTGCTGGCCGCTGGTCGACACCGAACGTCCGGGAGTCACGATGCTGGAGGTGGCCTTCAGCGCAAGGCCGACCCGCAACGGCTGACCGGTACTGATGCCGCCCAGCACACCGCCAGCGTTATTGCTGAGAAAGCCCTCCGGCGTCATTTCGTCACGGTGCTCGCTGCCGCGCTGGGTGACGGACGCGAACCCGGCACCGATTTCCACGCCCTTGACCGCATTGATGCTCATCATTGCGTGGGCGAGATCGGCATCCAGGCGGTCGAACACGGGCTCACCCCATCCGGGGGGACAGCCCTCGGCAATCACGTCAACCCGGGCGCCCACCGAATCCAGATCGCGACGCAACTGGGTCATGTACTCCTCCAGTTCCGGCACACGCTGGGGATCGGCGCAGAAAAACGGATTCCGGTCCACTTCATCCCAGTCCTGCAGGGCCAGCGGGATCGGCCCGAGCTGACTCAGATAGCCCCGAATCCGGACGCCGTAACGCTGCGCCAGATACTTGCGGGCAATGCCGGCGGCGGCGACACGCATGGCGGTCTCCCGCGCCGATGAGCGGCCACCACCACGGTAGTCGCGGAAACCGTATTTATGATCGTAGGTGTAGTCCGCATGGCCCGGTCGGTACTGCTGACTGATGGCTCCATAGTCACGGGAGCGCTGATCGGTGTTCTCGATCAACAGGCCAATCGGCGCGCCGGTAGTCCGGCCTTCGAAAACGCCGGACAGGATGCGCACCGCATCCGGCTCCTTGCGCTGGGTCGTGAACTTCGATGAACCGGGCCGTCGCCGATCCAGGTCGTGCTGCAGATCGCTTTCGCTGAGCTCGATCCCCGGCGGACAACCATCCACCACCGCCCCCAGGGCCGGACCATGACTTTCACCGAAGGTGGTGACCGTGAACAACTTGCCAAAGGTATTACCAGACATGCGTCATTCGTCTCTTCTGGTCAGATGCTGCTGAGTTGACCCGCGGTCAGCAGAAAAACCCCATGCCCGCCGCGCTCGAATTCCAGCCACAGGAACGGCACCTCCGGATAGGCCTCGGCCAGGGCCCATTCGCTGTTGCCGACTTCACAGACGAGGATACCGTCTGCCGTCAGTCGCTCGGCGGCTCCATGCAGGATCCGATGGACCACGGCCAGCCCATCGTCACCGGCGGCCAGCGCCTGACGCGGTTCATAACGATACTCGGGCGGCAGGCTCGACATATCTTCGGCATCCACATAGGGAGGATTGCTGACGATCAGGTCGAAACGCCTGTCGGCCGGCACCGCCTCATAGACGTCGGATTGCTGCAACTGCACCTGCTCCGTCAATCCATGGCGAGCCAGGTTGCGCCGCGCCAGCGCCAGGCAATCCGGCGACAGATCGGTAGCCAGGATCTCGGCTTCCGGAAACGCCAGCGCACAACCGGCGGCAATGCAGCCACTGCCCGTGCCGATCTCCAGCACCTGGTTGACGTCGATCCCGTCCAGCCACGGCGAGAACCCGGTTTCGATCAGTTCGGCAATCGGTGATCGCGGGATCAGCACACGCTGATCGACATGAAACGGCAGCCCGGCAAACCAGGCCTCGCCGGTGATATAGGGCAAGGGCAGAAGGGTTTCGATCCGCCGCGCGACGCGATCGAGAATCAAGGCCTGCTCGCTCTCGGTAATGCGCGCATCCCAGTACAGATCAGGGATCTGCGGCGGTAGATGCAGGCTGTGACTGACCAGCGCCGCCGCCTCGTCCAGGGCGTTGTCCGTGCCATGCCCGAACGCCAGCCCCGCTTCGGTGAACCGGCTCGCTGTCCAGCGAACGTGGTCTCGGATCGTCAACAGGCCGTGCTGTGCTGGGTAGACTTCGAGCATGATACGTGGTCGACATTTTTCCATCGGGAGCAGGCGCGAAAGCATACAGCAAAGCGCCGCCTCACCGCGCGTCGGAATCCTCGGCCCCAGCCGTTGTCCATGACATGCATCGGCACTGCGCGTGAGCAATCCGGGCAGTGTCTCCCGACCACAGTCTGTGCCAGAATCCGCGCCATCATGAAGAATCCATCAAATACAGCGTTTATTGTCCTCGCCGCACTGGCGGGTGTACTCGCACTGAGCGGTGGCATGTTCGCGGCCAGTCACCTGTTCGCGCCGGCAACACTCGACTCCGAGCAAATGGGGGCGACCTACCTGGAGGGTGGCCGGGCCGTCACCGATTTCTCGCTGGTCACGCATGAAGGACAGCCGTTCAACGAGCAGGACTTCCACGGTCAGTGGAATCTGGTGTTCTTCGGCTTCACCAACTGTCCGGATATCTGCCCGACCACCATGATCGATCTGGCGCGGGTACAGGATTCGGTGAACGGCAAACCGGCACTGCGAACCCTGTTCGTTACCGTGGATCCGGACCGCGACACCAAGGAGCGGCTCGCCGCCTACGTGCCGGCATTTCACGACAGCTTCACCGGAGTCACCGGGGATCTGGAACAGATCGACCGCCTGGCCCGTGATCTGGGCATCGTTCACGTGCGGCACAACGAAAACGGCGAAGACGACTACATGGTCGACCACGGCTCTGCGGTGCTGCTGATCAACCCTGATGGTCAGCTCCAGGCGATCTTTCAGGCGCCCCACCGGCCTGCCGACATGAGCCGGGATCTGCAGAAGATTCTCGACCACCACGCCGGACGCTAGGAATGACGCAAGAGCAGGACCGGTTCGGCCTGGAGGGCCGGGCAAGCTTTTCGGACTGGCTCAAGAGCCTGCCACTCTACCCGTTACCACAGCACGCGATTTCCCGTCTGGCGCACCGTTTTACGCGCATAGAAAACCCGCGCATCCGGATCCCCTTCACGAACTGGTTCATTCGGCGGTTCGGCGTCTCCATGCGCGACGCAGCCGAGCCGGACGCGTCCACCTATGCGCACTTCAACGCCTTCTTTACCCGCGCACTGAAACCCGGCGCCCGGCCCCTGCCTGAAGACCCCCAGGCGATCTGCTGCCCGGCCGATGGCGCGATCAGCGCCTTTGGTCGCCTCGACGCCGATCGCGTGCTGCAGGCCAAGGGCCATGATTATTCGCTGACCACATTGCTCGGCGGCGACCCTGCGCGGGCCCGACCGTTCTTGGATGGCTGCTTCATGACCGTGTATCTGTCACCCCGTGATTATCATCGGGTGCACATGCCGGCGGATGGCCGCCTGCTGGAGACGGTGCATGTGCCGGGCAGGCTGTTCAGTGTCGGCCGCCACACGGTACGCACGATCCCCAATCTGTTTGCCCGCAACGAGCGCCTGGTCTGCCTGTTCGAGACCGCATTCGGACCGATGGCCGTGGTACTGGTCGGTGCCATCAATGTCGCCAGCATCGAGACGGTCTGGGCCGGTGAGGTGACGCCTCCACCCGCGCGCAGGATCACGGTCCGCAGTTTCGACCGTGAGGCACCCCGGCTTCTGCGCGGGGCCGAGCTGGGTCGTTTCAACATGGGATCCACCGTGATCGTGGTCCTGCCCCCCGGTGCAGCGAACCTGGACACCAGCCTGCTGGTGGATCAGGCCGTTCGCGTCGGTCAGGCGATCGGGCAGCAACCCGTCACGGGAGTCTAACGAATCAGTGGAAATGGCCCGCAGCCTGGGCTACGGGCCATTGCGGCGGGGAGTATTCAGCTGGCTGCGTCCAGGCCGGCCTGGAGGCCGGCAGCATCGATCCCGGCACAGGCACAGGCAGCGTCCTGATCCGAGGCATCACCGCTGACACCGACGGCGCCAATCATGCGCCGTTGCCCGTCCAGCACCAGGACACCACCCGGCACAGGCACGAAGGTGCCGCCGGAGGCCACGGCGACGGCAGCGAGAAAGGCGTCACGGCCCTGGTTCCGGGCGCCGATGGTGCCGCTATCGATACCGATACCGAGAGCGGCCCGCGCCTTGCCGAGAGCCACTTCCGGTCGCATCAGTCCGGCGCCGTCGGCCCGTTCCAGCGCCACGATGTGACCACCGGCATCAAGTACGGCAACCGTCAACGGTTGCAGCTTGCGCGCCTCGCCCTCGGCCAGGGTGGCGGCGATGATCTGCCGCGCCGTATCCAGTGGTAAGGTCACTGCGGCATGAAAAACGTCTGCGGGCATGGAATGCTCCCGGGGTTGTTTGAATGGCCGTACATGGAAGCAGAACACGGCCGACCTGACCAGATGTGTCGCAAGGTCGCCAACCGACGGAGGCAGGGGTTGCACCGGATTCTCTCGCTCGACCCGGATCAGCAACAGGTCGTGGCCCACGGCCAGGGGCCGGCAGCCGTGCTCGCCGGCGCCGGCTCGGGCAAGACGCGTTGCACCACCGAACGCGCCCTGCGCCGCCTGTCCGAGGACCGGCTACCGCCGGACTCGATGGTGCTCCTGACCTTTACCAATCGCGCTGCCGCGGAAATGCGTGAACGCCTGCAACAGGGTCTGCCGGCTGGTGCCGAGTTGCCGTTCATCGGTACGTTCCACGCCTTCGGCCGACAGTTGCTGCGGAAACACGGTCAGCAGATCGGCATTCCCATGCGGGCCACGCAGATGGATGGCGACGACAGTCGGCGCATGCTCGATACCCTGCTTGCCGGGGTGCTGAGCGATCGGCGTCGCCGGCAGATCGCGATTGATGTGTATGAAGCCTGCACGGCGCGCGGCCTGGACATCAGCGCAGATCGTGATTTCCCTGCCTTTCACGAAGCCCTGTCGGAGACCGAATTCGGACCCGTGGCCAGCGCCCGCTGTCTGCAGCGTTTCCGCCGATTCGAGACGCAGAAGCGCGACTCCGGCCTGCTCGACTACAGCGACCTCATACTGCTGAGCAGTCGCCTGCTGGAGGCCTGTCCGGACCTGGCCGCAGAACTGCGGGAGCGCTTCCGCGACATCACCGTGGACGAAGCCCAGGATACAGATGGCGCCCAATTCGGCTTGCTGAAACTTATCGCACCGCCCTGCCGGAGTATTCTGCTGGTGGGCGATGACGACCAGGCAATCTACGAATGGCGGCATGCGCGACCCGACAACCTCAAGGATTTCATCGCCCAGTTCCAGGCAACGGTCTACCGGCTGGAGCGTAACTATCGCTCGAGACCGGAGATCGTTGATGGCGCCGGTCGACTGGTGGCGCATAACAGTGACCGCCTGGACAAGACGCCGCGGCCGGTGCGCTCCGGCACCGGTGATGCAGTGCTGCAAATCCATCTGCATACCGACGCCAACGCCCTGGCCGAGAGCCTCGCCAGCCAGATCCGGCGGCGTCTGGATGACGGTATTCCTGCCCATGACATGGCGGTGCTCTATCGCAAGAAACGCATGGCGCGGCTGCTGGAGCCAGCACTGCTCGAGCGGGGCATTCCGTTCGAGGTGCGCGGCAGCATGGACCTGCTCGGTCATGCCGATGTACGCATGATGCTGGCCGCGGCCCGGCTGGCCGCCAACCCCCGCGACAGCGGTGCACTGATCCGACTGGCGGAGCTGGTACCCGGGCTCGGCAGCCGTGGTGTGGGGCGGCTGCTCAGCCAGCCCGGCTCGGACCCGCTGGCGGTGGCCGGACAGCTCAAGCCGGGCACTGCAGACGCGGCTCTGGAACTGCATCAGGCGCTGGAGCGACTGCGCCGCCGCGGGCCCGAGGGGTTGGTCCGCTGGTGCCAGGAGACGCCCTTGTTCAGCCGGTGGCTGCGACGCCACCGCCCGTCCCAGGCGACACCGTCACGCGGACATCCACGTCTCGAAGCCGTCCAGCGCATTCTCAACCGACGGCTCGACACGGCCGCCGACACGGCGGCCCAGCGCTGGCAATCCGCACTGGAAACCCTGGGCGCGAAGAACGGCGACGAACAGAATGCTGGCGTCGTCCTGAGCACCATCCATGCGGCCAAGGGCCTGGAATGGCCTGAAGTCCATCTGGCGGGCTTCACCGAGGGCCTGATGCCACTGGAACGTGAAGGACGGGTGCAGAACGCTGCCGAGGAGCGCCGCCTGGCCTACGTTGCGATCACCCGGGCGCGTGAACGCCTTCTGATGCATCATTCCGATCTGCTGACGCTGGATGGCAGTCTGCAGACCCGGCCCCCCTCACCGTATCTGCAGGAGCTCGGTGCAGGACCTCAGCGTCATGATCACAGAGTCACCGCGGCAGCCGCCGAGGCGGCACCGAAGAACGGACAGGATTGGCTCGCTGTCATGCGCAAACAATTGAAACAAGGAGAGGAATCATGCTGATGAACGACGAGTTCGGGAAATTCATCCTGCGCCAGACGCTGGGCATCCTGATGCTGTTTCACGGCGTGCACAAGCTGATTCACGGGATCGATGGCATCAAGGGCATGGTGGTCAACAACGGCCTGCCGGAACTGTTCGCCTACGGCGTCTACGTCGGCGAGGTCGTGGCACCGGTGATGATCATTCTTGGGCTTTATGCGCGAGTCGGCGCACTGCTGATTGTGGTCAACATGCTTCTCGCCATCGCCCTGGCGCACCCGAACGAGTTGTTCATGCTCACCCAACACGGCGGTTGGCAGCTGGAACTGCAGGGCTTCTTCCTGTTCACGGCGGTAGCGCTGTTCTTCACCGGCCCCGGCGCATTCAGCATCAACCGTCGTTAAGGAAACGCTGATTTATTCGCACGCCTGCGTTGGAGTCCGCATTTTTACCGAGGCAAGGCGCGCTGCGCAGCGCCTTGAGAAAACCCTGACCGGGCCCGTCCGGTCCGCCGGACGGGTTTTCGGCTGCGGCCGTGGGGGAGTCGTGAGCCGCAGCCGGCCGCGGACGAATCGCAAAAAATTCACGCAGGGCATTGGCGGACGGCCGGGATTGGGTATACATTTGAAGAAGCAGTGTCCGCCCTGTCGCAAGATCCGGTAGTCTTCCCGTGTTGGTAGTCACTCCAGGACGTCGTTCAGTAAAGACCTGCTAAATTGTTCGTGAAAATAGTATCCGAAGGAGCAGACTCCAAATGATGACCGGTACCGTGAAGTGGTTCGACGAGAGCAAGGGCTTTGGCTTTATCTCTCCGGAAGACGGCGGCAAGGACGTTTTCGTGCATTTCTCCGCCATCCAGGGCGACGGTTTCCGCACCCTGGCCGAAGGCCAGCGTGTTCAGTTTGAGACCCAGTCCACCCAGAAGGGTCTGGCTGCAGCGAACGTCTCGGCAATCTGAGCCGAACCGACATTCGCATGAAGAAACCCCGCAACCGCGGGGTTTTTTTTCGTTCGGCAAACGGTTGCTTGGCTTTGCCCGGCGCGGGAAGAGATTTTCCCGGGGAAACACTGCCCTTTTGCCTATAGTTCGAGACCATCCTCTCCGCGACGGAACTCCACGGTCATGTCCACGCGGGGGTAATCGGCGTCGCTGTCCCGATGCCCTACCCAGATATTGAAGTTACCGGGACTGACATCGTCCATGACCAGACTCAGCTGACTCCGCCCACCCGCCTCCTCCGGCGAGGAGCAGACCCATTGCCGCTCGCTGGAATAGACCAGGATCAGCAGTGGTTCCCGGGTTGCCAGCCGAATGACCAGATCCCACGGCTCGTCGGTACGTAAATTGAGATCCAGGTCCGGCTGCGCCTGCTCGACGTAGCCCTGACAATCGGCGCCGGCCGCTTCCGGCATTGCTGCGCCACCGCCGGCGCGAACCTGAATCACCGCCATCCAGTCGGACTCATCGGCAT
>SKGQ01000029.1 GCA_007117515.1 Ectothiorhodospiraceae bacterium | reverse complement strand
CTGCTGGGCGCTCTGCTGTGGGATGCGTCAGCCTTCGCCGCATCACCGGATCAACTAGTCGACTGGCTCGCCGGCTCATCCGAGGTACACGCACAGTTCGAAATCCTACTGGCCACCGGTGGCCGCTGCTATTCCAGCCAGGAATGTGGCGGTGGTGTGTGACGTTCCGGGCGATGCATGACGGCCGGAGGGCGCTGTTACTCAAGTAGCGAATGCGCCGGCGGCGTCTGCCGGAGCGGGCAGTGCACCACAGCGGGAGGGCAGTGCCACGCGGACTCGGAATGTCCCGACGGCCGCTGCCGTTCCGGCAGGTGTACGACGACACGATGACCCCTGCATGATTGAACCAGTGCAAATTCTGCGGGGTGTAACGATTTCCCCCTCTGCGGTAACCTGCATCCAGCATTGCGAGCCCACCGGTTGGACCTCACCGCATCTGACATCAGGTCCGTTATGCACCGAACGTGACTACCTCAATGGCCTGGGAGAGACCCCTCGGTTTCGTGGATCAGGAACAGCGACAAAGGGGAATCGGCACGAGGCCAACCAACTCCTGACTCACTGGCGATCTCGATCCTCAGACGACACATCACTTTGCGAGAGAATCGCTGCTGCCAACGCGCTGACAGCAGCAACGAAGATGCCCAGCCCGACCAGAACGTAGGCAATGGTAAAAAGACGCCCGATCGTTGTCACTGGCGCCAGGTCACCATAACCAACCGTTGCAATGGTCATGACCGAAAAATAGAGGGCATCCAGATAGGACCACTCCTCGACAACTGCGTAGAACAAAGCCGCAAAACCAATGATCGTGAAGACAAAGGCCAGAAGGGCTCGAACATGTCGGTCGCGGAGCGCAAAGCACAAGCCACGAAACAGGTTTCGCACCGGGCGACTCATACCGGCTGCCCGGATTGCCCTTTTACCGAATGCTCAGGCCCCGGCGGAAGTCCATCCGCGGGGCCGGATAACCGCTCACGCATGCTCTGGATCATTACGTAGAAGGCCGGCGTCATCAGCGTTACGAGAATTACCGTAGCCGTGGTCCCGGAAAGCACGGTGATACCGAGACTGATCCGACTGGCCGCGCCTGCCCCGCTGGCCATTACCAAGGGCACGACGCCGAGCATGAACGAAAGTCCGGTCATCAGCACCGCCCGAAACCGCTGCACCGCGGCCTCGGCAGCCGCCGTCTGGATTGGCTTGCCCTCCCGTCGCAACTGAGCCGCGAACTCCACAATCAGGATGGCCGTCTTGGCCGACATGGCGACCAAGAGGACCAGTCCGATCTGGGCATAGATGTCCAGCGCCTGTCCGGTTGCGCGAAAAGCCAGGAAGGAACCCAGAAACGCCAGCGGAACCGATAGCAAAACGGCAATTGGCAAGGTCCAGCTCTCGTACAGGGCCACCAGGAACAGATAGACCGCGACGATCGCAAGCACGAACAGGACCACAATCAGATTCCCCGCTTCCAACTCCTGCAAGGTCTGGCCGGCCCAGGCAAACGTATAGCCGCCCGGTAGTTCCATCAGCAGCTCTTCCATGGCCGCCACGCTTTCTATCGTCGACAGACCAGGGGCAGGCTCACCGTTGATCGTGACGCTGCGGTTCAGGTTGAACCCATCGATGCGGGTCGCGCCCTGGGAAGGCTCAAGGCGGGCGATTCCGGCAATGGGCACCATTTCGGCGCGGTCATTGCGGACCTGAAAGTGGCGCAGATCTTCAGGGCGGGAGCGATAGGCGCTTTCCGACCCGAGCATGACCCGATAGGTGCGGCCGAACTGGCTGAAGTCGTTGACATAAATGCCGCCGAGCTGCGCCTGCAAAGTCAGGAAGACATCGCCGAAATCGACGCCGAGCATCTGCGCCTTGTCGCGGTCTACTTCCAGGTCGAACATCGGCACGTTGGCGCGGAGGTTATGTCGAACGCGAACCATCTCTTCCCGCTGGTTCGCCTGGAACACGAGACTGTCGGCCGTCGCCGCCAACTCTTCCGGCGGCAAACCAACGGAGTCCAACAACCTGAGGTCAAACCCGGCGGTAACGCCCAGGCCGGGAATGGCCGGCACGTTGAACACCATGATGCGCGCTGCGGGAATGGCCCATAATCTGGCGTTGAGTCGTTGCACGACCGCAGCGGGCTGTAACGCGGCCGATTCGCGGTCAGACCAGTCCTTCAGCACCACCACACCGAAACCCATGTTCGAGCCACTGCCGCTGAGCAGCGAGAAACCGCTGACGCTGATGAAGTCGCTGACCGCTGGATCCTGCGACACCTCATCAATGACCTGTTCCATCACCGCAGCAGTTCGGCTGCCCGAGGCCGCATCCGGCAACTGAACGTCGACAAACAGGAAACCCTGATCCTCTTCCGGCACAAAGCCGGTTGGGGTTGTGGCCGCCAGGTATCCCAGAAGTCCGACCAGAGCCAGAAAAAGTCCGGCCACGACAAGCATGCGTTTGAGCAATCGCTCGATCAGCCAGCTGTAGCCCGCAGTCAACCGCTGAAGCAGCCACTCCACCGGCCTCAGCAAGCGCATCGGCTCAGCTTCCTTGCGCAACAAAACCGAGCTGAGCGCCGGCGAAAGCGTCAGAGCGCAGACCGATGAAATCAGCACTGCAAAGCAGATCGTCACGGCAAACTGTCGGAAAAGCTCGCCGGTAATGCCAGGCAGAAAGGCCACCGGCACGAACACGGCCAACAACACCAGGGTGGTGGAAATGACCGGTGCGGTGATCTCGCCCATGGCCCGACTGACCGCTTCACGCACGTCAAGGCCCTTTTCCTTGATCAGGCGGTCGACATTCTCGATCACCACGATGGCGTCATCCACGACAATGCCGATGGCCAGAACCAGCCCGAACAGGGTGATCAGATTGATCGAATACCCCATGACCGCCATAAAGGCGAACGTGCCGATCAGCGAGACCGGAATGGCGATGGCCGGAATCAGTGTCGCGCGCAGGCTTTGCAGGAAAAGAAATACCACCAGCACGACCAGGACCACTGCCACGAACAGTGTGTTGACTACCTCGCTGATGGATTCATCGATGAAGCGCGTACTGTCGAACAGGATGCTGTAGGTCAGGCCATCCGGGAAATTCGTTGCGAGGGTCGCCATCTGGTCGCGAACGCGTTCAGCGACATCCAGCGCGTTGGCATCGGGCAACTGGTAGATGACGAGAAAAGCGGTGTCCTTGCCATTGAGCTGCGACGTTGCCGCGTAGGATCGCGCGCCAAGTTCAATTCTGGCAACGTCACCAAGTCGGACCACTCGACCGTCCGGGCTGACGCGCAGCACCGTCTGCCCGAACTCGCCCGCCTCGCTCAGACGGCCTTCACTGCGGATATTGAAGGTGAAGATCTGTTCCGGTGGAGCCGGCTCCTGGCCAAGCGCCCCTGCAGCAACAATCTGGTTCTGCTCGCGCACGGCAGCGTTAATGTCGGCGACGGTGACGCCGAGCTGGTTCATGCGCCCCGGATCCAACCAGAGACGCATGGCATACTCACTGGAGCCAAGCACACTGGCCTCGGCCACACCAGGCACCCGGGCTATATTCTCCAGAAGGCTGGTGCTAGCGTAGTTGCTCAGAAAAAGGGCGTCGAGGCCGGGTCTCTCGGAAATCAGATTGATCCCCATGAGCATGTTGCCAGCCTGTTTGCGCACCACCACACCCTCCCGGCGCACGGGCTCGGGCAGCTGGCTTTCAGCCAGCTTGACGCGATTTTGCACATTGACCTGGGCCATGTCCGCATCGGTTCCGGTGGCGAACGTCACAGTAATGCTGGCCGCACCGTCGCTGGTCGCAGAGGACTCGATGTAAATCATGCCCTCGACGCCATTGAGACGCTGTTCAATGGGCCGTACCACAGCGTCGGCGACGGCCTCCGCGCTGGCCCCAGGGTAAAGCGCACGCACCTGCACCTGCGGTGGGGCAAGATCGGGATACATGTTGACCGGCAGGACCTGCAGGGCCAGCAATCCAGCCAATGTGATCAGGATCGACAGGACAAACGCGAACTTTGGCCGCTCGAGGAAGAAACCGCTCACGGCTGGATCATTTCCCGGGGCGCCAGAAGTCCGGTTTCCGGATCGCGCTGGTAGTGACTTACTTGAACTGGCGTGTCAGGACGGATTTTCTGTAGGCCCTCCACCACAACCAGGTCGCCGACCTCGAGTCCGTCCTGAACTTGCCAGGCCCCGCCGTAACGCGGGCCAAGGGTGAGCTGTCGCTGACTGACCGTATCGTCTGACGCAACCCGCATGACGAACGGACCGAGCTGGTTACGCTGCACGGCCTGCTCGGGCACTAGCAGGCCGGACATGGGTTCGGAGCGCTCAAAAAGGAGAGTGACGAAAAGTCCCGGCACCAGAGTTTCGTCCGGATTGGCGAAGCGCGCCGTGGCGTCAACGGTACCGGTCGTCTCCTGTACGGCGATGTCGACGAAATCGATGACGCCGGGAAACGGATGCCGTCGTTGTCCATCTAGCAAAAGGTAAACGTCCAGCCCGATAGCGGTCAGCCCCTGGCCCCGCACGTGCGACAGATTTGAGAATTCGCGATCGGTAAGCTGGAACTGTACCCGTATCGGATCAGGGGCAATGATCTCGACCAATGCCCCCGATCCGGGACCTACGAGGTCGCCCATCGTCACACTGGTGTTTCCGGCCCGCCCGCTGATGGGCGCCGTAATCACCGTGTAGTCCAGATTGAGTCGGCTCTGCCTGAGGGCGGCTTCTGCATCCGACAGCGCCGATTCAGCCTGTTCCGCTTCGTTCCTCAGACGATCCAGATCTGCGGTCGAGAGATATCCTTCCGCCTGAAGCTCAAGCCCCCGTTGAAAGTTGCGTCGAGCAAGAGTCAGCGCGCTACGGCGGGAATCCACCTGTGCCTCTGAACGCCGAACCTGCTCTCTAGCGATGTCATCCTTGAGGCGGAACATAACGTCACCGGCATCGACATGGCTACCACGCTGAAACAGAACTTCGGTCACTTCCCCTTCGATGCGTGCCCTGAGTTCCACGGACTCGACTGCCTGGGTGCGGCCGATGACCCGCCACTGCTGCCTGATCTCGGCCTCCGTGATTTCGTAGACGCCAATTCCAACCGGCAGTTCTGATGCCATTTCTTCTTCGGAACCGCAGCCTACCAGCAGAAGCGCGCCCATGCACAGCATGACAATCAGTTTTTTTTTCATGAAGGGTTATCCCCAGGGGATTGCCGCGCCGTTTTCGTTAACAGCACCGATGCATCGCCTGCGGAAAACCCGCCCCAGAGACGGCGTGTCTGGCTCGGCAACTCGCCGAAAAGCCGAGAATAATCAGTCGCGAACTGCCCCAGATGCGAGAAACCGAGTTGAAAAGCGATTTCCTGTATGCGCATTCTCTCGTCACCGGATCGTATCCTGCGGCGTGCAGCATGCAGGCGCAGGATCCTGGCGTGGGCGATCGGAGATCTGCCCAACAACTCATTGAATGCATTAAACAGCAAACGACGGCTGGCATAAGTAGCCTCGCAGAGCTCGGTAACACCCGGGGGCTGGTTCAGAGAACCACGAATCAGCTCCTCGGCCCGCGAGACAATACGGCGTCGATTGGCAAGAGAGGAGCGAAGCGATTGCGGTGAGCTTCCGGAGAGGCTCGTTGCAATCACCTGTCCGGCCACCTCTGTCACGTCAGCATTCCCGCCAATGCGAGATGGCAGATTTCCGGCCAGTAACCGCATCAGCATGCGCTCAAGCTGCCCCGCCGCTCTCGGTGCGTTTTTCCGGGACCACTTGTTAATTACGGATTCCGGCGCCAGACCGTGTTCCGCAGCAATAATCCGTTCCGCCACGGTCAGAGGAATCGAGATTGCGTGCTGAAGGTGGCCCTTGAGGGTTCGTTGAAAAACTTCACCGCCCGGATCAAGAAGCAATAGATCCCCTTCTTCCAGAACTTGTCCGCGAAAGTGCCCACCCGCAGCGAGACGCCTAATCGGCGTCAAGGTCCAGTATTCCTCGGATCGCCGACCAGAAAAGACCATCGCCCGGTTTCCGGTGCCACCAAAAACGAGACAGCCCCCGATACTCGTTGACCAAAAGGTTGCGCTCCCAGACCCGGAGTCGGACTGGGTAATCTCGACTTCCGAAACCGGGCGGAGAGCGGCCTCAAGCTCCTCGACAGATTCGAATCTAGCCCACCTGGTTCTATTCAAGCACTCCTCCCTCTTGGTAAAAACTGATTTATTCGCACGCCTGCGTTTAGGTCCACATTCACCGCGCCCTGCCAGATGACCAAAACCGGTCTCGGGCGCAGACGCGAGAATATAATGAGTGTTTTCCTGGATCACCTGACAAACCAGCTTTCTTGTTCGGGATCCTGATATTGCCACAAAAGGGCGCTTCCAAACCTGCATCCACCGGGTCCGAACACCGTGATCGTGCACTCTTTAGACTACACTGCGTGAAGACTCCCCACTACCTTGCGTGAAGACTCCCCACTACCTTGAGGAACTCATAAAACCATGGTGAGGAAATGGCCGCAGGACTTCTGTTACCTCGCGACAGAAGTTCTGCGTTGCCAATCATCGATCCGAAGACTCGAGTATTGATGCTCGAAAACAAACGGAGTACGCACATGATTCAAAAAAACTTCATGGCGGCCGTACCTTTCCTCATCGGAGGGTTGGTACATACCGCAGCCGCTGAAATGCCGCCCCCATTTGAAGGGCCAGGCGTGGAGACGGAGACCGGACAGGCTCTCTATCAACTTCCCCGTGATCATGCCTGGCACGGCGGTGAGTTCTACCAGAAGAACGACTTCAACGAGTGGCATTACATCACCGTCCTCGGCCACGACGTGGAGACCGACGAACGCATCTCGGTGTTCTGGGTGCCGCTCAGCCAGGGATGGATGGAAGAAGACGGCCACCCGCTGCACAACGTGCTGTTCGCCTACCACAATCTCGACACTGGCGAGTTCCACACCGCGCTGCTCTACGTCACTGGACCGATGACCACGGAAGGGTCGGCGCCGGACGCCGAGGACTTCCACTTCCGCTATGAAATCGACGACGGCAAGAGCGGATTCACCACCGCATATACCCACGCGACGGAGACATGGCAGTTTGCGGGCTATAACACCAAGGAGGACGAGTGGAACGAGCCCTTCAACCTGGACATGACAGCCGAGCTGCAGGCGCCCGGGTACGTGCCCATGGCCTACTGGGGGCTGGAAAGCATCGGGTTCGATCCGCAGCAGCGGCAAAACCCTGAAACCATGTACGGCCTGACCTACTACTACACCGCGCCCAACATGGCCACGTCGGGCGAGATCGAAATAGGCGGTCGCACGGTCCGCTTCGAGGGCACCGGCTGGTTCGAACATCAGTGGGGCAACTTTCGCAACACCCTGCAATACCGCTACTTCTGGGCTTGGTTCCGTTTCGATAATGGCGACCTGATGACATTCCGCCAGTACTACGAGGGCCTTAATTTCCGCAACCCGCATTACGAGGTAAACCGCTACCTGTTCATGGATGGCGAGAACTTCGAGCGAAGCTACCACTTCGGCCCGTCCTTCAAGCTGATCCCGGAGCGGATGTGGACATCGGAAAAATCGGGCAAGGAGTACCCCTGGTATGGCCGGATCGAAACACCACACGGCACGTACTGGTATGAACCGACTCTCCCTGAGCAGGAAGGCATGGGCTTTGGTGGGCCTTACATCGAGGGCGTAATTCAGTTGCGCGAAGGTGGACCCGACGGGCCAATAGTGGCCACGGGCTTCACCGAGATGATCATGCTTACCGACCCCTACCCCGATGGTTCCGACGGCTCCCTTGGCCCGCCGATCTCGCGCAGTCTGCCGGAAGATCCGGACGGTCCCTGGAAACCCTGGGAACGCGAGTCCAAGGACTGAGGTAGGACCCTGTAGGAGTCATTGTATGAAGAGACCCGTCGAACGCGCTTTTCGACAGGGCTTGGCAAGGGGGGGGCTGGGGGTCGCAGCTCCCTCTGGTTTTGCTGACGACACCGAGGAACTCGCGAGGAAGGCGGCCGACCCGACGGCATCCCTTATGTCGCTCAACCTCCGCTACACGAGAATCCCGGAGTTTCATGGACTCGATGCCAACGCGGACCTCAGCCAGTTCCAGACGGTCCTGCCATTCCGCGCGTGGAATACCAGCAATATTCTGCGCACGACGGTTAACTACACCAACAGTGGGCCAGCAACCGATGGGCTTGCCGATGTCACTGTCTTCAATCTGACAGTCTTTGATGAGCGATGGGGCCGCTGGGGCGTAGGGCCGGTTGCCCAGCTCTTGCCGGGAAAGGATGGCAAATCCGACAACACCTTCGCCCTGGGGCCTGCGGTTGGGTTCGTGGCCTCGCGCGGGCGCTGGACCTATGGCCTGTTCAATCAGAACCTGTTCGCAGGTGACATAGGCATCAGCAGCCTGCAACCCGTGATCGCATATCAGTTGGGTAATGGCTGGGCGGTGGCTACCGGGGATGCGCAATGGACGTATGACTGGGAGCGCAGCGCGTTCGTGAATCTGCCCGTAGGTCTGCTGCTCAGCAAGGTGGCGAGTATCGGCGGCCAGTCGGTGAAGTGGTCGATCAACCCGGAGTACAACCTACGCGATCAGCAGGGCCTGCCGAAGTGGACCGTCCGCCTGGGTTTTTCCCTGCTGGTGCCGGGTAGCTGATGGCGCACTGGCCTTACCCCCATCGCGTGGCAATCGTTGCAACATATCTGCTGCTGGTACCCCACTCGGATGCAATGGCCCAGGTGGGACGCTACTATATCAATACGCCCGTCGATACGCATCTGTTCACCGTGACCTTCAACGGCGTCCGCTCCGCGACATGGGCAGATCCAGCGATCGGTGATGACACTATCCAATCTCGGAACCAGACAGTGAGTCTGACTTATAACTACATCACCTCGATCCACGGGCGGACCGGCGGCTTCGGCGTGTCTCTGCCCTGGACCTCGCTGCTGTCCTATGAAACCGACACGGATCAAGTCCTGGTGGATGAACAGGACCGCGGTGATATCGTCCTGACTTTCGACTATAACCTGTTCGGTGCACCCGCTTTGCCACGCGAGCGGTTTCGCCAGCATACGCCCGGGGATTACGCGGGCCTGCACTTCGCCCTCGCCACTCCAACCGGGGCATATGACTCGGATTCACCCGTCAACATCGGCGCCAACCGGTGGGCATTGAAGTCGACCCTCAACTACAGCATCACGCGTAATGATGGCTATTCCTGGTGGGACTTCTATCCGAGTGTGAGGGTATTCACCAGCAACAGCGATATCGCCGGCGGCGGGACACTGCGTCAGCAGCCGATGTGGGGCCTGGAGGCCCATTACAGCCGCAACGTCGCCGGCTCAGCCTGGCTCAGCGGCGGGCTGATAGCGAGTGCCGGTGGCCGGACCTCGATTGATGGCGAGCGGGTTGAGGACTCCCGGCGGAGCCTGCGCCTGGCAGTAGGCGGGGGATTTCCGACATGGCCGGGCGGCGCGGCGATTGTTACCTACCAGAACGAAGTGCTGGAGGACGGAGGCGCCTCCGATATCCAGCATTTCATGCTGCAACTGCTGCACAAATCGCCATAGCCCATGAAAAACATTCTGATTGCATTCATGGCCCTGCTAACTCTGGTGTCTCCGGCAACAGCGGACGAGATGCAGGACTGGACGGGGGTATGGGACACGCAGTGGCGCGGTGGCGGCGCGGTGATGGAACTACGCCAGGACGGCAGGGATGTTGTCGGAACCTATCCCGGGTTCGAGGGTGTGATGCAGGGTAGCGTCGAAGGCAATGAGCTCTCGGGCACCTGGACCGATGCCGCCGGCGAAGGGGTATTCACCTTCGTGATGTCGCCAGACCGGCAAAGTTTCATGGGGCGCTTCGGCACGGGAGAGTGGTGGACCGGTGCGCGCACGGAGATCGATATTGCGAGTGCCTTTTTTGGCGAACTCGACATGTCAAGTCCGGAGCGAACGCTGGAGTCCTTTGTTCGGGCCGGAAACAAGGCGGGGGAAGGCCGAA
The DNA here is from genome assembly GCA_007117515.1 of Ectothiorhodospiraceae bacterium. Taxonomy (GTDB): domain Bacteria; phylum Pseudomonadota; class Gammaproteobacteria; order Nitrococcales; family Aquisalimonadaceae; genus Methylonatrum. Next base: position 1,513 of record SKGQ01000029.1, on the reverse strand, counting down.
GCGATCGCCTGGGCATTGTCCTTCCCCTGCTGGACTTTTCGGCCCACGGGGATGAGCTAACGCCCTATCAACGCATCGATCTGACACGCTTGTTTTTCCAGATTATTGACCGCCTGACGTTTCGCATCTGGGAGCTGCGCCCAATCGGGGACATCACAGGCGACACGGATTACACGATTGAGCTGACTCAGGCTGGTAGCAACCTGCGTTATCCGGTGACTTTCAGGGCGATCGATGCCGTCGACGAACTAAGTGGGCCTGCATGGCGCCTGGTGATCCCGCCGGAAGACGAGATGCGTGAATCGCTGGAGGAACTGATAGCGATCCACGGAGGAGCCGTCCCGCATGCACGCGCGCATCGTGAACTCGGCTCGCCCCGATCCACGATGCGTACCTTCATCGAGTACTGGGATCAAGCTGAAAAAAAGAATTCCGAGCTGTTTCTGGAAACCATGGATCTGTCCCGGATTCCGGCTGCGATACGCAACGAAGAAGGCGCCCTGCTCGGGGAGTATCTCATTGAAGTGCTTTATCGTATCGGACGCCCGTTACGCCAGGAAATACCGGATAACCCGGAACGGCGCGGGCGGTACGTTCATTTTCTTCACCCGGCCGGGCTTGTGGAGATCGTCCCGTCTGAGCGGGAAGACGGGTCTGTATACTGGCAGTTCAGTGCCGAGACCATGGACAGCGCGCGCCAGCTCTTCATGGCGCTGGAGGATATGCCGCTGATCGGCGATAGGGAGCGCGCCGAGCCCACAACCTTCTTCCAATTACGTAATCAGGTTCGCGGCCTCCACCGAGACCTGCTTCAAGAGACGCGCGCAGGCGTGGAGCTCTGGCAATGGCTCGCCTTGACGCTATGGCTCCTTGTGGCGCTTCCCCTGAGCTGGGTGCTCACCTGGGGTGTCGGCAAAGTCCTCCGGCTACAAACGCATGAGGATGAGCATTCCCTTTCTGCTGCCGTCCGTTTTTTCTGGCCATTACGCCTGGTCTTCGTTGCAGCTATCGGGCTGTTCGCAGTCCAGAGCCTGGGCCTCCCCCAATCGGTCGATATACCCTTGCGCGTTTTATTTAGTGCGAGTCTATCGATTATTGGCGGGTGGCTCGCGTATAACTTTGTAGACAAGATTAATGAGTTCCTTGAAGTCCGCGCCACGCGCGATCAAATTCTCCGCTCTTTGGCCACTTCTATCGCTAAGCTGGCTGTGATCATTGGCGCTATTCTGTTCCTCGCCGAGGTTCTTTCCATACCCTATCAGGGCGTTATTGCCGGACTGGGTATCGGCGGCCTGGCCGTGGCTTTGGCGGCGCGTAGCACTCTGGAAAATCTGATTGGCGGCCTCACACTGTTTGCTGACAAACCCGTGGAGGCGGGAGACTTTTGCCAAGTAGGGGAGCATCTGGGCGTTATCGAGGGCATCGGCTTGCGATCGGTGAAGTTGCGTTCCCTGGATAGAACCATCATCACAATTCCAAATGCTGAATTCATCAACCTTAATATCGAGAATCT
>SKGQ01000103.1 GCA_007117515.1 Ectothiorhodospiraceae bacterium | reverse complement strand
TTTTACGGTGGTTCAACGCGCCCGCATCGGCGATTCCGAAATCTGGCCCGGGTTTTGCTCCTCCTGTCTTCTGAACAACAAACGTTGGTCTGCCGCGATCCGGCTGACCGCCAGCATGAGACCGGAGGAACCATGACCAAACGCGTCAAGATCATTGTCCCGATTCCGATGGACGAGGACAGCGTCGCCAACCGCTCCAGGCAATTGTCCGATGACATCATCGCGCCCGGCTATGCCGCAGAGTTCGTCTCGGTCAAGGCCGGCGCCGCCTTTGGCGACAGCTACCATGACGCCCTGCTGATGGATTTCTCGGTGATGGAAGCGGGCATCGAGGCGGAGCGAGAAGGTTATGCCGCGGTATGCATCGACACGGTCAGCGATTCCGCCCTGTATCCGCTGCGCTCACGACTGAACATTCCGGTGTTCGGCCCGGGTGGGCTGGGATACTACGCCGCCTGCATGCTGGGCCAGAAGTTTTCGATCATCAGCATGTGGGACAAGTGGTACCACTTCTACAAGAAGAATCTGAACGAATACAAGCTTTGGGACCGGCTGGCCTCCATGCGAAACATCGAGACGCGGCCTGACCTGAAGGAACTGCTGGCCGGCAAGGAAGAGATCATCTTCAAGAAGCTTGAGCAGGAGTCCCTGCGGGCGATCGAAGAGGACGGTGCCGACGTCATCGTGCTGGGCTCCACCACCATGCACCAGTCCCATGCCTATCTGGCAGAGCGTCTGCCGGTGCCGGTAATCAACCCGGGACTTGTGATGTACAAGTTCTGCGAGGCGATGCTGGCCATGAATCTGAGCCACAGCAAACGCGCCTTCCCGGAACCGGAAGCACCCAACGACGCCCTGTTCCATGGCTTCGTGAAATAAGCAGAAACAACGGAACCACGCGAGACAACGAGGAGAGACCAATGATCGACCGCGACTACCTGATCGACCTGGCCGTCAACCGCTACTTCGCCAACGTCGACAAGAAGAATCTGGAACCGGTACTGGATTGCTTCAACGAGGACGCCTTCGTCTGTGTCCAGACCCAGCCGATCGTCCACGAAGGCCGCGACCAGGGTGTCAAGGCCATGTTCGAGACCCTGTTCAGCTCCTACACCAAGATCTGGCATGGCAACTTTGAACATACCGTGGATCCGGAAAACGAGCGTATTTCCTCTCGCTTCGACGTTGTCCTGGAAGACGAGAAAGGCGGCAAGGTGGAACTGCACAACTGCAACCACTGGTACTGCAAGGACGGACGCTTCCAGCGCGTGTACGTGTTCATGAGCGGCGAGAACGTATTGCGCTGATCGATCCGATCGAATGCTTCGGGGCGCATGCCCCTTCCTCCGCCCGAGCGGGCACCTTGGGGCGCCGCCAGGCGCCCCCTTCCTAATTCGGAGGTGGGCGATGAACGAGACACGCATGCTGGATGCCGGCTTCGACTGGGCCACACCGTTTGCCTACAGTCAGGCCAGCGTCGTCAACGGTATCGTCTACCTCTCCGGGCAGGCTGCCATCGACGCCGACGGAAACGTCGTCGGCGTCGATGACTTCGAGGCTCAGGCGCGCCAGGTTTTCAGTAATCTGGAACATGTGCTGCGCCAGGCCGGGTCAGGCCTGGACCGGGTATTCAAGGTCAACATCTATCTCACCGACATGCGGCACTTCGAACACATCGTCGAATGCCGCAAGCGCTATTTCACAACGCCCTACCCGGCTGATACCACGGTGGAGGTCAGCAGTCTGGCCCTGCCCGGCCTGATGCTGGAAATCGACGTGATGGCGCGCTGCGACTGAAGGAGTTCAGGTCCATGGGCAAGCTGGAAAATCGTTTTGCGCTGATTACCGGCGCCAGTAGCGGCATTGGGCGTGGCGTCGCGCTGGCGTTTGCCCGTGAGGGCGCGCATGTGGCCGTCAACTATCCGCACGATGACGAGCACGAAACCGCCGAGGCGCTGGCCGGCGAGATCCGTTCCCTGGGGCGCCAATCCATGGCGGTGAAAGCGGATGTCTCCAGTGAAGACCAGGTCCAGGCCATGGTGCAGTCGGTGGAGGCCGAGTTCGGCCGCATCGATATTCTGGTCAACAATGCCGGCATCGCCAGCATGGCTCCCGTGCACGAAATGTCCACCGGCATGTGGGATCAACTCATGTCCGTCAATCTGCGCGGCATGTTCCTCTGCACCCGTGCCGTGCTACCCGGCATGTACGAACGGGACGACGGCAAGATCATCAATACCGCATCGCAGCTGGCCTACAAGGGCGCCCCGGCCTTTTCCCACTACACGGCGGCCAAGGCGGCCATGATCAGCTTCACGCGCTCACTGAGCCTGGAGATCGGCAGCCGCAACATCAGCGCCAACTGCGTTGCCCCCGGCACCACCGACACGCCGATCCTGGCCAATGTGGACCCACAGGTTCTGGAACAGATCCGGGCGTCCATTCCCAAGGGCCGTATCGCGCCCATCGACGATGTCGTCCCGGCCTACGTCTTTCTTGCCTCCGACGACGCTCGGCATTTCGTCGGCCAGACCCTGAGCCCCAACGGCGGCGACGTGTTCCTCTGACAACAAAGGGGTGCAGGGGCCGCGACACCCCGGGATGCCCCGAAGGAGACCTGCGATGGAGCCTGAGACCCGGGAACCGACCGTCTATCTGAATGGCGATTACCTGCCGGCGTCACGGGCAGGGATTTCCGTATTCGACCAGGGATTCCTGCTGGGCGATGGCGTCTTCGACGTGGTCTCCGCCTGGCAAGGCAACATCTTCAAGCTGCAGCAGCACGTGGCGCGTTTCTTCGACTCGCTGCAGGCGGCGCATCTGCAGACCCGACTGACGCCCGAGCAGTGGTCCGAGGCCATCGTCGAGACCGCTCGCCGGAACCAGCTCGCGGACGCCAGCATCCGTTTCATCGTGACCCGTGGCGTACCGGAGCAGATGGTGGCCGATCCCCGGGTGCACACGCCCACCGAGGTTATCTGGGCCGCACCTTATATTTTTCTCGGCGACGAGCAGCAACGGAAAAGTGGTATCCGTCTGATGGTCTCCCAACTGCGCGGCTTCGCCCCGGACACCCTGGACCCGCGCTACAAGTGCCTCAGCCGGATGCACTTCCAACTGGCAAAGGTGGAGGCCTGCGCCGCCGGTTATGACGACCTGATCTGGCTCAACAATGACGGTTTCGTTGCCGAGGGCCCGGCCTCGAACCTGTTCATGGTCCGAAACGGCGTGCTTTACACACCGGCCAGCGACATCCTCCACGGCATCACCCGCCAGACTTTCCTGGAACTGGCGGAGCGGGCCGGCGTACCGGTGCGGATTCAGCAGTTCACCGTCTACGACCTCTGTACCGCCGACGAGGTATTCACCTGCAGCACCGCAGGCGGCGCGCTACCAGTGCGGGAAATCAGCGGTCGTACGCTGCGCCAGCCAGCACCGGGGCCGATCACGCGGGAACTGGACCAGCTTTACTGGAACAGCCGCGTAGACGGCGAACACGCTACGGCCATCGGCCTCTGATATCGCATCCCCAGCGGAGAAACCACATGTCCTCGGAAAAACAGATAGTTCTGATCACCGGCGCCGCCAGCCAGATTGGTATCGGCTGCCATACGGCGCTGCATTTCGCCGAACACGGTGCCCGGGTGGCCATCTGTGACACGGATGGCGAGGGGCTGCGACAGACTCGGGAAGCGGTCGAGAAGCGCGGCGGCGAAGTGATCAGTCACACGTTGAACGTCGCTGACACCGGGTCTGTTGACGCCATGGTGGCCGACGTGGAACAGCGCTGGGGCGCGGTGGACGTGCTGATCAACAATGCCGGCATCGCCCGCACCGCACCGTTCACCGAAATGACCGATGAACAGCTGCATCAGACCATGGACGTGAATTTCGGCGGCACCGTGCGCTTTTCACGCGCCGTGGCACCCGGCATGATTCGACGCGGTTCCGGGGTGATTCTCTCTGTATCGTCCATCGAAGGCCACACCTGGGGCTGGCCGGCTCATGTCCATTACTGCGCTTCAAAGGGTGCCATTGAAGGCCTTACCCGGGCGCTGGCAGTGGAACTGGGGCCCAACGGGATTCGCGTCAATGCCGTCGCACCGGGCCTCATCTGGACCGCCCAGTCCACCGACCCGGTGAACTCCGTCGGTCCGGAAGGACTGCAAAAGCTAACCGACAGTATTCCGCTGAGGCGTGTCGCCCATCCCGAAGAAGTGGCTGATTTCCTGCTGACCCTTGCCTCTCCTGCCGCGGGCTACATGACCGGCCAGACAGTGGTCTTCGACGGCGGCATCACCCTCGGCGAACTGACCCCGTTACTGACCTGAACGGGGGAGGCCCGGCAACCCCTACTCCCCACTCTTGGCATTATTGGCACGGTTCAACTTGCGCCACAGGGTGGTGCGGCTGACCCCGAGACACTTGGCCGCCTCCGGCAGGCTACCGTCGCATTCGGCCACCACCTGCTGGATGTGATTCAGCTCGATGCGCTCCCGCTCGGCCTTCAGCGATTTCGGGTCCGCGCTCACCACTTCCGTGACCAGTTCCGGCACCACCGAATACAGTGCACGACGATATTGCTCACGGGACCAGCCATCGGCATGCATGAAAAACACCGCCAGACGCTCGGCCAGGTTTTCCATTTCCCTGACATTGCCGGGCCAGGAATACGCACGCAGCTTGTCCTCCAGCATTTCCAGCAAAGGCTGCGGATCGGAATCGCAGCCCATCTGTGTCAGATGGCGCCGCAACAGATGGTCCGCGAGTACCATGACATCGTTATCCCGCTCCCGTAGCGGCGGGATATGCAGCATCAGGATGTTGAGCCGGTAGTACAGATCCTCACGAATCTCGCCGCGAAGCATGCGCTCCTTGAGGTCGACGTTGGTCGCTGCGATGACCCGCACATCCACCGGCGCTGCCAGCGTGCCGCCCAGGCGCATCACCTCGCGCTCCTGCAGTACCCGCAGCAGGCGGGTCTGCAGATTGATGGGCATGTCGCCGATTTCATCCAGGAACAATGTCCCGCCATGGGCGGCTTCGATCAGGCCCGTGTGGCCGCCTTTGCGAGCACCGGTGAAGGCACCCTCCTCGTAGCCGAACAGCTCGCTTTCCAGCAGGGTTTCGGCGAAGGCGGCACAGTTGACGGCCACAAAACGCCCGCCGGCCCGGGGGCTGGCGTTATGGATGCCCTGGGCGAACAATTCCTTGCCGGTGCCGCTCTCGCCGGTCAGCAGCACCGTGGACTCCGAAACCGCATACTGCCGCGCCAGCTCACAGACCCGCCCCAGGCTCCGGGACTCGCCCATGATCTCTTCCAGATGGTACTTGGCGGTGTAATGACGGGTCCGACGCTGGGAACGGATGTTGCGGTCGGCATTCTCGATGCTGGTGGAGTCCTGAAAAGTGATCACCGCACCGCTGTTGACGCCGAATTCCATCAACGGAACACGGCTGGCCATCAGCAGCCGGGAGCCAACACGGATGATCTGATGAAGATCCTCCTCCTGGGCGGCAAGGGTTTCACGCAACCCCATCGAGGGCAGCAATTCGCTCAGACGGCGGTTGAGGATCTTGTCGGAGCTGATGCCCAGAATTCGCTCCGAGGCCGGGTTGAAGCATTGTACCCGCTCGTCCGGATCGACTGCGATCACCCCCTCGTTGAGATGCCGGATCACCTGATCCAGCCAGTTGCGCCGGGTCTTTTCGATGCGCTGGGTGCGAGACACCTCAATGGCCGCGTCCACCGCCTGGTGCACTGCCTGCGGCGAATAGGCCAGGATGCCGGTCAGACCTTCACTCTCCGAGAGATCGGTAATGAAGCTGGAGCCGACAATGACACTGTAGCCCTCGGCCTTGAGCTCGCGGAACTGCAGCCGGGCATCCTCGATGGTGGTGTAGGAACGCTGCGCGATATCCAGATTGATAAGCTGCTTGACTTCCTGCAGCTCGGCATCGGTTTCCCGGTAGGTGATCAGGGCCACCTTGTCCGACAGATTCCGGGCCTTGAGCATGGCCCGCAGGATATCGAAGGCCGAGACATTGATACGGATGACTGGCACGGAGACACGCTCCCGCAGATAGGTCGCGTTGGCCCCGGCACTGATGATCACGTCCACCTGGTTGGCGGCAATCATCTCCTCTGCAGCCGCCACTGCTTCGTCAAAAACCTTGTCCACGGTGCGAATGGATGCCACACCCTGATAATGAGGTATGACGCTGTTGATCAGCCGCGTCAGCCCCATGTAGCTGATTGCCGCAATACGTGGTACGCCCTTGCCGCCGACCTTGTGGCCGACGTGTTCTGCTACAACCACAGTTTTTCTCCGCATGGACTGCGAGGGCCACCACGCCCGCTGCAGCGCACACACTGATGGAAGGAATCAGACAGTCAGGATCGTCGATCCGGTGGTGCGCCGGGACTCCACCGCCTGATGTGCATTGGCCGCATCCCGCAAGGGATAGCGCCCATGAATCTCCACCCGGATCGCGCCGGACCGGACCAGCACGAACAGCCGTTCGGCGGCCTGCAGTAGCCAGTCCCGGCGGCTGACATAGACGAACACCGCCGGACGGGTGAGGAAATACGATTTATCCAGACCCATTCGCATCAGGTAGTACGGGTCCGGTTCGCCGGATGCCATGCCGTAGAGGGCCATGGTGCCGGTGGGTGCCAGACACTCCATCGACCGCTCGAACGTATCCCTGCCCACCGAGTCGTAAACCACCGGCAGCCCGGCATCGCCAACGACCTGGCGGACCGTGTCGCGGAAATCCTCCCGGGTGTAGTTCACCGGATGATCACAGCCATGGGCAGCCGCGATCCGTGCCTTTTCATCCGTACTGACGGTGCCGATCACTGTCGCACCGAGCGATTTTGCCCACTGACACATCAGCAGGCCGGTACCGCCTGCCGCGGCATGCACCAGAATGGTGTCACCGGCCTTTACCCGATAAACCCGTTCCAGAAGCATCCACACGGTGAGGCCTTTCATGAACATCGCCGCCGCGGTTTCGTCATCGATATCTTCCGGCAGCGGCACCAGATACTCGGCTGGAAACACGCGCGTTTCGGAATAACTACCCAGCGGCGGAAAGGCGTAGACCACCCGCTGCCCGACCCGCACCTGATCCACGTCAGAACCGATGGCCTCCACCACGCCGACGCCCTCGAAGCCGGGCACGAACGGCGGATTGGGACCGGGGTAAGCACCCTGGCGCATGCCAATCTCGATCAGGTTGACGCCCACGACGGACTGCCGAAGCAGGACCTCGCCCGGCCCGGGAGTGCCGGGATCCTGCTCTTGCCACTGCAACACTCCGGCATCGCCGATGCCGGTCTGCACGATTGCCATGCTCACCTGGGAATCCCCCTGCAATGATTGGGTGTAACTGCTGTTATCTGTTTTTCTTTTGAAACAGCAAGTGACGTGCCAGAAACCGTTAACGCTCCGAACGCCCGTGCTGAAAGCGTTTGATTATTAGTGCCTGGCAGAAATGATACCCGATTGTTTCCGCGTCGAAACCTGTTTTTTATTTTTGCAACAACTTTCCGGGGTTCGCCGGTGGATCCGGCCTTTCTGCTGATACCCCGAAGGGCACGCGGTTTGCAGGAAACAGCAAACCATCACCCCAGGAGTGCGTCGCATGCAAACCGATTCCCCCTGGCCTCATCTATGGACGCCTCTGTCCATCGGGCCAACCACGGTACGTCACCGCATCATGGCCTCGGCCCATGCCCAGTTGTACGCCGAGGACGGCCTGATCAGCCAGCGGCATATCGACTACTACGCCGATCGGGCCCGCGGCGGCGCGGCGCTGCTGGTTCTGGAGCAGCAGGCCGTGCACCCGGTCGGGCGCAACTACCTGGGCGGCAGCAATGCCTACGAGCGCCGCGTGATTCCCCGTTACGAAGCCCTCGCGGAGGCAATCCATGCCCATGACAGCCGTTTGTTCGTGCAGCTGTTCGCAAGTGGTGCCCAGGGCAAGGGCATGCTGCATATCGATGACTGGCGACCGCTATGGGCCTCCAGCGCCATGCCATCCGCCTTCTCCAGCGAGACTCCGATGCAGGTGGGTGAGGCAGAAATCCGGGAGGTCATCGACGGCTTCGTCCGTTCGGCGGAAAACGCCCAGGTGGCAGGCGCTGACGGCGTCGAAATTCACGCCGCGCATGCGCAGTTTGTCGGCGAATTCCTGAGCCCTTCTTTCAACCGACGGCAGGATGCCTACGGCGGCAGTGTCGCAAACCGTTGCCGGCTGCTGCTGGAGGTTGCCGATGCCATAAGGCAACGGGTCGGCGACCGCATGACGCTGGGCGTGCGACTGTCCTTCGACGAGTTCATCGGCGAATCCGGAATCACCGAAGAGGACGCCAGCGCCCAGCTGGAGATGCTCGCGGCGGCAGGCCTGTTCGACTATTTCAGCATCACCGGAGGTGGTTACCATGCCCTGCACATGGCGGTGGCCCCCATGGGCAGCCTGCCTGAAGGCTTCATGATCGAATTCGGTCGCAAGGCACGCCAGGTGGTCGGCGACCGCGCCCGGGTTTTCATCGTCGGACGCATCACCCGGGCGGACATGGCGAACCGGATCATCGCCGACGGCTGTGCCGACATGGTGGCGATGACACGAACCCAACTCGCTGATCCGGAGCTTGTGAACAAGCTGCAACAGGGCCGGCCGGAAACCATCCGTCGCTGCGTCGGCGCCAATATCTGCATCAAGCATCAGCTGGAACAGCAGGGCGTGATCTGCGCCATCAACCCCAGCGCCGGCCGCGAGGCTGCATGGGGTATCGGCCGCCTGCAGGAAGTGACGCCATCGGAGCGCCAGCGTATCGCCGTGGTGGGCGGCGGGCCGGCGGGGATGACCGCCGCCGCAAGACTGGCCGAGCGGGGCCATTCGGTCACGCTTTTCGAGGCCACAGACCGATGCGGCGGCCGTCTGGACCTGCTGCGCAGGCTGCCGGGCCGGGAAAACTGGGGCATGGCCGTCGAGGACATGCAGGCTGCGGCGGAACGCGCCGGAGTCAACTGGCGCATGAATACGCGGGTCGATCCGGAGATGCTGACAGCGGACGACTGGGACAGCGTGATCTGTGCCACCGGCGCGCATTTCGAACGCTCGGGATACAGCCCGAGTCGACCGGACCGCTTCACCCTGCCGGGCGTCGAGCAGGATCATGTGCTGGACGTGGAGACAGCGCTGCGCCGGACCCTGGACGATGCCAGGGCACTGGGAACCCGGGTCCTGATTGTCGATGAGACCGGCGAACATCTGCCGTTCTGTCTCGCCGAGATGCTGGCGACAGCGGGAAGCGAGGTGCAGTTGATTTCACCGAAACTTTTCGCCGGCGAGGGCCTGCTGAAGACCCTGGATCTGCCCCATGTCCTGCCGAGGTTGCAGAAACTCGGCGTCACCATCCACAGCCAGCGGTTCATCGAACGTGTGACAAGAGATGGCGCCGACATCTATGGCATCTGGGGTGGCGAGCCTGAAGCAGTGGCCGCCGACAGCGTTGTCCTGGCACTGGATCGTCGCGCCGACGATGATCTCTTCCGAGCGCTGACCCAGCAGCACCCGGCCGTGCATCGCATCGGCGACTGCGTGGCGCCCCGGGCCATCGAAGCAGTCATCTACGAGGGGGAGAAACTCGGCCGCAGCCTCTGACCCCCCCCGGTTCTGTTCCGTGCCGCTAGCGGCCAGCCAGGAAGCCACGGACGGCATCGGCCACGCCGTCCGGATCCCGGTCGCATTGCCAGTCCAGCCCGGCGACCGTGGCGCTGGCCGAGTCCGGCCGCATACGCAACGCCCGCTGGTGGAACGGCCAGAGCACATCGTCCTCGGAACAGATGTTCATCAGGGGCACGTCCACCGCCTGATAAAGGCTCTCGAAGTCCTGATCCCAGACTGCGCTGAATGTCTGCGGCAGGGCGCGCCAGGCCCGCAGGTGGTCCACCATTTCCCGGTTGTGCACATCGACACTGACATCGGCACCGATGCCGGCCAGATAGTCCCAGGCGATGTTCAGGTAATCACCTGCGGCATCCGGGGCGTATGGCGCCGTGAACTTCTTGCGGTATTCCGCCCGTTCCTCGGCCGTTGCCAGGACAGCGCCGATGATGATCAGGGATCGCACATCGCGCTTGTGGGCCACCGCCATTTCCAGGGCGATGCAGCCACCCGTGTGGTGCCCCAGCAGATGCACGGGAGTCAGCTGCAGCGTTTCAACCGCCTGCCACAGGACATCGGCGAGCCAGCGGACCGAGGGGATACTCTCGGGCTCGAAGGAGCCGCCAAAACCCGGCGTATCGAACGCGACCAGATCAAAATCACCGGCCAGTCGGGCCATGACCTGCTCGAACATGGCGGAGGAACTGGCGGTCTGGTGGAACAGGGCCACGGAGGGCTTGCCGGGCGCCGGCAGGTGCCGGTAATGCACCTGCCCGGCATCGGTGTCCACATAGCCTTTCCTGATGGTCTCGAGGGCGCTTTCGAGTTCGCTGTGCATCTGACTTCTCCCCTTGTATGGCGTGGTAGGGAGAGGCAAGAGCAAGAACGTTGCCAGATGCGCGGGAACAGACCAGGCCTGCCCTGGGCTGAGTTCCGTAACTGTCGCCGTATTGCCCACGCATCCACGGGCTGCAGAATTGCAACCGGTCCCGGCCGCGGAGGCGGGAACCAGGTCAGTCTAGTCGGCGTCGCGACGAATCAGATGCATGGGAATGCCGCCGGTATCCTCCGCGCGAAGGTAGGCAATCTCCCAGTCGCGAAACGCCACGTACGGTTCCGACTGCATGCGCACCCCCTGATGCTCCAGCGCCGATGCGGTTGCCGGGACATCATCCACGCCGAACGCCAGATGAAAGAACCCCTCGCCATTGTGCGCCAGGTGCCTTGCCAGCGAACCATCCGGATCGGTGGGAGCCACGACTTCTATGTTGACGTTGTCCAGCTTGAACACCGCGACTTCCGCGCCCCGGGTGGTTACCGGACCGCGGTGGGCGGGCTCACGCCCGGACAGCCGCCGAAACAGTGCGATACCCTGCTCCAGATCATGCACGGCAAACGCCAGATGGTGCAGGTGGGTCAGCATTCTCCGACGTCCGCTCGTCTCAGTCGTTGCTGGCGTACAGCCACGGCTTTTCCTGCATGCGCTGCTGCTCATAGCTGCGGATGGCGTCTGCCGACTGCAGCGTGATCCCGATATCATCAAGCCCGTTGAGCAACCGGTGACGGATACCCTCTTCCACCTGGAACGGAATCTCCTCGCCGGACGGGGTCCTGATTGTCCGGGCCTCGAGATCCACGGTCAGTTGGTAGCCTTCCTCGGCAAAGCATTCCTGGAACAGGCGCTCGACCACATCGGCATCCAGCGTGACCGGCAGGATGCCGTTGCTGACGGCGTTGCCGTGAAAGATATCGGCGAAGCTGGGTGCGATGACGCAGCAGAAACCGTAATCGGCCAGCGCCCAGGCGGCATGCTCGCGGGACGAGCCGCAGCCGAAATTATCCCGGGTCAGCAGGATGCTGGCGCCCTGATAGCGTGGCTGGTTGAGGACGAAGTCCCGGTTCAGT
>SKGQ01000069.1 GCA_007117515.1 Ectothiorhodospiraceae bacterium | reverse complement strand
GGACCCGAATCGGACGATTCAGATCGCGGTCACGGCAGCCGCAGCAACACCCTTCTGGGTCTGCTGGGTTTCAAACTGCACGCGCTGGCCTTCGGCCAGGCTCTTGAAGCCGCTACCTTCGATGGCGCTGTGATGGACGAAAACGTCCTTGCCACCATCTTCCGGGGAAATGAAGCCAAAACCTTTGGCATCGTCGAACCACTTCACGGTTCCAGTCATCATGGGCGTCTGCTCCTTTGATGTTTCAGATAATATCGGAAGTTGGCCACATCTTATGGGGCGCTTCCTTCGTGCAGGTCTTCTGAAGAACGATCTCGGGAGGGACTGCCTTGCGGGAGTGACTGCCGGACACGACAACAAAAAACACACTGCAGAACGGAGATTACCCACATTCTTTCGGGAATGCCAGCCTTAATTTTCCGGCAATCACCGCGATGCGACGGACCACCGGGTGCCTCGAGAGACAAGCAGGCCGCCGCGGACCTGTGAATGGATCAGCGATTCCTTAAGGAGACGCTGATTTATTCCCACGTCTGCGCCCGAGACCGGTTTTGGTCATCTGGCAAGGCGCGGTGCCGGTTCGGTAGCCATAGCTACCGCGCCGGTGACGCAACACCGCCAGGGGCTCAACCCGGCATGCGAATAAATCAGCGTCTCCTTAACGATAAATCGCAAGCTCCCGCCGCTCGCGCCATTCATCGGCATCTGCCCAGGTCTCGACCGCCTCGATCTGCGCCAGATAGCTGGCCGGCAGGCCATTTTCCCGGGCGCCCACAAGCACGTGGGTCTTGTACCAGGCCTAGGGCCGCAGAGCAGAATCGATATCCGTTGCTACATACATCTGTGCCTCAACCGGCCGCCCACCCGCCGTCGTCAGCCCCACTCTGGTTTCGTCATAACCACAACCCAGGCCTTCGAAGCCGTCCAGCAGCGGTTTCTCGGTCACGGCCAGTTCGAACAGCAAGCCGTGAACCCGGTCGTCGGGGTTGTCCGTTCGGAAGGCATCGCATTTCGCCGATCCATCGACACGGCTTGCCTTGTGGAATCGGAGCCGATAACCACCCAGGGTCGCAACGGCAAGCGGCCGAGCCGATGGCGTGCGCTCGCGCAAACGCTGCAGAGACATGTTCGAGCCGTAGGCAAAGCAATACATCCGATCCCGCTCCCGGTATCAGTCTGATGGGCCGCCGGGCGGTCGTTCCCATACCTTCAACTGCGGCCGAATCACCTCTGCCCAGAGAGCCCGCTTCCTTTCCAGGGACAGCGCTGCATACGCTGGACTGGTGGACGGCAGCCTGACCGCCTCGAAACGCGGCTGCGCAAGCGATGGCCGCACTTCGCGCTGAAAACTCCGTTCCGCCTCGGCGCCATTGAAGCAAACCAGTCGTATTTCCGGATACCTTTGAAACAACAGCGGGAAATCATTGGCGGTTCGCGTGCCACGCTGAATGGCACTGTCTGCGCTGCCGGGACGGACGCAGGATTGCAGCACGTCCCAGAGCGCGACACCGGCAGCGGTCAACGTCGCCAGCCGATCTCGATATGGCAGGGCCGCATCGAAACCGAGCAACGCCGCCATGATCGGCCAGAAAGCATTTCTCGGATGCGCATAGTACTCGTCGGCTGCCAGTGACCGCGCACCGGGCATACTGCCCAGGATCAACACACGTGGCGCTTCACCGACCACCGGCGGAAAGCTCCGGATCGTGCCCGTTTGAGCCACAGCTGTTGCCACGTGCGCGCTCCCAGTCTAGGCCTGTCCTTCGACACCCGGACCCTCGGCGCCAACCTGGTCATCAGAGAACTGCTTATGGCTGCCGTCACAGAACGGCAGCTCTGCCGCGTGCTTGCACTGGCAGAGGAAGGCAATACCGCTTTCCTCGGCAGTTAGGGCTTTCGGAGAAAATTCGGTACCGGTATGGGAACCGTCGCAAAACGGCTGATCTGCCGAGCGGCCGCAGGCGCAAAAGAAATACTGCTTACCCTTTTCCAGGGATACCTTGGCCGGCTTGTTGTCGGCGACAATCGGCTTGCTCATGGATTGATTTCTCCTTGTTGACGTACAGGGTGTCCAACCGATCCGCTGCAGAGTCATCTGCCCAGCAGACTACGGCAACGAGGATGACCGGCTCCGGGTTGATTGCCAAGCAACCGTACGAAACGTAACGACGACTTTGCGTCGGATTTCGCACCCTCGATGCCCGCATGATCGTGCTATTGATACTGGGGAATCAGGCAGTATTTTACGTCCAAATCTCTGCCCGACTAACCGAGACCCCGGCACCGGCTGCGGCACCATCCGCAGGGGTTCTCCCCGAGCCGGGTATGGCGCCGCCGGTCCCGTCTTTCAATCGCACAGCTTCCGTCTGTCGGACTCTCGGGTCCTGTTGCCCGGTGACAGCGTCCCCTGAGGAGATCCTTGGCCTTGCGCGGACGGATCATTGCGAACGCCACGTCCCCGGTCGCCGCAAACCACCCGGGATGGATCCCTGCTCCGCCGACTGGGACGAACCGGCGAATTCGTGACATCTGGGGCCCGGCTATCCTTGGACATGGAACAAAGCAGCCAGCGCGAGGAGACTGTCCTATGGCAGAAACGACCTTTCACGATGTCTTGATTGAATGCGTGGTGGGCGACATCGTGCAGCAGCCCGACATGGATGCCATCGTCAACGCCGCCAATGCCGAATTGGGAACAGGCGGTGGCGTGGCCGGTGCAATCCATCGGGCTGCCGGCGCCGGGCTCGAAACCGAATGCCGCCCCCTGGCACCGATCGCGCCGGGCGAAGCGGTATCCACCTCCGGCCACAACCTGAGCAATCGCCTGTTAATTCACTGCCTGGGACCGGTCTACGGCATGGATGAGCCAGCCGACGAACTGCTGGCCGCCTGCTACCGAAACGCCCTGCGCCTCGCCGAGCAGGCGGAGATCCGCAGCATTGCCTTCCCGGCCATCTCCGCCGGCGCTTTCGGGTTTCCGATGGAGGCCGCCGCGCGCATCGCGTTGAGGACCGTGGCAGATGAGGCCCCAGGTCTGCGAACGGTGCGCCACCTGCGTTTCGTCCTGCACACGGCCGAGGATCAAGCGGTCCATGCCCGCATTCTGGAAAACCTGAGGGCATAGGGATTTTCCCGATCTCATGAGACGCCACACCTGGGGATGACGGCATGGTTCACGAAAACGCACAGGCGCCGGTCACTGCATGCGACCAGGAACTGGCCCTGTTCACGGACCTGTATGAACTCACCATGCTGCAGGCCTACTTCGAAGAGGGTATGCATGATACTGCCGTCTTTAGCCTGTTCGTGCGCCGCCTGCCGCAGCGGCGCAACTACCTGCTCGCCTGCGGCCTCGATTCCCTGCTTGGCCAACTGGAAGACCTTAGCTTCGGTCAGCGCGACCTCGATTACCTGGCCTCGCTGGGATCATTTTCCGACCGCTTTCTGCGCTGGCTGGATTAACTGCAGTTCACCGGGGATGTTTACGCTGTGCGGGAAGGCACGCCGGTATTCGCCAACGAACCGATCCTTGAGGTTGTTGCGCCGCTACCCGAAGCGCAGCTCGTGGAAACGCTGGTGATGAACCAGATCCACGTGCAGACATTACTCGCCACCAAGGCGGCGCGGCTCGTGATCGCGGCGGCCGGACGTCCGGTTCTGGATTTCGGGGCGCGCCGCATCCATGGTCTGGATGCCGCGATCAAGGGCGCCCGCGCCTTCCACATCGCCGGCGTTGCCGGCACCTCCAATCTTCTGGCGGGGCGCTACTACGGCGTGCCAGTCCGCGGCACCATGGCACACAGCTATATCCAGGCGCATGATTCGGAAACGGAGGCGTTCGCGGCGTTCGCCCGCCTTTACCCCGACACGGTGCTGCTGGTCGACACCTACGACACACCGGAGGGTGTCCGGCGGGTCGTGGATCTCGCGAAGCGGCTTGGCGACGACTTCAGGGTAAAAGCCGTTCGTCTGGACTCAGGCGACCTGGACGCGCTGTCCCGCGAGGCCCGCCGCATTCTGGATGCAGCCGGTCTGGAACACGTCGACATCCTGGCCAGCGGCGGCCTGGATGAGGATGCCATTCATCAGCTTGTCTCGGCCGAAGCGCCGATCAATGGCTTCGGCGTGGGAACAAGCATGGGTATCTCCAGCGACGCGCCGGACCTCGATATCGCCTACAAGCTTGCCGAATACGCAGGCAAGGGACGCTTGAAGCTGTCCTCCGGAAAACCCATTCTGCCTGGTAGAAAACAGATCTTTCGCGAACAACACGACGGCGTGTTCAGGGGCGATGTGATCGGTCGCTGGCACGAGGAGCTGCCAGGTCAACCGCTGCTGTCAAAGGTCATGGAGCGGGGACGGCGGCTTGATTCTCACGAACGCGATCTCGACCGCATGCGCGGCAACGCGTCCGC
Organism: Ectothiorhodospiraceae bacterium; assembly: GCA_007117515.1. Lineage (GTDB taxonomy): Bacteria > Pseudomonadota > Gammaproteobacteria > Nitrococcales > Aquisalimonadaceae > Methylonatrum. Next base: position 29,619 of record SKGQ01000069.1, on the reverse strand, counting down.
ATCGTTGGCCCGGTTGCCCGAGGCCGTCCGTGCATTGCCATCGGCGGATCCCGACTACCCCGTTCGCGTCAGCGACGCACTGGCCGAGCACCAACGCACAGTCAGGGACGCCGTGGCCGTCGAGTCGCCAGACGATCCGACAGAGAGGCAGGATCATGCCGGAAATTGACTTCCAGGACGGTGACGCTCTGATTCTCGTGGATCTGCAGAACGACTTCTGCCCCGGTGGCGCGCTACCCATCGAGGGCGGTCATGAGGTGGTGGAAACCGTCAATCCGTGGATCGAAGCGGCGACCATGGCGGGTATTCCGGTCTTTGCCTCCCGGGACTGGCACCCGGAGGGACACATCAGTTTCGAGGCTCAGGGGGGAACCTGGCCGCCGCACTGCCTGCAAGATTCCAGGGGGGCGGCGTTCCATCCGCGGCTGCGTCTGCCTGACGGGGTCATCAAGGTCACCAAGGGCACGCGCTTCGATCAGGATCAGAATTCCGCATTCGACCAGACCGGCCTCGCCGATGAACTTCGGCGACGCGGCATCTCGCGTATCTGGATCGCGGGGCTCGCCCAGGATGTGTGCGTGGCGGCAACCGCGCTCGATGGGCGGCGCGAAGGCTTCGAAGTGCTGCTGATGAAAGACGGCACACGCCCCGTAACCCCGGCCGGCGGTCAGGAGTCGATGGACGCCATGCAGAATGCCGGCGTCCAGGTCATCGGCAGCGACTGAGCGCATGAAAAGAAAGGTTGCCGGCACTGCGAGTCCGCGATCACCGTGGCGTATCGCTGGCGAAGTGCGGTGACCGGGACTGACTGTTTCCCTGTCAGGTCTGCCGAAACTTGAATCACACCATGCAGAAGCCGATTGAACGACCGCAATCGTTCGCAGAAACCGGATCCCACAGACCCCGGAACCCACAGTGGGGGTCGAGAACAGATCTATAATCCAGTGCAGTGAAGTACGGCCTTTTCGACTTCGGTTTACGCCTGCAGCCGGTACCGAAACTGGTCATGCCGCCCGCTACGCTTAAATGAGAAGCGCCTCGGGCCAGGTACCTCGTTCTGCATCACGATGGATGGATCGGGGGAACTCCCATGACAGCTAGCAACGAAGCCAAAGAACCGAATGCCGTTCCCTGGCGCTTGATTGATGCCAGCGCAGACATGATGAATATGGCGTTCTGCAACGACACCACGCCCAATCCCTTTCGTTCTTCCCTGGCACTTTTCGCCTACGAGCCACCGATTGAAGAAGTCCCGGTCGCGATAAGTTGCGACCGAAAAATCGTGTTTCTCAAAGTCAGCTGCTCGATCACCGGCTATCAGCCGGACGGCGACGAGCAAAGTCGCATTGTTGAATATCTTTCCACGCTTCCCGGCGTGGACCTCAACGATATCGAGCAGATCACGCGCCTCTATCTCGCCTGCTATGGCGTGCTTTTGAATATCTCCGTGTTTCCCGGATATCAACAACCAACGGACCCGGCCGTGCCCGTGGCGGACTACCCGCGCATCATCGATTTCGAACCGAAGATACGTGATCTCTACCAGGCAGCCAGCGAGACAGGCGAAATCCTCTCCACCTCCGCGAGCAAAGTCGCAACTGACAAAAGCCTGTCGAGCACCGAAAAAACGGAGAATGCCTGGAAAATCGGCTCCGAACTCAAGATTCCGACAGAAAAAGCGGATGTGGGCCTGAAAGCAGAAACGGGAAGCACGCGGACCGAAACCGATCAAACAAACTGGGGCGTCAAGAGTGAGGCGGTGGAGGACCGTAAAAGCAAATACGCCACAACGACGCAGATAAGCCAGCTTTACAGTCTGCTGACCGGTTATCACCTCGGTACGAACCGAGCCAGCTTTCTCATGCTACCGCGGCCGCATGTCCTGCAACCGACGGAGAATCGAACGTTTGTGCACGGCCTCCGTGCCATCGAGGGCGTCCAGGATTTTTTCCTCGTGATAAGCCTGCTGAAGACGACCAAGGACTTACGGGTCGAGGCCGGACTCCAGACTGGCCACTTCCCGGAAGGAACCGAAGTCCTGCCCACGGTCACGGCGGAGGAACAATACGAGACGAAGTCATTTCGTATCGGGCCTTTTGATCGCAAGGTGCTCGCGAAGGGAACGGCCCCAGGGGTAGTGGGAGCCGTCCTGAGCGGTATTACGGGTAGCGAACCGAGTTACCGGGAAACGAAAATCACGGAAGGGCCACAACTCTATGACGTGCCTGGCGTCGCGGAGGGTTGGGAATTCGACACATCGAAAGGAGATCCAGGACACGCTGCGATCACCGAACACAAGCACCCCATCGACAATATCGACGGGGTTTCCGGTATCCAGATTACGCCACACGTCTACAAACGTGAGGGTACCGAGAATGTGCTGCTCGACATCGCCGTATGCAATTCACGAATTTTCCTCGTCGACGGCACCCAGGAGCACCGTTTTTCCCGCGAGTACGAAGTCTTTCTAAGACGGAAACGGAACGTGGTCGGAGAGGCGGCAGCCGACTCTTCGAGGATGCTCATCGCGCAACGCCGATCGTGTACCCAGATTCCGCTTGGCGATTGCCTGAAGGCCGTGCCACCCCCGGAAATTCCCTCGTTGGATACCGGCATTTCGATTATCGACGAAGCCTATATACCGACCAGTCAGGCAGCATCCGGTATCGGGCAAAGCATTGCCAACGTCATCGACAGCTTGAGAACCGCGCTCTGCGCATCCCAGAACGCGGTGATACGGAGAGGCGCCGCGGATCGAGGTTTCCTGGACACGACGACCTTCCGCAAGGCCGCGCGCCTGATACTGCCAAAAGACGCCCTGGACGCACCCATCATGGCCACTCTGGATCGGGATCTCGATCTGCCTTCTGACCTGACGCTGGCCGAGTTTCTTGACTCCAGTGATGGGGCTCTCGCGGCACGGCTGGGGCGAAGCATTCCCGATGTCATTGCTTTGCGCCGGTCGATCATTGGTGGCCATTCGGCGACGGACCAGGAGGGAAAATGACAGAGATGCCGCGGCTCGTATCCCCGGTTTGCAGGCGCCAGGGGTAAAGGGGCAGCCCCGTATCCAGCGCACCATGAACCGCAGACACCAGCCGCCAGCAGCGGCTGCTCTCTGCGGCCTGCCAGGAGCCCTGAAAACTAACGCCGGACCCGCGCCAGTGGATACCCGATCACCGCCCCGCCCGCGGAAACCAGCAGACCAAGAAACAGTGCGATAACCAGAGCCAACGGCCAAAGGTTATGCCTCGTCGGATCCAGCAAACCCTCCACAATGACTCGGACCATAAGCGCCGCCGGCAGTGCCGCTGCCGGAACCAGCACGCTCATCCCGAAACCGGCCCTTGATGTCATGCAAAGCAGTGCCGCGACAGCGAAAACCACGGCAAGCCCGATGCTGAAAAAGCCATCGGGCACGGTGAGCTGCGGGTAAGGAATCAGCCAGAACGGAATCCCTGCCGCGAAAAAGCTCAGCAGGAATCCGCCGATCAGAGACGTCCTCGGACTCATGTCACCGGCCTTTCTCACTGGCTGGCCTGCCGGTGCCACTAGCGTGCAGCCGCCAGTGCCTGATCCACGTCCTCGAGGATGTCGTCGATATGCTCGATGCCAATGGCCAGACGCACCATGTCACGCGGCACCCCTGCCTTCTCCAGCTCCTCATCATTAAGCTGGCGGTGGGTAGTCGTCGCCGGATGGCATGCCAGTGACTTGGCGTCACCGATGTTCACCAGGCGCGTGATCAGTTGCAACGCATCGATAAATCGGGCTCCTGCCTCTGCACCGCCCTTGATACCGAAACTCAGAATCCCTGAGGCCATTCCCCGGTGCATGTACTTCTGCACCAGCGGATAGTCTGGGTTGGACTCCAGACCGGCATATTTCACCCAGGTCACCTGCGGATGCCCTTCCAGGTGGCGGGCGACGGCCAGCGCGTTCTCGCTGTGACGATCCATTCGCAGCGGCAGCGTCTCGATGCCCTGCATCAACTGGAAAGCGGCGAAAGCCGAGAGGGCCGCACCGGTATTGCGCAGAGGCACGACCCGCGCGCGGCCGATGAAAGCGGCGGGGCCCAGTGCCTCGGTGTAGATCACGCCGTGGTAGGACGGATCCGGCTCCACCATCATGGGGAAGCGGTCGCCGTGCTCGGCCCAGGGGAACTTGCCGGAATCGACAATGACACCGCCCACCGTGGTGCCATGACCACCCATGAACTTGGTCAGCGAATGCACCACGATATCGGCCCCGTTTTCGATGGGACGCCAGAGGTAGGGGCTGGGCACCGTGTTGTCCACCACCAGCGGGATGCCATGGCGATGGGCGATCTCGGCCATCTTCTCGATGTCCGCCAGCTCGCCGGACGGATTGCCCACGGTTTCGCAGAACAACAGCCGGGTATGTTCATCGATGTGTGCTTCCAGGCCGGCGAAATCATCGTGACTGGCAAAGCGCACCTCGATGCCCTGGGCCGGCAGGCTGTGGGCGAACAGATTGTAGGTGCCGCCATAAAGCTTGCTGGTGCTGACGATATTGTCGCCGGCCCGGCTGATGGTCTGGATCGTGTAGGTGATCGCGGCCATCCCGGAGGCCAGTGCCAGGCCGCCGACCCCACCCTCCATATCCGCCACGCGCTGCTCGAGCACCGCATTGGTGGGGTTCATGATCCGCGAATAGATGTTGCCCTCGACCTTCAGGTCGAACAGATCAGCACCATGCTGGGTGCTGTCGAAGGCGTAGGAGGTGGTCTGGTAGATGGGCACCGCCACTGCCTTGGTGGTGGGCTCCGGGCTGTAACCGCTATGGATGGCCTTGGTTTCGATCCGCATTGCACTACCCTCGTTTTGTTCTCGTTCCAGCGAGTCATTCGCATTGTTTCCGAAACGGTACCCTCGAGGTCAAGCGTCGGCCAGCATTGCGTGCCTGCGATGATCGGGAAACGGCCCGGGACACCCGCTGCCCGGCAACCACGCCGGGCTCGGTCTATGGGTGCCCCACTCGCCGATGGGTATCCCGAATCGGTCAGAATCGGTAGCCGATACCGAGTCCTGCCACTACCGGATCAATCTTCACGTTGCCGACCCGTTCGCCGTCCAGTCGTGCGCGGGATTCGATGTCGATGTAGCGCACTTCCGCATTGACGAACCACTCCCGGGTCAGGTGGTAATCCATGCCCACCTGTACGGCAAGGCCGGCGGAATTTTTCAGGCTCAGGCTGCTGTCGCTGAGCGCGCCTCGGGTCTTGGTGTTGTAGACAAACGTGTAATTGAAGCCCACCCCGGCGTAGGGCCGGAAATCGCCCAGGCCGTTCAGGTGGTATTGCACGCTCAGCGTCGGCGGCAGATGGTTGGTGGTTGCTACGGTTCCCAGGCCCTCGGCCCGGATGTTGTGTCGAAACGGCACCGCGACCAGCAGTTCCACGCCCAGTGATTCGGTAAACATATAGGTGATGGTGCCGCTTGGCCGGGTGTTGCTGCCGACGTCGAGTTCTACGGCTCCATCGATGATCTTGCCGTTACTGGAGCGCGGATTGACGTGGTGCAGACCACCACGGACCAGAATGTCGCCGGCTTCCAGCGAGGCATTGTTGGCCAGTGAGGCGCCACTCCACCCGGTGGCGGCAAGGCTCAGGGCGAGAGCGGAGACAAGTGTACGAGTGTTGCGTTGTGTCATTGGATTGATGTCCTGTCATCGTTAGCCTGCGCGTATCTTTCCCGAACCCACATGCGCGCTTTTTGATGCAGATCAACCGCATGCTAATCGTTCGACGGGAGCCGCTGAAGAGACGCAATCTGTCAGACGTGACGAGTCCGGGGGAGTCGGGCCACGCTTCGAGACCAAGACGAAATGGGAACGGGCTTCCATACTGAAGGCCACTGACAAGCAAGTCATCGGGGAGGTGACAATCATGACCAGGGAAGTCGTTATCTGTGCGCCGGTGCGCACCGCGATTGGTACATACGGCGGCAGCCTCAAGGAGGTTCCGGCCACGGATCTGGGCGCCATCGCCATTCGTGAGACGCTCAAGCGCGCTGGCATCAGTGGCGACACGGTGGACAACGTGGTGCTGGGCAATGTCATCCAGGCCGGCAATCGCATGAACCCCGCGCGCCAGGCCTCCATCAACGGCGGTCTTCCCGTGCAGGTACCCGCGTTGACCGTGAATCGCGTCTGCGGATCCGGGGTCCAGGCTGCAATAACAGCCGCACAGGACATCATGCTCGGCCACGGCAACTGCGCGGTGGCAGGCGGCATGGAGAACATGGACCGGGCGCCGTACCTGCTGGAAAAAGCTCGCTGGGGCTACCGGATGGGTGACGGCCGCATGGTGGACTCCATGCTTGGCGACGGACTCCATGATGCCTTTACGGGTAAGCATGCCGGCTGGCACACGGAAGATCTGGCGAAAGAATACCGCGTCAGCCGCGAAGATCAGGACGCCTGGGCGGCACGTTCACAACAGCGCTTCTCGAAGGCGCAGGCGGACGGGCTGTTCGATGCCGAAATCACGCCGGTGGAAGTGCCGGGCCGCAAGGGGCCGACCGTGTTCGACCGGGACGAACACAACCGTGGCGATGCCACGGCGGAAGGCCTGGGCAAGCTGCGTCCCGCGTTCCGTGAAGACGGCTCCATTACCGCAGGGAACGCGCCGGGCCTCAATTCCGGAGCCGCAGCCATGATACTGGCAGAGCGTGCCTGGGCCGAGACCCAGGGGCTGCAGCCGATGGCGCGCGTGGTGTCCTGGGGTGTCGGCGCGGTGGACCCGGGCATGTTCGGCATCGGACCGGTGCCCGCAGTGCATCAAGCGCTTGAGCGGGCCGGCTGGACGACCGGCGATCTGGAGCGCGTGGAAATAAACGAGGCCTTCGCCGCGATTGCCCTGGCCGTTCTCCGTGAACTGGATCTGCCTGAGGACATCGTCAATGTGGAAGGTGGGGCCGTTGCCCACGGTCACCCGATTGGTGCCAGCGGCGCGGTACTCACGACCCGACTGCTGCACGCCATGCAGCGCTCCGGAGAACACCGCGGCCTGGTGACGCTTTGCATCGGCGGCGGTCAGGGCGTTGCCCTGGCGCTGGAACGGCTCGACTGAGCCGGACCGCTCTGCTCCACCGCGGACGGACCACGGTGAATTCCGTCCGGCGCACCAAGGGCACCTGCCCCGAGGCGCCCACGAACTCTCGGCAAAAAAGCCGTCAGTTTGTGGGTGTCCCCGACTCGCCCCCCCTCGCGACTCGCCCGACTCGTCCCGACTCGTCTCTGACTCGCCGATTCGTCTAATCCCCGACTCGTCCTTTCTACCAATTCAGCCAGGGTTTCCACCGAGGGGCGGGCCCGCGGCACCTTGCGGTAGAACACGATCCGCGGCGCCACCGGATCCGGCCGCACCTCTTCAATTCCAATCAGTTCTCCAGACGTATCGTGGCGCGGGCGGTAGTAGCCCTGGCGTCGGCCGCCAGTATCAAAACTACCGCCATGGCGCCGGGTCACGGGCTCCTCGGCACCGACCCGGTCGCTGAGGCGCAGCCCGCCGGCATTGCGGCGCAGACTGAGCATCTGCCCATCCGCCGACAGATAATGACCGGTAAGGACCGACAGTTGCTGCGGGGAAGGACGGGTCGGCAGTGGTTCCGAGGGTGCACCACCGCCACCTGCCTGACCGCAACAATACAGCGTCACCGCCTCGATCAGTTCGTCCTGATCCACCGGCGTGTTGGCCAACAGGACAACACCCATTGATTCCTCGGGGATCCAGCCGAAAGCAGCAACGAAACCGGCATCCCGACCCCGATGGTAAACAGCCTCATGGCCGGCGAAATGATGGCGATACAGACCATGGCCGCAGTTGATCCGGCGACTGTCGCGCAGATGGCCCGGCCGGCCCAGGCGCCGGACCAGGTCGGTGGTGCCCACCATCGGTTCGCTGAAATTGGCCACCCAGCGCAACATGTCCGCGCCGGCGGTGCAAAGCCCGGTGGCACCAACCGTTTCATAGTTCAGCGGCACACGCTGCCCGCCGGAATCATTGCTCCGCCTGCGGTAGGACGCAGCGCACGCCGGGACGATTCGGCCCAGATCGTCACGGAAAAAGGTCTGCGCCATATCCAGTGGCCGGAAGATCCGTTCTTCCGTGAACGCCGGAAACGATTGACCACTGACGTGGGCGACCACCTCGGCCAGCAGGGTGTAGCCGGTGTTGCAGTACTCATAGGCCGTTCCCGGTGTGAAATTCAGCCCGCTCTGCGCGGCCACCAGTTTGCGGATGCGGGCTTGGGTCAGGACATCACGGCGACCGTGGCCGGCCAGCACCAGCATCGGCCACTGGTCACGCAGACCGCTGGTGTGCTGCAGCAGGTGTCGAAGTGTGATCGGCGCGCCGAAGTCCGGCACGTCCGGCAGGTATCGGCGGACGTCGTCATCGGAGCGGAGGGCGCCATCGTGTTCCAGCAATCCGATGGCAAAGGCCGTGAACTGCTTGGCCAGGCTCGCCGCATGAAACACGGTTTGCCCGTTAATCGGGACCGGAGCCTCGAGATTCGCGGCCCCATACCCGGCCAGATGGATGACCTCGCCATTCTTCAGGACGCCAAGCGCAAGGCCCGGCGCATCCGGTTTCTGATACCGAGCGAAGAGGCCGTCAACGGCCGGGTGCCTCACCTCCGGAATGACCGCTGCTGGCGGAGCCACGCCTTGCTCCTGCCACGCCGCCGCCGATCCCGAAACTCGCCCCACTGTCGCCAGAACGGCACCCGATGCGGTGAAGCGCAGCCATGTTCGCCGCGTCATACCCATGCCGATACCCACCCGGTGAGTTCCTCCTGTCCAGAGAAGTGTAGGTAAACGGCTTTGGACCGCTGGCGACATTCGGAGCCCGAGCCAACCGGCCTGAACGAACTCTTGCGGCCTACCCTTGAACCGCGACGTGTCTGGCTAAAAAATTCCACTGGCGGATAATGGCCGCTTGGATTCCTGTATTCGTTCTCTCACAAGGCGTTTCCTTATGACCAAACAACCACCCATCGTCGTTTCTGAACAGGATCTTGAACGCCTGGAAAAACTCGTGGCATCACTGTCCAGCACGCCGGTTCCCGGTCTGGAGGAACTGGAAGACGAACTCAGTCGAGCAGATGTTGTTCCGTCATCGGCGATACCGCCGAATGTTGTGACGATGAATTCTACCGTTCGCTTCCGGGAGGTGGACTCGGATCGCGAGTTTCAGCTGACGCTCGTCTACCCGAGGGATCAGGGAGTGGACGGCAGCACGATTTCCATTCTCGCGCCGGTCGGCAGTGCGTTGCTGGGGCTTTCGGAAGGGGAAACCATCGAATGGCCGAAGCCCGGCGGCGGTTCCCTGCATGTGCGCATCGAGGAGGTCATCTATCAACCTGAGAGGGCCGGCGACCTGCATCGCTGATGCTGTAAGCACCAAACCGGAACGTCGTCGGCCGGTGCCGTTGGGCCGCCCCTTGCTTCGAGGCGGTCCACCTCGGCATCACCACCGGGCCACTACGTCCGAAACGCCGTTGATCACGAATTGCACGGCAATCACCGCCAGAATCAGACCAAACAGCCGAGTGACAATATCCTTGCCGGTTTCGCCCATGACGCGAACCAGATAACGGGAATAGACCATGCTGAAATAGCAGGCGCCCGTTGTTGCCACGATGGCGACAAAAACCAGAATCCGGTGCCAGGGAGTCGGCGCCTCACTGGTCAGTGATCATGACCGTGGCAATGGAGCCGGGCCCACTCATGAACGGGATTGCCAGCGGAATAACCGCCAGGTCCTGCGCCAGGCGGCCGGTCCGATGACCCGATAGATCCTCGGCCGAGGCCACGTCCTCGCCTTCATCCTGGGCACGGCGAATCATGCCCATCGCAATGCCGAACAGGATGATCCCGCCGGCAATACGGAACGCCTCGAGCGTGATACCGAACAGTGTGAAAATCACGCCGCCGAGCAGTGCAAAAGTGAAAAAATGCTGGCCGCGATTACCGTAGCTCGACGAGCAAGCTGCTCCCGCGCCGCATCGGTCGCCCGCGCCGCAGAGTTTCCCTGAAGGCGCCCGTTCAACGTTCAGTCCTTCAACGAACTCAACGATAGGCTCGCCGGAGTCGTGGTTATCAACGGAGGTCCGGGAATGAAAAACAGGGCGGTTAATCCCGTTCACGACCAGGACCGGACCAGTCTGGCCTACACTGGTTTGTGGGTGCCCTCTGTTTATGCTCCCCTGCAAGGGAATGGCGAATCGTACGTCAGCGACATGTCTGACGAAGTTGGTCGAGGAGCATTGTCATGACTGAGCAATCCAGGCGTTTCGGAACTCTCGCGTTGTGGGCAGCCCACAGGGAAACCGCAGCCGAAAAGGACGTCGCCCTGCCGATCCACCACAGCGTCAGCTTCGCCTACGACGACGTGGACGAATGGTTCGACGTGGCAGTGGGCAAGCGGCCCGGACATATCTATTCACGCAACACCAATCCAACGGTACGACCGCTCGAGTTGACCATGCGTGCGCTGGACGGCGCCGAAGAGTGCATCAGCTTTTCCACGGGCATGGCCGCCATCAGCAATACACTCTTTGCCCTGCTGGGACCCGGTGACCGGGCAGTTGCCATCAAGGACACCTACGGCGGCACCAACAAGATCTTTCTCGAGTTTCTGCCGCGGAACAACGTCGATGTGGCGCTCTGCGACACCCTGGATTTCGAGGCCATCGAGGCCGAGATCCGTAAAGGTTGCAAGGTCCTCTACCTGGAGACCCCAACCAACCCCACCCTGAAAGTTGTCGATATTGCACGCCTGGCCCGGGTAGCCCACGAGCATCGGGGGATCGTTATCGTCGACAACACGTTTGCGACCCCGGTGAACCAGAGGCCACTGGAGCTGGGTGCAGACCTGGTCGTCTACAGCGCCACCAAGTACCTGAATGGCCACTCCGATGCCATGGGCGGCATTCTGAGTGGGGCCAAGGACCTCGTTGACCGGGTGTTTCACTACCGGGAAATCAATGGTGCCGCGCTGCATGCCCATTCCGCTTACATGATTCTGCGCGGTCTGAAGACCCTGGAGCTGCGGATCAAGCGGCATAACGAGAATGCTCAACAGGTAGCCGAGTACCTGCGCGAGCACGACAAGGTCGAGTCAGTGTTCTACCCCGGCCTGCCGGAGCACGCTAATCATGATATTGCATGCCGCCAGATGGACGGCTTTGGCGGCATGCTCAGCTTCGCGCTGCGCGGCGATTTTGATCAGGTCAAACTGTTGTTGCCTCGGCTACGCTACAGCCACAACGCCGCCAGTCTCGGTTCGGTTTCCACTCTGGTGGGCCCGCCCCGAGTTACCAGTCATGTGGAGCTGAGTATGGAAGAGCGGCGCGCCATGGGGATACCCGAAAGCCTGGTGCGTTATTCCGTGGGTATCGAGAACGTGGAGGATCTGCTCGCCGATCTCGCCAGCGGCCTGGCCGGAATCTGAGCAAGCCAAGTCCGGCATGCTCCATGAGTCGCTCAGCGCGGCAGCAGAAAACCAAGGGGGCAGCACAAAATGTCGGCAAATCTCCCGGATTACGAGCAGTTCTGTGCAGGGTTTTCCTGGGACCAGGCCCGACGGGAGTTGGCCGGGATGGGCAATGGCCGACTCAATATCGCCTTCGAGGCGCTGGACAAGCACATGGACACCGAGGCGGCAGACCGCACCGCCATCCGCTTTCTGGCGCGGGACAGCGAATCCCCGGCGGACATCAGCTACCGGGAATTGAACGAGCGCGCAAACCGCTTTGCCAGCGTGTTGCTGAACCTGGGAGTCAAACCCGGCGAGCGCGTTTTCGGTCTGTCCCACCGAATTCCCGACCTGTACGCGGCGGTGCTCGGCACACTCAAGCATGGTTGCGTATTCACGCCGCTGTTCCCCGCCTTCGGCCCGGATCCGGTCCGTCAGCGGGTGGAGATCGGCGAGCCGGCGGTCCTGGTCACCAGCGAGCGTTTGTATCGAAGGAAGGTGGCGGACTGGGTGCGGGAGACACCCTCGGTACGTCATGTGCTGCTGATCGACCAACACGACCAGATACCCGAAGGCACGCTTGATGCGACGGCATTGATGGACGCCGCCAGCGGCGACTACCCAACCCGCGCCATGGATCCGGAAGCGCCTGCCCTGCTGCATTTCACCAGCGGCACCACCGGCAAGCCCAAGGGCGCACAGCATGTGCATGAAGCGGTGGTCACCCACCACATGACCGGCCGTTATGTGCTGGACATGCGTCCCGGCGACATCTACTGGTGCACGGCGGACCCGGGCTGGGTAACCGGCACCTCCTACGGCATCATCGCTCCGCTCACCAACGGCGTGACCATGGTGGTCGACGAGGCTGAGTTCGACGCCGAGCGCTGGTACCGGCTCATCCAGAACCAGAAGGTGGCGGTCTGGTACACCGCCCCCACGGCTATCCGCATGCTGATCAAGCTGGGGCCGGAAATGCCCCGGGCACACGACCTGTCCTCGCTGCGATTCATGGCCAGCGCCGGTGAGCCGCTCAACCCGGAAGCGGTCATCTGGGGGCGTGAGGTCCTGGGCCTTCCCTTCCATGACAGCTGGTGGCAGAGCGAGACCGGCGGCATCATGATCAGCAACTTCGCGGCCCTGGAAATCCGGCCGGGATCCATGGGCAAACCCATTCCCGGCGTCGAGGCGGCCGTCGCCCGCAAGACTGACGACGGCATCGAACTGATCGAAGACGCCGATGAAACGGGCGAGCTCGTGCTGAAAAAGGGCTGGCCTTCGATGTTCCGCGGCTACCTCCATCAGGATGAGAAATACCGCAGCTGCTTTGCTGGCGACTGGTATCTGACCGGCGACCTGGCACGCCGGGATGCGGACGGGTATTTCTGGTTTATCGGCCGCAACGATGACGTGATCAAGTCTTCCGGCCACCTGATCGGGCCCTTTGAGGTGGAGGCGGTACTGCTTTCGCACCCGGCAGTGGCCGAGGTCGGCGTGATTGGCGTGCCGGACCAGGTGGCGGGGGAGACGGTGAAGGCATTTGTCTCCCTGAAGTCGGAATACCAACCGGACGACGCCCTGCGCAGGGAACTGATGGGACTGGCCCGCAAGCGCCTGGGACCCGCGGTGGCACCCCGCCATATTGAATTCCGCGATGAGCTGCCGCGCACCCGCAGCGGCAAGATCATGCGGCGGCTGCTGCGTGCCCGCGAACTGGGCCTGCCGGAGGGCGACACCTCAACCCTGGAAGGTTCGGCTGAATGACGGGCGCCGCCATGAGGAACAGTCAATGAACGAGACAACCAGTTGCCGGAAAACCCGGCTGTCGAGGGAGCATGCACTGAATCTCTTGCGCGGGATGCTGCGTGTGCGTCGCTTCGAGGAGCGCTGCGTGGAGTTGTATACGCAGGAAAAAATCCGCGGCTTCCTGCATGTGTGCATTGGTCAGGAAGCGGTGGCCGCCGGTGTCATGTTCAACATGGCTGACGACGAAACGGTTGTCGCCGCCTACCGGGAACATGGTCATGCCCTGCTCAAGGGTATGACCATGGAGCAGGTAATGGCGGAGATGTACGGCAAGTCGTCCGGTTGCGCCATGGGCCGAGGCGGGTCCATGCATCTGTTCGATGCCGACACCCGCTTTTTTGGCGGCAATGCCATCGTCGGCGGCGGGATTCCCCTTGCCGTGGGGCTGGCCCTGGCGGAAAAGATGCGCGGAGGCAACCGCGCCACGGTGTGCTTCTTCGGAGACGGCGCTGCCTCAGAGGGTGTGTTCTACGAATCCATGAACCTGGCAGCCCTCTGGCAACTGCCGGTGGTGTTTGTTTGCGAGAACAATTACTACGCCATGGGCACACCCATTGAGGTGGAACACGCCCAGCCGGACATATACCGCAAGGCCGAAGCCATTGGCGTGCCCGCCGAGCAGGTCGACGGCATGAGTGTTGTCCAGGTGGAAGCTGCTGCCCGCAAGGCTCTGGAAACTGCCCGTGCGGGCGACGGGCCCCGGCTGATCGAGTGTCATACGTATCGATTCCGTGCCCATTCCATGTTCGACCCGCAGCTCTACCGCGATCAGGCAGAGGTCGAGGAATGGAAGAAAAAGGATCCCATCGACCGGCTGGCCGACTGGATGGCACAGGCCAACCTGATCCACGAGGACGAACGCAAGGCCATGGAGGCGGAAATCACCGAGGAGGTGGAGCGCGCAGTCGAGTTCGCCGAAGCGGGAGAATGGGAGTCGGAAGAGACCCTGCTTGACCATGTCAGCAGGCCTTTGCCAACGCCGCTGAGCCCGCCCCCGGCGCCAGAAACCGAAGCCGCGGAAACCACCTTGCGCGAAGCATTCCGCCGCGGACTGGAGGAAGCCCTGGAGCATGATGACCGGGTTTTCCTGATGGGGGAGGATATCGGTCGTTACGGTGGCTGTTATGCCGTGACCCATGACCTGTTCGGGCAGTTCGGTGCCGAGCGCATCATTGACACGCCATTGGCGGAGAACGGCTTCACCGGTGCCGGCCTGGGCGCGGCGCTGGGCGGCATGCGCCCGGTGGTTGAGATCATGACGGTGAACTTCAGCCTGTTGGCGATTGACCAGATCGTGAACAGTGCCGCCGCCCTGCTGCACATGTCCGGCGGCCAGTTCAACGTACCCGTAGTCATCCGCATGGCCACCGGGGCCGGCCGTCAGGTTGCCGCACAGCACTCTCACAGCCTGGAAAACTGGTATGCCCACGTCCCCGGCCTGCGGGTGTTGGCACCGGCCACGGTGGAGGATGCCCGCTACATGCTCTGGGCCGCACTACAGGATCCCAACCCCGTGGTGATCTTCGAGCACGTGATGCTCTACAACCACAAGGCGGAGCTGATACCACAACCAAACGGCGTGGACATCGAGAAAGCCGCCATCCGCCGTCCAGGCAGGGATGTCAGTCTCATCACCTATGGCGGCTGCCTGTACAAGGCCCTGCAGGCCGCAGAGCAACTCGCCGACGAGGGTATCGAAGCAGAGGTGATTGACCTGCGCGTGTTGCGGCCTTTGGACACCGACACGCTGATCGAATCCGTGCGTCGCACCCGGCGCGCGGTGATGGTGGATGAAGGGTGGAAAACCGGCAGCCTGGCCGGCGAACTGATGGCGATCCTCAACGAGCAGGCGTTCTGGGAACTCGACGCTCCGCCGGCACGCGTATGCAGCGCGGAGGTGCCAGTGCCCTACCCGCAACATCTGGAGCAGGCCAGCCTGCCGAAAGTGGCGGACATTGTCGCCGCCGCGAAACGCACGCTCGGAGAAACACCGTGAGCGATTTCATCATGCCATCCATGGGCGCAGACATGGACAGCGCCACGCTGGTCGAGTGGAAAGTCAAACCCGGCGACCGGGTCAAGAAGGGCCAGGTGATCGCCGCGGTGGAAACCTCCAAGGGAGCGCTCGACGTGGAGGTCTTTGAAGACGGCGTGGTCGAAGAAATCTACGTACCGGAAGACACTGAGGCGGACGTGGGCACGCCGCTTGCCAGAATCGGCGATGGCAAAGGCGTTGGCAAACAGCCGTCCGAAGTCGCAGAAAAGGCAGAACCCACAGCAACTCCAGAGGCAGAAAAGCCGCCCACGGTGGAACAGCCACCGGTAACAGAAACGCCCGCACCGACAGCCAGCGGCACGGCGATCAAAAGCGAGACCAGGCACGATCAGCCTGAGCCGAAACCGCCTTCCCCGCCGCCATCACCGCCGGCAGCAGAAAAGACAGACCTCCGGAGCCGGGTATGGGCCTCTCCCGCCGCCCGCCGCAGGGCCCGGAAGGCAGGTATTCCGCTATCGGGCCTGCACGGCACTGGGCCGGATAACGCCATTGTGCTCAGGGACCTGCAGGACACACCACCCACGACAACAGAAACCCGACCCGGAACCGGTTTTGACCGCCCACAGATGCGTGCCGCCATCGCCGCCGCCATGAGCCGCGCGAAGCGCGAAATACCGCATTACTACCTGGCCACCACCGCGGACCTGCATGCCGCCGAACAATGGCTGGCGGACTACAACCAGCACCAGCCACCGGAGAACCGGCTGCTGCTCTCCGCGCTGTTCATGAAAGCCACTGCACTGGCCCTGGCCCGCTACCCTGAGCTCAACGGCCATTACGGTGAAGACGGCTTCGTTGCGGCAGGCCAGATCAATCTGGGAATGGCGGTTCACCTGCGAGGCGGTGGCCTGGTCGCCCCGGCCATCCTCGATGCCGACACCTTGACCCTGCCGGAACTGATGCATCGGCTTCGTGATCTGGTGCGCCGCGCGCGCGGCGGCGGACTGCGCGCCTCCGAGATGGGTGGTGGCACCGCCACCGTGACCGCTCTCGGCGACCGCGGCGTGGATACCGTCTATGGGGTCATCTACCCGCCGCAGGTCGCCATGATCGGTATCGGCCGTGCCCGTCGACGCCCCCTGGCGGTGAATGACGGCGTCGCCGTGCGGCTGGCCGTCGACCTGAGCCTGGCGGCAGATCATCGCGTCTGTGACGGACACCTTGGCGCTCTTTTTCTCAACGAAATGGACCAATTGCTGCAGCAACCGGAGGCACTATGAATCGGGATGAATTGCGCAAGGCGGTGCTGGAGGAGCTATCCAGTATCGCCCCGGATATCGACATGACAACGTTCGACGATACAGCCAACCTGCAGGATGCGTACGACCTGGATTCCATGGACGCATTAAACCTCGCCGAAGCGGTACACAAGAGACTGGGCGTGAATATTCCCGATCAGGACTACGCCCGCATGCGAAGCATCGCCGAGTTACTGGATTACCTGACTGAAAAGCTCTGACACCCCGACAGAGCAGGCTGTCTTCTTCGCCGCATTGGCCCACAGCCGCTCGACTAACCAGACCTCAAGGACCATCGCTTCCCGGCAATCGGGCCGAAGAATCCGCCTTTGTAGCTCTACAGTACGAAGTAGCCAGACAGGAAAACGCCCCGGCGGCAGGCAGCCAACCGGGGCGTTCGATCCGGCCTGGCGGCCGCCTGTCAGCTGGCGAGCAGCTTGTTCACCCGCTTGACGAAGGTAGCCGGGTCGTCCAGTTGGCCGCCTTCCATGAGCAGCGCCTGGTCGTAGAGGACCTGGGCCCATTCCTCGGTGCCGGCCTGGTCATCGACGGATTCCAGGCGCTTGATCAGCACGTGGTCCGGGTTGATTTCCAGGGCTGGCTTGCCCGCCGGGAACGGATGACCCGCGGCCTTGAGCATGCGCTGCATGCTGATGCCGAACTCGTGTTCGCTGACCACCAGGCAGGCAGGTGAGTCGGTCAGGCGTTTGCTGACCCGGACGTCGTCCACCTTGTCTGTCAGCGCCGCCTTGAGCCGTTCAACCACCGGCTTGAGTTCGGTTTCGGCCTTTTCCTGCTGTTCCTTCTGCTCGTCGGTCTCTTCGCTGCCGAGCTTGTCCAGATCCAGCTCGCCCTTGGCCGCGGAAACCAGACGCTTGCCGTCGAATTCGTTCAGATGGCTGATGGCCCATTCGTCCACCGGATCGGTGAGCAGCAGCACTTCCACTCCGTGCTTGCGGAAGACCTCCAGATGCGGGCTGTTCCTGGCCGCGCTGAAGCTCTCTGCGGTGACGTAGTAGATGGCCTCCTGGCCTTCCTTCATCCGCGAGACATAGTCCTCCAGCGTCACGGTTTCATCCGTGGCGTCGGTATGCGTGGAGCTGAAACGCAGCAACCTGGCGACGCGTTCCCGGTTGGCGAAATCCTCGGCCGGACCTTCCTTCAGGCAACGGCCAAAGGTCTTCCAGAACTCCTGGTACTGGTCGGGCTCGTTTTTCGCCAGCTTTTCCAGGGCGTCCAGAACCCGCTTTACCGAGGCACTGCGAATGCGGTCGATCTGCTTGTTGTGCTGCAGGATCTCGCGGGACACATTCAACGGCAGGTCGTCGGAGTCGATCACCCCGCGGACGAAGCGAAGATAGCGCGGCATGAGCTGTTCGGCGTCGTCCATGATGAACACGCGCTTCACGTAGAGCTTCACGCCGTGGCCGCTGTCGCGGTCCCAGAGGTCGAACGGCGCACGCTTGGGGATGTACAGCAGCGAGGTGTAGGACTGGTTGCCCTCCACCTTGTTGTGCATCCAGGTCAGCGGCTCTTCGAAGTCGTGGGCGACGTGCTTGTAGAACTCCTTGTACTCGTCATCCGAGATCTCGTTCTTGGCCCGCATCCACAGCGCATTGGCCTTGTTGACGGTCTCGTCTTCCGGCGTCTTATCGGCTTCCTCGTCATCCTCGCTGACGTTCTCGGCCGGCATGCGGATCGGAATGTCGATGTGATCCGAATAGGTACGGATGATGTTGCGCAGACGGTAGCCGTCGGCGAATTCGGTGGCATCGTCCTTCAGGTGCAATACGACTTCGGTGCCGTGCTTGTCCTTGGTCACCGACTCCAGCGTGTACTTGCCGTCTCCGGCCGACTCCCAGCGCACGGCGTCCTCCGGCGCGCTGCCCGCCTTGCGGGTGGTCACGCTGACACGGTCGGCAACGATGAAGGCGGAATAGAAACCGACACCGAACTGGCCGATCAGATTCGCGTCCTTGGCCTGGTCACCGGTGAGGTTTTCGAGAAAGGCGCGGGTGCCGGAACGGGCGATGGTGCCCAGATTCTCGATCACTTCATCATGATTCATGCCGACGCCGTTATCGGAGATGGTCAGCGTGTTGGCATCCTTGTCTAAGGTGACCCGGACGGCCAGCTCGCTGTCCCCTTCCAGCAGGCTTTCGTCCTGGAGCGCCTGGAAGCGCAGCTTGTCGGCGGCATCCGAGGCATTGGAAATCAGCTCGCGGAGAAAGATCTCGCGGTTGCTGTACAGGGAGTTGATCATCAGATGCAGCAGCTGCCGCACCTCGGTCTGGAACTCGAAGGTTTCCTTGTTCTCGGTCGTAGCGGACATGGCAGTTCCTCGTGACAATCAGGTACGAAATCCGGGGTGGGGGAGGAATGGGTATGGCTGCGGGGGATTTCAAGGAGGCGACGTTTTAGGTGTAACGTTTTAGGTTTTAGGAAACAAGAAAAGCGCGCCTTCCGGCGCGCCCTTTAAACCCAAACCTAAAACTTGAAACGTTAAACGTCGCGCGATGCGCGACTAAAAGAGGTCCGGCGTCTCGGCCGCTTCCCGGTTGGTGGCGTTTACGTCGCGGGAGGCGATCCATTCGCCTGTGACCATCTGCTTGTAGTTCATGCCCGGGCCCACCATCGGGTAGACGCTGGCCTCGCCATCGATCATTACTTCCAGGAAGGCCGGACCCTCGAACTCGACAAACGCCTTCAGCGCATCAACCACATCCTCCTTTTGATCGACGCGGCGGGCGAACGCGAAGCCATCGGATTCCGCGGCCTTGATGAAGTCCTTGCGGTGTAGCGATTTGTCACTGCCGGAGAAATTGTCGTTGAAGTACAGCCGCTGCCACTGCCGCACCATGCCGTCACCCAGGTTGTTCAGCAGCAGGATCTTCACCGGCAGATTGTAGTTGGTGACGGTCTCCATCTCGCCGAGGTTCATGCGGATTGAGCCATCGCCATCGATATCGATGACCATCTTGTCCGGGCAGGCGAAGGCCGCGCCCACGGCCGCCGGCAGACCATAACCCATGGTGCCCATACTGCCCGAAGTCAGCCACAGGCGGGGTTCGCGGAAGTCGCAGTACTGCGCAGCCCACATCTGATGCTGACCGACGCCGGTGCTGATGATGGCTTTACCACCAGTGAGCCTGTTCAGCTCCTCAACCACGTAATGCGGCTGGATCAACGCACTGTCACGGTCGTAGTTCATCGGGTGATTCTTGCGCAACTGGCCGATGTGCTTAACCCACGCGCCATAGTCCTTGTCGAAGCCATTGTCGCGACCGTGGGTGAGCAGCTGCTGCAGGCTCTTGCCAGCCTCGCCCACATGGGCCCAGTCCACCAGCCGCACCTTGCCGATCTCGGCGGCGTCGATGTCGATGTGCGCCACATGCTGCGCCAGCGGTGCGAACTCCTCGATCTTGGCGGCAACGCGGTCATCAAAGCGCGAACCCACCGCGATCAGGAAATCGCAGTCTTCCACCGCGTAATTGGCGTAGGCGGTGCCGTGCATGCCCAGCATGTGCAGCGACAGCGCATGGGTGGTGTCGATGGAACCGAGCCCCATCAGCGTGCTGACCACCGGGATGTTGAAGGTCCTGGCGAAGGCGGTGAGGTCTTCCGCGGCATTGCCATTGATCACACCGCCACCGACGTACAGCAACGGCCGGTTGCTCTGTTCCAGCAGTTCGAAGAACTGCCGACACTTACGATCGGAAAGGCGCGCACCGCGCAGGCTGTCCATCCGCTGGCGGTAGCCACGGATCTCCAGCAGGCCCTCACCTAGGAATTCACCGACCCAGTTCTGCATGTCCTTGGGCACGTCCACAACCACCGGCCCCGGACGCCCGGAACGGGCGACCTCGAACGCGGTGCGGATCGTGGCTTCGACGCGCTCCGGCTTGGTGACCAGGAAGATGTGCTTGGCGCAGGAGCCCATGATGTTGACGATGGGCGCTTCCTGGAAGGCATCGGTACCCATGGCGCCGGTCGGCACCTGGCCGGTGATGACCACGATCGGGGTCGAGTCGGCCATGCAGTCACGCACCGGAGTCACCGTGTTGGTTGCGCCGGGGCCGGAGGTGACCATGCAGACACCCACCTTGCCGCTGGCGCGGGCATAACCCGCAGCCATGAAGGCGGCACCCTGCTCGTTGGCCGGCACGATCAACTTGACCGGATCGTCCTCGGAATCACCGCGGTGCGCAGCATTGAAACGGAAGATCGCATCATAGGACGGCAGGATCGCGCCACCGCTGTAGCCAAAGACCGTGTCGACGCCCTCGTCCGCCAGCACCTGGATGATCATCTCGGCGCCACTCATGGTCTTGCCGGCCAAGGGGTGCTGCTGGGTCTTCTGCTGCTTGTTCATTGCTGGGAAACCTGTGGGTTCACTGAGGGCAAATACGCCGGAAAACAGCCTTATATGGTACCGGGGCGAGGGCATACGGGACAAGCGAAATGGTGCGTTGCCTCAACCCAACGCCTGACACCGCGTGCATTCGCTTCGCTTAATGCACCCTACGCCCGAACGGCAACGGTCGGCGACCGTAGGGCGGATCAAGCACAGCGGATCCTCGCGGTGTGATCCGTATCGGGAGCGCCCCGGCGTTGGCGGAGTGGTTCGGCTTCCAGATATAACGCCGCCTGGCGGAAAACCGAGGCTACCGAACCTGCCGACATGCCCCAGGTCGGCCCCGGTCAGGCGATCAGCGCCGGTGCGGTGGTTCCAATGCCTGACACCCCGTGCATTCGCTGCGCTTAATGCACCCTTGTGTCTTGCGGCTGATGACTAGCTACCATGAGTCGCATCGGTTCCGGGGCAACCCGAATGCACCCTGAGGCCATGAGCCTGTCGCGTAGATGGGTCCCCGGGGCCGTCTCATCTCGAAGTTTGAACGGTATCCAAGCCCCCTGCCGTGGGCGGGTGAGGCTGTACGGACAAGGCGAGAGGACGAGATGGCACATATCGGGATTGATGTCAGCAAGCGAAAACTCGACTGCATGTGGGTCCGCGATCTGGAAACGGCCAAGGTCAAGCCCAAGGTCTTCACCAACGATCCAGCGCGCTATCCGGACCTGCTGCATTGGCTGGAGCGCAACACCGGTGAGCCGGCTGACGCGCTGCATGTGTATCTGGAGGCGACCGGCATTTACCACGAACCGCTGGCGTACTGGCTGCATGAGCACGGCGTGCAGGTCTATGTACTGAACCCGGCCCAGGTGCGCTATCACGCTCAGGGCATGGGCGTGCGCAACAAGACCGATCGCAAGGACAGCATGATGCTGGCCCGTTATGGCATCGAGCGCGCGCCAGCGCCCTGGCAGCCCGAGCCGCCGGAGGTGCGCGAGCTCAAGCGCCGGCTCAACCGGCTCGAAGCCCTGGAGCGGGACATCCGGCGCGAGGAGAACCGGCGGGAGAAGGCGCAGTTCAATGGTGATGCCCTGGCCCAGGAGTCGATCAGCAATGTGCTCGGTGCGCTGCACGAGGAACATCGCCGGCTGCAGCGCCAGATCGACGATCACTTCGACGCGAACGCACACCTGAAGCAGGACCGGGCGCTGCTCGAGAGTATCCCGGGCGTTGGTCGCGTCTTATCGGCGTCGATGACTGCCACCCTGCGCAGCCGTGCCTTCCGCACTGCACGGCAAGCGGCCGCGTTCCATGGCCTGGTGCCGGTGCACCGGGAGTCCGGCAGCTCGGTCCACGCACAACCCCGGCTGTCCAAGGCCGGCTCGGCACGCTTCCGTCAAACGCTCTACATGGCCGCCGTAGTGGCCACCCGGCGCAATCCGGACGTCCGCCATCAGTACCAGCGTCTGCTCAATCGCGGCAAGGCCAAGATGGCCGCCATCGGCGCGGCCATGCGAAAGCTCCTGCATATCGCCTTTGGTGTACTCAAGTCGCAGACGCCCTATCAGCCACTGCACCAGAGCGCTTGAACCGGATGGATCAAGACGGTATCTACGCCCGAACGGCAACGGTCGGCGACCGTAGGGCGGATCAAGCGCAGCGGATCCGCGCGGTGTGATCCGGCCGGGGCGCATCGCGGCGTTACCGGATATGCCGTATTCCGACCGAGGGCACGACCTATTCCGTCGGCTTGAAGTCCAGCGATACGGAATTGATGCAGAAACGCAGGCCCGTGGGATCCGGCCCATCGGGAAAGACATGGCCAAGGTGCGCCTCGCACTGGCTGCAATGCACTTCTTCCCGGCGCATGCCCATGGAACAATCAGCCTGCACGCCCACGGCCTGCTCATCGATCGGCCGGTAAAAACTGGGCCAGCCGGAGCCTGAGTCGTATTTGGTCTCTGAGCTGAACAGCGGTTGCCCGCAACACACGCAGGCAAAGATGCCGTTCCCCTTGAAGCCGTTATATTCACCTGAAAACGGCGGCTCGGTGCCATGCTGCTGGGTCACACGGTACTGCTCGCGCGTCAGGTGTGCGGTGTGATCACCGGCATTTCTGGCCATGGTTGTTCTCCTCCAACCCGGTTTCGGCGCCGGAACAGGCGCCGCGATTCCGTAGTAAACGGACCGCTGCCGTCGCGCTGTGTTCAGCGTCTGGTCGGCGCGATTGTTTTTACCGTTGAGCCGAAAGTATTGCGCACCTGCCGCCGCAGCGAAACTCGGGCGCCGGAATCGCATACAATGCGGGCCGAATCCACGCAAGATGGTGCAACATGAGTGAAATCATCCTGATCAATGTCTCCGGCCAGGATCAGCCAGGCCTGACCTCCTCACTGATGGGGATTCTGGCGGAATACGAGGTGGACATTCTGGACATCGGCCAGGCGATGATTCACGACACGCTCTCCCTGGGAATGCTGGTCAAGGTCCCGCAGGCGGCCAGCATGTCTCCGGTATTGAAGGACGTGCTGTTCCACATCCACGACAAGGGCATGCAGGTGCGCTTCACGCCGGTCAGCGAGGAGCATTACGCGCACTGGGTCGAGGGTGCCGGTCGGCCGCGCTACATCTTCACCCTGCTCGGCCGACGGATCACCGCAGACCACATCGGCCGCATGGCCAGCGTGATCACCGAGAACGATCTGAACATCGAGGACATCGTCCGCCTGTCGGGCCGGGAACCGCTGTACAAGAGCAGCGGCCAGCAGAGCCGGGCCTGCATCGAATTGACCGTGCGCGGCCAGCCGGTGGATCTCGACGCCATGAAACTGCGGTTTCTGGAGATCTCGCAGCAGTTCGACGTCGATATCGCCTTCCAGGAAGACAGCATCTGGCGCCGCAACCGGCGGCTGGTGGTGTTCGACATGGATTCCACGCTGATCCAGCAGGAGGTGATCGACGAACTGGCCGAGCGCGCCGGCGTCGGAGAGGAAGTCAGTGGCATCACCGAACTGGCGATGCAGGGGGAACTGGACTTCCGTGAAAGCCTGCGTCGCCGCGTCGCGCTGCTGGAAGGCCTGGACGCCTCGGTCCTGGAGGACGTGGCCGAGAACCTGTCGCTGACCGAGGGCGCTGAGCGACTGATTCGCACGCTCAAGACCTTCGGCTACCGCACCGCCATCATCTCCGGCGGTTTCAGTTATTTCGGCCAGTACCTGCAACGCAAGCTGGGCGTGGATTACGTGCACGCCAACGCGCTGGAAGTGAAAGACGGCAAGGTCACGGGACGAGTGACCGGGCAGATCGTAGACGGCGAACGCAAGGCGCAACTGTTGCGGGAAATCGCCGCCGCCGAGAACCTGGCCCTGGACCAGACCATTGCCGTCGGCGATGGCGCCAATGACCTGCCGATGCTGCGTCTGGCCGGGCTCGGTATCGCCTTTCGCGCCAAACCGGTGGTCAAGCAGAACGCCCGCCAGAGCCTGTCGGCCCTGGGCCTGGACGGTATCCTTTACCTGATCGGCATCAAGGACGCCGAGGCCGCCGACGAGGTGGTTCGCCAGACCGACGCATCGGCGCAGGACTGAACGAGAAATTCACCGCCCGGCCGAGAAGGCTCCCACCGCTTAACAAACGAAAACCCCGCGCGACCGACAGTCGGCGGGGTTCTGTTCTGGCGCAAACGCAAGCTACCTAAAAGGTGGGGCAAGCGACAGGAATGACTTTTGACCGTTCCTACCGGTTGCTCCATCAAGGCGCGTTTTGCCCTGACCGGTCAGTTCAGGCGTGCGCTACCGCTTACACCCGTTCCTTGATGCGTGCCGCCTTGCCCTGGCGATCGCGCAGGTAGTAGAGCTTGGCCTTGCGCACGTCACCGCGGCGCTTGACCGTGATGCTCTCGATCAGCGGGCTGTAGGTCTGAAACACACGCTCCACACCCTCACCATGAGAGATCTTGCGCACGGTAAAGGCCGAATCCAGGCCGCGGTTGCGCTTGGCAATCACTACGCCTTCAAAGGCCTGCAAACGTTCGCGGGTCCCTTCACGTACTCGAACCTGCACGACCACGCTGTCGCCGGCACCGAATTCGGGGATTTCCCGGCCAGCGGCCGCCATCTGTTCCTGATTCAGTTCGTCGATGATGTTGCTCATTGCTCTCAATCCCCTGCCGGCGCGAGCGGGTCAATGCCCGCCGTCACGATGTTCGTTGATAAAGTCCCGCAACAGCGCCTGGTCCGACGGGTCCAGTTGCCGTTGCGCCATCAGCTCCGGGCGGCGCAACCAGGTGCGCCCCAGGGCCTGTTTCCGCCGCCAGCGCGCAATGGCCTGATGATCGCCACTGAGCAGCACTGCCGGCACGGTCATTCCATCGATCGTTTCGGGCCGCGTGTAATGCGGATAATCCAGCAACCCGTCGGTGAAGGAATCACACTCCGCTGAATCCTGGTGCCCGAGTGCCCCGGGCAACAGCCGCGTTACCGCGTCAATCAGCGTCATGGCGGGCAGTTCACCGCCACTGAGGACGTAATCCCCCACCGAAATCTCTTCATCCACCACGGTGGATATCAGCCGCTCGTCGATACCCTCGTAGCGACCGCAGACCAGCAACAAGCGTTGCCGTTCTGCCAGTTCCTGCACCAGCGACTGATCCAGCCGCCGACCCTGCGGGCTCAGGTACGACACCCTGACGGGTTCCGCCACTGCGGCCGTCGCGCGCTTAATGGTGCTGCGCAATGGCTCGACCCGCATCACCATGCCCGGCCCGCCGCCGTAGGCACGATCATCCACGGTCCGATGCCGGTCGGTGGCATCATCCCGCGGGTTCCAATGCACCAACTGCACCAGACCCTGATCCACTGCCCGACCCACGACGCCGACCTGTGCCACCTGTTCCACCAGTTCCGGGAACAGGCTGACGACATCGATGCGCATGGTCAGAACTCCGGATCCCAGTCCACCTCGATACGTCCGGCGTCGAGATCCACATCTTTCACGTACTGCTCGAACACCATCGGGATCAAGTGCTCCCGATCGCCGCGCACAACGAGAACGTCGTTGGCGCCGGTCTCGAACAGATGGTCGACCTGCCCCAGTACGACGCCGTCGGTCGTGACCACGTCAAACCCCTGCAGGTCTGACCAGTAGTATTCATCGTCGGCCAGCGGCGGCAGTTCGTCGCGGTTGATCGCGATATCGCAACCCACCAGACCGCGGGCCACATCCCTGTCGTCCAGACCTTCCAGCCTGACGACGACACCCTTGCCCTGCAGTCGACCTTCCAGCAGTTTCAGGGTCTGCCAGCTTTCCCCGCGCCGGATCTGCCAGTTCGAGTAAGCCAGGATATTCTTGCGCGGCTCGGTGTGCGACATGACGCGGACCCAGCCCTGCACACCAAACACGCCCATGATGCGCCCGATGACGATTCGTCGATCAGCGGACGCGCTCACGTCAATACCTGCCTCAGGCAGCAGCTTCCTGCTGCTTGGCATACTGCTTGACCAGGTGCGCGACACGCTCGGACGGCTGGGCACCGTTGGCGATCCAGTAATTCACGCGTTCCATGTCCAGACGCAGCGGTTCATTCTTGGCCTGACCACCCGGCACCGGGTTGAAGAAGCCCAGTCGTTCGATGAAACGACCGTTGCGCGCATTGCGGCTGTCCGTCACGACCACGTGATAAAAAGGACGCTTCTTGGCGCCGCCTCGAGCCAGACGAAT
Organism: Ectothiorhodospiraceae bacterium; assembly: GCA_007117515.1. GTDB lineage: Bacteria > Pseudomonadota > Gammaproteobacteria > Nitrococcales > Aquisalimonadaceae > Methylonatrum. The sequence continues at coordinate 2,944 of SKGQ01000069.1, read as the reverse complement.
GGTAACCATGCTATTGCTAACCTCTTGACGATCCGCAGCCCGCGGAAAATGCGGGCGATTTAGTGAATCGCGCATTGTACGGAAAACCGCCAAACGTTCAACGTTTACTGGATAACCGCTGAGCGACCTGGACTTCCATGGATCAACGACGGCCTAGAACTTCATGCCCGGCGGCAGACCGCCGCCCGGACCGCCCATGCCACCGGGGCCACCCATGCCGCCAAGCTGGCGCATCATCTTCTTCATGCCGCCCTTCTTGAACTGCTTCATCATCTTCTGCATCTGCTTGAACTGCTTCAGCAGCCGATTGACGTCCTGCACCTGAGCACCCGAGCCCATGGCGATGCGCCGCTTGCGCGAGCCGTTGATCAGATCCGGCTTGCGCCGCTCGGCTGGAGTCATGGAATTGATCATCGCGACCAGGCGGGCCACCTCCTTGTCGTTGACCTGACCCTTGACCTTTTCAGACATCTGACCCATGCCGGGCATCTTGTCGATCAGGCCACCGATGCCGCCCATGCCGCCGATCTGGCTCATCTGGTCGCGGAAATCCTCAAGATCGAAGCCCTTGCCGCTCTTGAGCTTCCTGGCGAGCTTGTCGGCCTGGTCCTTGTCGACGCCACGCTCGACCTCCTCCACCAGGCTGAGCACATCGCCCATGCCAAGGATCCGCGAGGCGACCCGTTCCGGGTGAAACGGCTCCAGCGCCCTGGTCTTCTCGCCAACACCGAGAAACTTGATCGGCTTGCCGGTGACGTGGCGAATCGACAGCGCCGCACCGCCGCGGGCGTCACCATCAGTCTTGGTCAGGATCACACCGGTCAGCGGCAGCGCGTCATTGAAGGCAGCAGCCGTATTCACCGCATCCTGACCGGTCATGCTGTCGACCACGAACAGGGTCTCGGCGGGCGTGATCCCGGCGTGCAGCGCCTTGACCTCGTCCATCATCGCCTCGTCGACGTGCAGCCGACCGGCGGTATCCACCAGCAAGACGTCATGGTACTGCAACCTGGCGTGTTCGAGCGCGGCGCGCGCGATGTCCAGCGGCTTCTGCTCGCCGCTGGAGGGGAAGAAATCCACCCCGACCTCTGCCGCCAGCGTCTTCAACTGATCAATGGCGGCCGGACGGTAGACGTCACAGCTCACCACCAGAACCTTCTTCTTTTCGCGCTCACGCAGGTAAAGCGCCAGCTTGGCAATGCTGGTGGTCTTGCCCGCGCCCTGCAGACCGGCAACCATCACCACCGCCGGCGGCCGCACGGCCAGGTCCAGGGCGTCGTTCTCCTCGCCCATCATGCGGACCAGTTCATCCTTGACGATCTTGACGAAGGCCTGGCCCGGCGTCAGCGACTTGCTGACTTCTTCACCAAGGGCGCGTTCCTTCACGTCGTTTATGAAGGTCCGGACCACCGGCAGCGCGACATCGGCTTCGAGCAGCGCCATGCGCACTTCACGCAGACTGTCCTGAATATTCTCCTCAGTCAGCCGGCCCTGGCCGCGCAGGCGGCGGACGACACCATCAAGACGTTCGCTCAGGTTGTTGAACATGGATCCGCGGACCTCAACGCAACTGCAGTAACAAGGTGGGCAAGGGTACCTCAGCCGGCGCGACGCCGAAATGGCCCCCAGCTTTGACCGCCCAGGTATCTATGCCATGATTCGTCGTCTGTTGGGGGCTCCCGACGACTTGATTCCGCCCATGGAACACGCCGCACTCATCATACTTGCCATTGCCCTGTATCTGTCCGCCAGCGGCGTTTTTTCACTGCGCCTGGCACGCCAGGGTGATGCACCCCCGGTCGGCCGCTCGGCGGCATTGGCGCTGGGTTTGCTGGCGATCGCGGTCCACGCCGTGTTGCTCTGGGGCCAGACAGTACTGCCGCAGGGACTCAACCTGGGCTTCTTCAACGCGGTCTCACTGGTGACCTGGTTCATGGCGGCGCTGATCCTGCTGGCCGCGCTGCGCAAGCCGGTGGAGAACCTGGCGATCGTGATCCTGCCCGTCAGCGCAGTGGCTCTGATCCTGTCGACCCTGTTTGCACCGGCCGCGCCCACCGGGGGCAACGTGCCACTCGGGCTGGAAGCACACATTCTCAGTTCAATCCTGGCCTACAGCCTGCTCAGCATCGCGGCGCTGCAAGCGGTGGTGCTGGCGTACCAGGACCACCATCTGCATAACCGCCACCCCGAAGGCCTGGTTCGCCTGTTGCCGCCCCTGAGAGTCATGGAGAGCATCCTGTTCCAGATGCTCTGGCTGGGCTTCGGCCTGCTCAGCCTGTCGCTGGTAACCGGCGCGATCTTTCTGGACGATATTTTCAGCCAGCACCTGGTGCACAAGACCACGCTGTCCATTGCCGCATGGCTGGTTTTCGCGATCCTGCTGTTCGGACGCTGGCGCTATGGCTGGCGCGGTCGCGTCGCAATCCGCTGGACCCTGGGCGGCTTCATTGCGCTGATGCTCGCCTATTTTGGCACCAAGCTGGTGCTGGAAATGATCCTCTTCCGCTGATTTCACCTGCCATGCTTACTGCTGTTCCACAGACCCGGGGAGACCGGCCGTGAGCAATCTGCCCATCGGCGCGATGTTTGGCCTGCTCGGCCTGCTGATCGTGCTGTCCGCGTTTTTCTCCAGTTCTGAAACGGCGCTGATGACGCTCAACCGTTACCGGTTGAAACACCTGGCCAAGGCCGGACATCGCTCGGCCCGTCTGGCGGCGCAGCTGCTGGAACGGCCGGACCGGCTGATCGGCGTCATCCTGCTGGGTAACAACTTCGTCAACATCCTGGCCGCCTCACTGGCCACGCTGATCGCCCTGCGCCTGTATGGCGAAGGCGCCATCGGTGCGGCCTCGCTGCTGCTGACACTGGTTATTCTGATCTTCGCCGAGGTGGCACCGAAGACCATGGCCGCGCTGCACCCGGAACGATTGGCCTTTCCGTTCTC
>SKGQ01000151.1 GCA_007117515.1 Ectothiorhodospiraceae bacterium | reverse complement strand
TTTCTGCCTGATCGTCGGCATGGTGGGCGGTAAGCAGCACCGTCTCCGGGTCAAGCCCGTCCGCCAGAACCCGATAACGGGCCTCGCGGGCCCGGGCCTCAAGGTTGGCACCGGCTTCCAGCGCAAGCTCATGGCAGGTAAAGGGAATATCCCAGTCGCGGCAGACGGCGCCACAGTGCGCCGCCCAGTCGGAGGCCAGCGGATGCAGGCCATGGTTGACGTGGGCTGCGCTCAACGCGCCAGGCAGTCGCGAGCGCAAGGCTCGCATCAGGTGCAGCAGAACCAGGGAATCACAGCCACCACTGAAGGCGACCAGATAGCGCCGCGCCGGCGGCAGATGTTGCAGGAGTGTCTCGGGGCAACGCGCAGGCATGGGGTTCACGCGGGCCGCCGGCGCTCAGCGACCTAGTCCTTCCAGTTACCAACGGAGGTGAGACGCTCGTACCGTCGTTCCAGCATGCGCTCGGAGCCCTCGGCCTCGATCACGGCAAGTTGCCGACGCAGCCGGGATTTCAGCGTCTCGGCCATGGTATCCACGTCCCGATGCGCTCCGCCAAGGGGCTCATCCAGCACCTCGTCAACGAGCCCCAGTTCCTTCAGCCGCGATGCAGTGATTCCCATGGCCTCGGCAGCATCCTGGGCGCGCTCCGCGCTTTTCCACAGGATCGAGGCACAGCCTTCGGGCGAAATAACGGCGTAGGTGCTGTAGCTGAGCATGTTCAGGCGATCACCAACGCCTATGGCGAGCGCCCCGCCGGAGCCGCCCTCACCGATCACCGTGCAGATCACCGGCACCTTGAGGCTGGACATAACCTGGAGGTTGCGGGCAATCGCCTCACTCTGGCCCCGCTCCTCGGCGCCGACACCGGGATATGCCCCCGGAGTGTCGATGAACGTCAGGACCGGCAGCCCGAATCGCTCGGCGGTCTGCATCAGTCTGAGCGCCTTTCGATAGCCTTCCGGCCGTGGCATGCCGAAGTTACGGCGGATCTTCTCGCGCGTGTCCCGCCCCTTCTGGTGACCGATGATCATCACCGGCCGGCCATCCAGTCGACCGATACCACCAACGATCGCCGGATCATCGGCATAGGCACGATCACCATGCAGCTCGCGAAATTCGGTGGTCAGGCGCGGCAGGTAATCCAGCGTATAAGGGCGCTGGGGGTGACGCGCGAGCTGCGCGATCTGCCAGGCGCTAAGACGGCCAAAGATCTCGGCCGTGAGGTTGTCGCTCTTGTCGCGCAGCCGTTGGATTTCCTCGTGAATATTCAGATCGTTGTCATCACCGACGAACCGCAGCTCGTCAATCTTGGCTTCCAGTTCGGCGATGGGACGTTCGAAGTCGAGAAAATTCAGATTCATAGCGACCGCCAGTAACAGGACAGACGCGGCTCGCCACAGGCGGCAACCGCAGGACAGGGCGATACGGTAGCCACCCGCCCGGGATCTGGCAAGCGAACCACGATGGCCGCAGGCAAACGCTCGCCTGCGGAAAAATTCCTAATACTCGACCCGGACCGCGCCTTGACCACCGAGCGCGGTAAGGCGTTGCAGCAACTCATCCGACGGCCTTACCCGCCATTCATCCCCAAGCCGCAGAACCGCCGAGGCCTGCTCGCCCTCGTATTCCAGCCACACCGGACAGCCTCCGTCACGAAACGGAGTCAAGGCCATGCGCAGCGACTCCACCGAGCCGTTGGCAAAGGCCGGCGCCGCGACCCGCAGCACCAGGCGGCGGGCATAAGCCTCACGCACCTCACCGATATCCAGCACCCGGTCGGCGTTGATTCGCCAGCCGTCCGAGAAATCGTCGTAACCGAGATTACCCTCCACCACCAGCAGACGATCCTTGCTGATCAGGTGCCCGAATTTCCGGTAGGCCTCAGTGAACAAGGTCACCTCGATTCGTCCCGTGCGATCATCCAGCACCAGCATGGCAATGCGATTGCCTGTCTGGGTGTTGCGGACCCGCATGGACATCACCAGGCCGGCCGCCACCACACGGCGCTCACCGCCCCGGCCACCGCCCTCGGCTGGGGACGCGTTGGCGACAAGGCCGCTGATCCGACCGCTGACCACCCGCGAGAGCTCACCCTCGTAGCGGGTGATCGGGTGGCCCGTGAGATATAAGCCCAGCGTTTCCTTCTCCGCCTGCAGCCGCTCGTCTTCCTCCCATTCAGGCAGGGGCTCGATCGTCGGCCCCGCACTGCTAGCATCAGCCGCCGGTTCGGCCAGGCCGAACATATCGTTCTGGCCCACGGCGGCATTTCGCGACTGCTGCTCTGCAGCCTTCAGCGCCGGTGCAATGGTGGCCATCAGGGTGGCCCGATTGGGACCGATTGAATCCATGCAGCCGGCACGCACCAGCGCCTCCAGCACACGCCGGTTGAGACGTCGACCATCGAGTCGCCGACAGAGATCATGGAGGCTTTTGAAATCGTCACTGGCCTCGCGTTCGGACACCATGGCCTGAATCACACCCTGGCCGACGCCTTTCACGGCGCCCATGCCGTAGATGACCGTGGATTCATCGGCCGCGCGGAAGCGGAAGCCCGAGCGGTTGAGATCCGGCGGCGCCACCGTCAGTCCCATATCCCGGCATTCCTCGATCAGGGTCACCACCTTGTCGGTGTTATCCATATCCGAGGACAGGACGGCCGCCATGAATGGCGCCGGAAAATGCGCCTTCAACCAGGCAGTCTGGTAGGACAACAGGGCATAGGCCGCCGAATGCGACTTGTTGAAGCCGTAACCGGCAAACTTCTCCATCAGATCGAAGATGCCGGTGGCATGCTGCTCACTGAGGCCGTTCTCGGTTGCGCCCTTCAGAAAGATCGCCCGCTGCTTGGCCATTTCCTCGGGTTTCTTCTTGCCCATCGCGCGCCGCAGCAAATCTGCACCGCCGAGGGAATAGCCGGCCAGGACCTGGGCGATACGCTGCACCTGCTCCTGGTACAGGATCACTCCATATGTCGGTTTCAGCACCGGCTCCAGTTCGACGCGGTGCAGCTCCGGGGTCGGATATGCCAGCTTGGCGCGCCCCTGCTTACGGTCAATGAAGTCGTCGACCATGCCGGACTGCAGCGGGCCAGGGCGGAACAGGGCAACAAGGGCGATGATGTCCTCGAAGTTGTCCGGCTGCAGCCGCCGGATCAGGTCCTTCATGCCACGGGACTCCAGCTGGAACACTGCGGTGGTGGCGCAGCGCTTCAGCAGGTCGAAGGTGCTCCGGTCGTCCAGGGGTATCGTGGAGATATCGAGCGCCGTCTCCTGCTGTTCGGCGCGGATCGCGTTCACCGCCTTCACCGTCCAGTCGATGATGGTCAGTGTGCGCAGACCCAGGAAGTCGAACTTCACCAGCCCCACTTCCTCGACGTCGTCCTTGTCGTACTGCGTGGTCAGCGAGGCACCGCCCGGCTCACAGTACAGCGGCGAGAAGTCGGTCAGCGCCGTCGGCGCGATCACGACACCGCCGGCATGCTTGCCGACATTGCGCGACAGACCTTCGAGCTTCATCGCCAGGTCCAGCAGCGTCGTGATTTCCTCGTCGTCGTCGTACTGCGCCTTCAGATCCGGCTCCTGCTCCAGAGCCTTGTCCAGGGTCATGCCGATCTCGAAGGGAATGAGCTTGGCGATGCGGTCGATCATGCCGTATGGATGACCCAGCACGCGGCCCACGTCACGCACCACGGCCCGCGCCGCCATGGTGCCGTGGGTCGCGATCTGAGAGACCTTTTCCCGACCATACTTCTCGGCCACGTAATCGATGACACGGTCGCGGCCTTCCATGCAGAAATCGATATCGAAATCCGGCATCGAAACCCGTTCCGGGTTAAGGAAACGTTCGAACAACAGGTCATAGCGCAGCGGATCGAGGTCCGTGATATCCAGCGCAAATGCCACCAGCGAGCCGGCACCGGAACCGCGCCCCGGCCCCACCGGGATGTCGTTCTGCTTGGCCCAGCGGATGAAGTCGGCCACGATAAGGAAGTAGCCCGGAAAGCCCATCTGAATGATCACGTCCAGTTCCCGCTCCAGGCGCTGGACGTAGCGTTCGCGGTCTACCGCTGGCGCGTCCCGCAAGGCCTGGAGCTGACCCAGACGCCGCTCCAGACCCGTAAAAGCTTCCTGCCGTAGAAAGTCGGCCTCGCTCAGACCATCAGGGATCGGGAAGTCCGGCAGGACATTCTTGCCCAGTGTGATCTCGAGATTGCAGCGCCGGGCAATCTCTACCGTGTTCTCGATGGCTTCCGGCAGATCGCTGAACAGCGCGGCCATCTCCTCCGGCGAGCGCAGATATTGTTCTTCGCTGAAGTGGCGCGGCCGACGCGGATCGGCCAGAGTGCGGCCATCGTGAATGCAGACGCGGGCCTCGTGGGCCTCGAAGTCCGAGGTCGAGATGAAGCGCACAACATTGGTGGCAACCACTGGCACATCATTGTCGGCGGCCAGCATCACCGCGGCATGCACATGCTCCTCATCGCCCGGCCGACCGGCGCGCTGCAGTTCGAGGTAGTAATCGCCCGGGAAAAGCCGGCACCACCAGGCCAGTCGCTCGCGCGCGGTTTCCAGGTCTTCTGCCAGCAAGGCCTGACCGACGTCGCCTTCGCGGCCGCCGGAAAGCACGATCAGGCCCTCATGATCCTGCTCCAGCCAGTCCCTCGTCACCACGGGCACATCGCCGTGCTGGCCCTCTATATAACTGCGGGAAATCAACCGGGTCAGGCTGGTGTAACCGGCCGTGGTCCGGACCAGCACCGTGACCCGGCAGCGACCCTGAGTACTGGTGTGGTCCTCGATCCAGAGATCCGCGCCGATCAGGGGTTTGATGCCGGCAGCGAGGGCCGCCTTGTAGAATTTCACCATGCCGAACAGGTTGCCCTGATCGGTCATCGCAACCGCCGGCATGCCCTGCCTGGCCACAGCGTTCATCAACGGCCGGATACGGACGATGCCGTCGACCAGAGAAAACTCGGTGTGCAGATTCAGATGGACAAAGGTCTGGTTCATGCTCGACTTCGATCTGGGCTTGCGTCATCCTTCGGCACGTTCGGGCCAGCATATCCAGTCTCTGGAAAGGCCCCGCCATCGCCGGGATTCATCGAATCCGGCGCCCCGACCGGTGCCACCATAGCGTCTTGAAATCGCGCCTCGGGAACCGCTGCCGGCAACAGGCCGGCGAATCCTAGCAGCAAACCGGAATCAGCGAGTGCCGACCGTTCACGAGACCGCAACCGTACACCCTGGAGCGTCTCTAGGCGACTCCGTCATCGTCGCCGCAGGTGCCGTGATCGGCGCCGATGTCGAGCTCGGCGAAGGCTGCACTGTCGGCGCCCACGCCGTCCTTGAGGGCCCGACGCGGCTGGGCAGGGGGAACCAGGTCGGTCCCCACTGTGTCATCGGCACGGCGCCTCAGGATCGCGGCTACCGTGGCGAGCCGACCCGCCTGGAAATCGGTAACAACAACGTGCTGCGCGAGTTCGTCACCATTCACCGGGCGACCACCAAGGAAACCCACGTCACGCGCATCGGCAATGAAAATTATCTGATGGCCTATAGCCATGTCGGGCATGACTGTCTGCTTGGCGATCACATCACCCTGGCGAACGGCGCCACGCTCGCCGGTCACGTCACTGTCGGTAACCATGTCAACGTCGCGGGACTCTGCGCCATTCACCAGTTCGCACGCATCGGTGCTTACGCAATGCTGGGCGGCGGCACCATGGCGCCGATGGACATTCCCCCCTACGCCATGGCCTCGGGCAATCATGCCCGGCTCTTTGGCGTGAACCGACGGGGATTGCAGCGCAACGGCTTTGATGCCGAAACGATCCAGCAGATCCGCAAGGCCTATCGCCTGCTGTTTCGCAGTAACCTGCGGCTGAGCGAGGCGCTAGCCGCCATTGAGGCGGATCCGGCGCTGGATAGCGCCTCCATCAGCGATCTGCTCGCCTTCATACGAACAAGCAAACGAGGCATTACCCGATGAGCAAATTGCGCGCAGCGGTCATCGGCACCGGATACCTGGGCCGCTTTCATGCCCAGAAGTATGCGGCGCTGCCGGACTCGGAGCTGGTCGCCATCGTCGACACCGATGCCGAGCGCGCCGCCAGCGTCGCGGCCGAACTTGGCTGCGAGGCCTTGACCGACCATCGGCAACTGGCCGGTCGGGTCGATGTGGTGAGCGTGGTGGTACCGACCAGGCTGCACCATGCCGTGACCATGGATATGCTCGATCTGGACATCCACGTACTCGTGGAAAAACCGATCACGGCAACACTGGAGGAAGCCCGGCAACTGGTGGACACCGCCACGGCGCGGAACCTGCGGCTGCAGGTGGGTCATCTGGAACGGTTCAACCCCGCGGTGCAGGCGCTGTCCGACCGAATCGATGTGCCGCTGTTCATCGAATCCCACCGCCTGGCACCGTTCAACCCGCGGGGCGCGGACGTCAGCGTGGTGCTGGATCTGATGATCCACGACATCGACATCATCCTGACGCTGGTGAACCAGCCCCTGAGTCGGATCGACGCCAATGGCGTGCCGGTGATCTCCAACGACATCGATATCGCCAACGCGCGTCTGCAATTCGAGAACGGTTGCGTGGCCAATGTTACCGCGAGCCGGGTCAGCCAGAAGAGCGAGCGCAAGATGCGGCTGTTCCAACAAAGCGGCTATATCGCCCTGGATTTTCACGCGCGGAGCCTGGATATCCGGCGCACCGGCGACGGCGAACAGCATCCGGGAATTCCCGACATCGAGTCCGAGCATGTCAGCTTCGATGCAGGCGACGCGCTGCTCGCGGAAATCGAGGCCTTTCTCGTCAGTGTCCGCCAGGGCACACGGCCCATCGTCAGCGGCGAGGATGGACTTCAGGCCTTGCAGACGGCGATGGAAATCGGCCGCCTGCTGCATTGCAACCCCATGCTCGACCGCATCAAGTCCTATCGGGCCGGCAGCGGCCGACAGAGTTAGAGGCGAAACACATGATTCCAATGGTGGACCTCACCGCGCAGTATCCTGTCATCCGTGAGGAAATCGAACGGGAACTGCTGAAAGTGCTGGATGGTGCCCAGTTTATTCTTGGTCCGAACGTCCAGTCCTTTGAACAGGAGGCAGCAGCCTATCTGGGCGTGAAACACGCCGTGGCCTGTGCCTCTGGCACCGATGCGCTGCATCTTGCCCTGCGCGCCGCCGGCATCGGGCCAGGGGACGAAGTCATCACCAGCGCGTTCACCTTCATCGCCACTGCCGAAGCGATCCGTTATGTCGGTGCGACTCCGGTTTTCGTCGATATCGAGCCGGACACCATGAATCTGGATCCGGAACTCGTGCGCCAGGCCATTACCGAGCGCACCCGGGTCATCATGCCGGTACACCTGTTCGGCCAGCCTGCGGACATCAAGACACTGCAGCGGCTGGCCTGTGAGAATGACCTGCTACTGATCGAGGATTGCGCCCAGTCCTTCGGCGCGACCATGGACGACATCCAGACCGGCGGCTTCGGGATCGCCGGCTGCCACAGCTTTTTCCCGAGCAAGAATCTCGGCTGCTACGGCGACGGCGGCATGGTTTCGACCAATTCCGATGCCATCGCCGAAGAACTGCGGGTCTACCGCAACCACGGCAGCCGCGAGCGCTATTACCATCACGTGATCGGCTATAACAGCCGGCTGGACGAGATGCAGGCGGTCATCCTGCGCGCCAAACTCAAGCACATCGACACCTTCAACGCCGGTCGCCGGCGGGCCGCCCATGCCTATTCGAAAGCGCTTGGCGACCTGCCCGGCGTGGTGGTGCCGAGTGAGCGCCCCGGCATGCAGCACGTCTACCATCAGTACACCCTGCTCTCCGAGCGCCGCGACGACATTCTCGCCGCGTTACGCGAAAAGCAGATCGGCTGTGCCGTCTACTACCCCGTGCCCCTGCACCAGCAGGACGTGTTCAGGGACGATTGCAAGGGGCTGACGCTCCCGGTCACCGAGGACATTTCCCGTCGCTGCATGTCGCTGCCGATGTTTCCTGAACTGACCGACGAGCAGATCGACGAAGTGACAAAGATCGTGAAAGGTGTTTTCTAACCAACGTTTTATGTTTTACGTTTAAGATTTTACGTTAGATTCGGCCGCGAGCGCATCACGTACGGGTCGGAAGGAACGGCGATGTTCGGGGAGCGGGCCCAGTCGCTGTAGTGCCTGCCGATGATCGGCAGTCGGATAGCCGCGATGGCGGTCGAAGCCGTAGCCCGGGTGGATCGCATGCAAGGCGTCCATCTGCGCATCCCGATAGACCTTGGCCAGGATCGACGCTGCACCGATCGAGGGCTCGCACGCATCGCCGCCCACGATGGCCTGCGCCGGACAGGCTAGTCCTTCCGGGCAGCGGTTGCCGTCAACCAGCACCGACGCCGGCGCAACTTTCAGGCCCTCCACCGCCCGCCGCATGGCGAGCAGCGAGGCATGCAGGATATTCAGGCGGTCGATTTCGGCGGCACTGGCCTCGCCAATGCTCCAGGCGGTAGCCCGCTCCCGAATCTCCAGCGCAAGCGCCTCACGACGCCTGGCATTGAGTTTCTTGGAATCAGTCAGACCGACGATTGGCCGGCCTGGATCGAGAATCACGGCCGCCGCCACCACCGCACCAACCAGCGGACCGCGTCCGACTTCATCGACCCCGGCACACAACACGATCTCATTTATTTCCGGCCAGAGTTCGATCTGACTCATGCCCGCGCCTCAAGTAAACGCGCCACGGCAAGGGCCGCCTGCCGGCTCGCATCCTGTTTCATCAGCGCATGCAGGGCACGGAACCGGGTAATGAGTTCTTCCCGCTGACTACGGTCGTCGAGCAAGGTGAGCATGGCCGGACCAAGATTCGACACTGTAGCCTCCTCCTGCGCGAACTCGTCGACCAATCGCTCGCCGGCAATCAGGTTCGGCATGGCGAAGAATGGCACCTTGATCAAGCGCCTGGCCAGCCAGCCAGTAACCGGGGTGACCTTGTAGGCGACAACCATCGGCCGCTGGTGCAGCAATGTTTCCAGGGTTGCCGTACCCGATGCGACCAGGACCGCATTCGCGGCAGTCATGCATTCCCGGGCCTTGCCATCCAGCAATTCCACTGGTAAGTCCGGGGGCCGTTCTGCAAGCAACTGCTCCAGATAAGCCCGGATTCGGGGCGTGGCGCAGGGAACGAGGAAACGGATCCCATCACGACGCGCGCACAGCCATTCCACGGTGTCGAGGAATACTGGTCCGAGCAATGACACCTCGCTCATGCGACTTCCGGGAAGCACTGCCGCTACCAATGCCGGCAACTGAGGCAGTCCCATGCTTTCCCGGGCCGCCTCACGGTCCGGCTGCAGCGGAATCTCGTCAGCCAGGGGGTGGCCAACAAAAGTCACGGGCACATCGTGGCGACGGAAAAATTCCGCTTCGAAAGGGAAAATGCTCAGCATCAGGTCCACCGAGTTCCGGATCGTCTTGACCCGTCCCTGGCGCCAGGCCCAGACGGTCGGGCTGACATAGTGCACGGTAGGAATACCGGCATCCCGCAGGCTGCGCTCAAGACCAAGATTGAAGTCCGGGGCGTCGATACCAATGAAAAGATCCGGCGGGTTCGCCAGGAAATGCTTCCGCAGGTGACGGCGGATCCCAAGCAGACGCGGCAGATGGCGCAGGACTTCCAGCAGGCCCATCACCGACAACGCTTCCAGCGGATAATGGCTGTCCATGCCTTCGGCGAGCATACGCTCGCCGCCGATGCCTTCGAATTGCGCGCGGGGAAACAGCCGGCGCAGTTCGCGCATCAGGCCGCCGCCAAGCAGGTCACCCGACAGTTCCCCGGCTAAGATTCCGATGCGCAGACAGCGGCTGTCGGGCGACGTCGTCCCAGGTGCGGTTTCAGAATGCATGCGCCGCGACCCTAGCGGACGAGTCCACGCTTGGCCGATGCGATGAAGTCCAGCAGCTCGCCAACAGCAGCGCAGTCTTCGGCCAGCGGCTGTAACTGAGCAACAGCCTGCTCCAGACGCAGTCCCGACTTGTACAGAATCCGGTAGGCACGGCGCAGCACCTGTATTTCCGGCTGATCAAAGCCGCGACGCCGCAGACCCTCGGCATTCACGCCATGGGGCTCGGCCGGATTGCCGGAAACGGTAATGAAGGGCGGCACATCCTGCTTGACCGTGCTGCCCATTCCGGTGAAAGCGTGCGCCCCGATATTGCAGAATTGATGTACCAGGCTAAACCCGCCAAGAATGACGTCGTCGCCAACCAGTACATGGCCGGCGAGTGAAGAACCATTGGCAAACACCGTCCGGTCACCGATAACGCAATCGTGGGCCACGTGGACGTACGCCATGATCCAGTTATCGTTGCCGATACTGGTCAGACCCCGATCCTGCGCGGTGCCGCGATTGATGGTCACGAATTCGCGAATGGTATTGCGGTCACCAATCTCGAGCCGAGTCTTTTCACCGCTGTATTTCTTGTCCTGGGGCTGTTCACCGATCGATGAATACTGAAAGATTCTGTTATCCCGACCGATGCGCGTCGGCCCACGCAGCGTTACATGCGGCCCGATCGTGGTGCCGGAGCCGATTTCCACCTCGGGACCGATGATGGAAAAGGGGCCAACGGCGACATCGTCGGCCAGGCTCGCAGCCGGATCGATGATGGCACTTGGATGAATCAAGCCGAAATGTCCCGCATCGTGCACATGATCTCGGCTTCCGCGACCAGCTGGCCATCCACCGAGGCCCGGGCATCAAAAACCCAGATACCGCGGCGCCGCCGCGCGATGCGGCTCTCCAGCCGCACCTGGTCCCCTGGCTCCACCGGGCGCTTGAAGCGGGCGTTATCCACCCCAACCAGATAGAAAATCGTGCTCCCCGGCGCCTCGCCCTCGGTGGCGAAGGCCAGAAGTCCGCAAGCCTGCGCCATGGCTTCCAGAATCAGCACGCCAGGCATCACCGGACGGATCGGGAAATGGCCCTGAAAAAACGGCTCGTTGATGGTGACATTCTTGATCGCGGTGAGGGACTCGCCGGGATGGGACTCCACGACCCTATCCACCAGCAGAAACGGGTACCGGTGCGGGAGGTGATTGAGGATCTGATGAATATCCATGGACTCGCTTCTTGTTTTACCGACTCAGGATTCCGATGAATCCGCCTGCTCCGCTGCCCGCGCCGCCAATTGCTGCTCAAGGCGTCGGAGCCTCCTGGCCATGTCATCGAGTTGATGGAACCGCGCGGCATTACGCCGCCACTTGCGATTCGGCTCCACACCGGTACCCGAGGAATAGAGACCTGGCTCGTTGAGACTCTTGGTGACCTGCGTCATGCCCGTGATCTGGACACCGTCGGCAATGTTGATGTGACCCGCCATTCCAACCGCACCGCCGATTGCACAGTGACGCCCGATTCGGGTACTGCCCGCAACACCGGAGCAGGCCACGATGATCGTGTGCTCGCCGATTTCGACGTTATGGCCGATTTGTACCAGATTATCCAATTTGACCCCATTGCCGATCAGCGTGTCGCCGATGGCACCGCGATCGATGGTGGTGTTACAACCCACGTCAACATCGTTACCGAGCCTGACTACACCCACCTGGGGAACCTTGCTCCAGCGACCCTCGTCGTTGGCATAGCCGAAGCCGTCCGCACCAATAACCGCCCCCGGATGCAGCAGGCAACGCTCGCCGATCACGCAGCCATCCCACACCGTGACTCTGGCAACCAGACGGCTGCCACGACCGATATGCACACCGTCACCCAGCACCGAGCCAGGCCCGACAATGACATTGTCCGCCAG
>SKGQ01000047.1 GCA_007117515.1 Ectothiorhodospiraceae bacterium | reverse complement strand
CATCGCCAGTCAACGCGGAGCGGCCTGACATGATTGTCTCCGATATCGCCGTCAAGCGACCGGTTCTGGCCACGGTGCTGAGCCTGCTGATCGTGCTGCTGGGCCTTGCCTCCCTCATGCAGCTTCCCATCCGCGAGTACCCCAATATCGACCCGCCGGTGGTGTCGGTCACCACCGAGTACCTGGGTGCCGCGCCCGAGGTGATGAACAACGAAGTCACGGAAATCATTGAGGGCGCGATCAGCAGCGTCGACGGCATCCGTTCGGTGAGCTCCGCCAGCCGTGATGGCCAGGCCGAGACCACTATCGAGTTCAACCTGGACCGCGATATCGACGCTGCCGCCAATGATGTGCGTGATGCGGTCAGCCGCGTGTCCGCCGATCTGCCCGAGGACGCGGACCCACCCGTGGTGGAGAAGACCGACGCCGACGCCCGGCCGATGATGTGGCTGACCCTGTCCTCCGACAACATGTCGCCGGAGGAACTGACCGACTACGCCGAACGCAATCTGGTGGACCGCATGTCGGTCATCGACGGCGTCGCCCGTATCCGCATCGGCGGTGAGCGACGCTATGCCATGCGGATCTGGCTGGATCGGGAAGCCATGTCGGCGCGCAACGTGACCGTCGCCGACATCGAGACGGCACTGCGCAGCAATAACCTGGAGCTGCCCGCCGGTCGCGTGGAATCGCACCAGCGCGAGTTGACCATCCGCACCGACACCCGACTCAAGGATGCCGAGGAGTTCGCCAACCTGGTGATTCGAAGCGACGATGCCTATCAGTTGCGGCTGGGGGAAGTGGCCCGGGTCGAGCGCGGCGTCGAAGATGAACGCACGGCAGTGCGAACCAATGGCGAGCCCGCCGTCGGGCTCGGCATCATTCGCCAGTCCCAGGCCAACGTCATCACTGTCTCCGACGGCATTCGTGACGAGATGGAGGTCATCGAACCTGGTCTCCCCAGCGGCATGCGCATGGAGGTCGGTTACGACGAGTCCATCTTCATCCGTGAGTCGATCCGCGAGGTGCTGATCACACTGAGCATCGCCGTATCGATGGTGGTGCTGGTGATCTTTGTCTTCCTGCGCTCGATCCGGGCCACGCTGATCCCTGCAGTGACCATCCCGGTGGCGGTGATTGGCGCTTTCACGGTGATGGGCCCGCTCGGGTTCTCCATCAATGTGCTGACCCTGCTGGCGCTGATTCTCGCCATCGGTCTGGTGGTGGACGATGCCATCGTCATGCTTGAAAACGTGCAGCGGCGCATCGACGACGGTGAGCCGCCGTTGCTGGCCGCCTACCGTGGCGCGCGTCAGGTGGGGTTCGCGATCGTCGCCACCACGCTGACGCTGGTGGCGGTGTTCGTGCCCATCGCCTTCATGCAGGGCAATGTCGGCCGGCTGTTTACCGAATTCGGGCTGGTGTTGGCGGCGGCGGTGGTCTTCTCCAGCGTGGTCGCGCTGACCCTGGCACCGATGCTATGCAGCAAATGGCTGCGGCCGCCGGAAGGCGAGGGCTTTCTGTATCGGGTGACCGAGCGGGGGTTCCGTGGGCTGACCAACGGTTATCGCTGGTTGTTGGTCAAGGCGCTGAACATCCCGCTGGTGATACTCGCTGTCTGTGTGGTGGTGGGCCTGGCCGCCGTGCAACTGATCAGCGTCCTGCCCGAGGAACTGGCGCCTACCGAGGACCGCGGCGTGTTCATCATCCCCAGTTCGGCGCCCCAGGGCTCGTCTCCGGCCTATGTCGACGCGCAACTGCGCGAGATGGAAGAGGTGCTGCGGCCCCTGGTGGACGACGGCGAGGCCTTCCGCGTGCTGACCATTTCCGGTTTCCGTGGCCAGGTCGACCGACCGATCACCATCGTCGGTCTGCGTCACTGGGACGAACGGGAGCGCTCGCAGCAGGCGATCGTTGGCTCGATTTTCCCGCAGCTGCTGAGCCTGCCCGGCATGCAGTCCTTTGCGGTGAACCCGCCCGGCCTGGGCCAGAGCGGCTTCGAGGCACCGGTGCAGTTCGTCATCGGTGGCTCGGAATACAGCGAGGTCGACGACTGGGCCCAGCGCGTGATGGCGCGCGCCCGGGAAGAGAATCCGCGGCTGCTGAACCTCGACAGCGACTACGAGGAAACCCGGCCCCAGCTCAACGTGATCATGGACCGGCAGAAGGCGGCCGATCTGGATATTGCGGTCGACGATGTGGGCGGGGCATTGCAGACCATGTTCGCCTCGCGGCAGGTCACCACCTATCTGGATCGTGGCCGTGAATACGACGTCCTGCTGCAGGCCGAGGATTTTGACCGCGCCACGCCGTCGGACCTGGAGAACATCTTCGTGCGCTCGGGGAACAACGGCCAGCTGGTGCCGCTGTCCAGCGTCATCCGCACCGAGGAACTGGGTTCCGCACCGGTGCTGACCCGGGTCAATCGTCTGCCCTCCGTCACCATCACAGCCTCGCTGGCCGAGGGCTATGACCTGGGTAGCGCGCTGAATTACCTGGAGCGGATTGCCGCCGAGGAACTGCCGGATGCGGCCCAGATCAGCTACCTGGGGCTATCCCAGGAGTTCATGGAGACCTCGGGCGCCATCTACCTCACTTTCGCCATGGCCATGGTGGTGGTGTTCCTGGTGCTGGCCGCGCAGTTCGAAAGCTTCGTCCATCCCGGCATCATCATGCTCTCGGTCCCGCTGGCGATAACCGGCGCACTGGCGGCACTGTTCGCCACCGGTATCTCGCTGAACATCTACAGCCAGATCGGCATGATCCTGTTGATTGGCTTGATGGCAAAGAACGGCATCCTGATCGTGGAGTTTGCCAACCAGTTGCGCGACCAGGGCCGCAGCGTTCGTGAGGCCATTGTTGAAGGCACCGTGCTGCGCTTCCGGCCGATCCTTATGACCGCCATCTCCACGGTGTTCGGCGCGCTGCCGCTGGTGCTGTCCACCGGCGCCGGTGCCGAAAGCCGCACCGCCATCGGTATTGTCATCATCGGCGGCCTGGCGCTGGCCACGGTGCTGACCCTGTTCCTGACGCCGGTGCTGTACGATCTGCTTGCCCGCTTCACCCGGTCGAGCAGCGCCGTCGCCGATGATCTGCGGGAGTTGGAAACCCGGGAACGCCAGGCCGGCCCGGCCTGATCGTCCGCCCGGCATCAGATCCATCTGAACACTGAAACTGAAAACTTGTGTCTTGGTATATGGAGGCCCCATGGACCGCAT
>SKGQ01000094.1 GCA_007117515.1 Ectothiorhodospiraceae bacterium | reverse complement strand
CGGCCGCGCCAGCCCCTTAAGCCTGCGCGAGTAGCCGAGTTCCTCGCCAGCGTAGAGTCGCTCATCGAAACCGCCCAGTGTCTGGTGAAGATCGCGGCGGACGAACAGAAAGCAACCGGCAGCCAGACCGAAACGCCTGGAAAGCCCGTTCCACAGGGCAAGGCCCCAGGCCGTCGGTCCGCGCAGATCCCGATCCAGCGCAACCGTTGCGCCACCGCCGGCTGCGTCGGCCTCCATTGCCCGGCCAACCGCCTGCAGGTGTCCGGCCTCCACCAGCGTGTCGGCATCCAGGAACAGCAGCCAGTCACCATGGGCGGCCGCCGCGCCGGCATTGCGGGCCCGGGCGATACGGCGTTCGGGCTCATGCACCACCCGCGCGCCATGCTGCCGGGCGATCCCGGCGGTGGCGTCCGTCGAGGCGTTGTCGACCACGATACATTCGGCGGATACACCCGATTCACCGATCGCCGCATCCAGTGCGGCCAGCGTCCGCGGCAGGAATTCCGCCTCGTTCCAGGCCGGAATTACGATGCTCAGTCTTGTATCGCGCACATGCGGGATTGGGACAACGAAACCGGGTTTGCGATCAATGGACTTCCCCCGGTGCAGTGGACACCGGTCCGGACATCCCGTCCATGCAACACACAAGAACCGCCATCTAAGCCGACACCGTGTACCTTCGGCACCGTATATCTGCGATGACCGCATCTATCCTGTCAACCGCGGTAGCGCCTGCGTCCTCCAGTTCTTGACGTTAGGCGCTGCCAGCCGATGGCAACGCCGGTCAGACTGAACGCCAGACCGGCGAGAGACAGGCTTAGGACGACGAAATCCCATAACGGTCGGCGCTCCCACAGCACGGGGAAATCCAGGCTGTGGAGACCATTGTAGAGCCATCGCCGCCAGCGATCCCTGCGGTTAATGTGGGATTCGATCGCGGCTGTCTTGGGATTAATGTAGAGCGTGGTGCCGGCCGGGTCGTCAAAGCGGAGTCGGAGAATGGGTAACGGCCGGTCGTTACGCCGGGCATAATAGTAATGGTCATACTCCGTGAGTATGACGGCATCGTTGATGGTGCCGTCGCTCACCAGCGCTTTGGCGCGGGTAATCAGGGCATCGGCTTCGGGCTCGAAGAGGCTACCGTCGGCTTGTTTGACGCCGCTTTCATGAGTGCCCCGGAGGTGCACGAGGGGAACCCCGGCCTGGCGGTCCCACTGCAACTCGCGCAGATCATTGGGCGCTGCTGCAATCAGCGCCGCCGGTGTGACCGCACCCTCGGTGATCAGGGGACCATCCGCCCACGATGCGGTGTCCTCCGCATCAGGAGCTGGGGAAGTAAACACGCGCCCCGGGTTCATGGAAAACAAACCGCTCACCATGAAAGTGAACACAAAGACCACGCAAATGATGCCGAGGATATGATGCCAACGCTGCCATCCGTGGTAGGGAGTCATCCGTCCGCCCTTATAGCGCCGCTGGACACGCAGTCGCCAGATTCCCACCAATGCCCCCGTGATAATCAGGGCGATCGCTGGCACACACAGCCAGATCACCACCTGCCTCCAGAGTTCCGGATGCTGGCGAAGCTGCCACGGGTAGATCCAGTGCGGTACCGCGCCCACCCAGTTCCAGCCGCGCTCGAAACGCGTGGTGGTCTGCACGATCTCGCCCGTACTCGCCGACAGGTAGAGCCATGTGCCGGCACCGTCTGCCATTCGTGCACGTACGAGTGGCCGGTAGGCGTCAAAGCGGCCCGGGACGGTCCATTGATCCACCTCCACCGCCTCGAGGGCGATGACCTCGGTTCTGGCATGGCGCCGGGCGGCAGCCTCAAGGTCCTGCGCGGCCGGCTCCAGGGGTTCGCCTGTGGCAGCATCAACGCTCCGCCACACACCATTGCGCCGGAGGTGATACGCCGGGCGGCCAAGAGCCGCGTTGAGGCGCAGAAACTCCACATCCCCGTAACGTTCAACGATCGCCCAAGGAGGCTGCAGCCCAGCATCGGTATCGAAAACGGGTAACCCGGCAAGACGCACGTCATCGTCCAGCGACGGATACCCCACATACATCAGCACGATGCCCGAGGCGAACCACATTGCGATAAACAGGCACAGAGCAATGCCGAGATACCTGTGCCAGAGGTAAATCTGCCGTGTCAGGCTCATGACCTCAGAACGATGCGCTCAGCTGGACTTCAAACGCGCGCCCGTCTCCCTGGAAGAACTGGTTTCCGAACCAGGCACTGGTGAAGTACTGTTCGTCGGTGACGTTGCGCACGCGGCCGGTGACAGTCCAGTTGTGGTCGAAATCGTAGCTGCCGGAGAGATTCAACAGCGTATAGGACGGAATTTGCAGCGCGTTGTCGTTTGCAGCCTGCTGCTCGCCAACATACTGCACGTGGGCGCGCGCCCGTATCCGCGGGCTCACATCAACCGTTGCCCACGCATTCCCGAGCTGTTTCGGCACGCCCGACGGCGTGTTGCCGCCAACCGCAGGATCGTTCCGGAACTCGGCACTCAGGAAGCTGGCGTTGCCCTCCAGCGTGAGCCGCTCCAAGAGTTCCCAGTAGCCACTGAGCTCAATGCCCTGGGAGGTCTGACGACCCACTTGCCGCCGCCGATCCGGATTCTCGGGTGTAGGATCGGAGACTAGGCGCTTGCGTTTCTCGATATCAAAAGCGGTCACCTGGAATTGCCATGTCCCGTCTATGGCGCGTCCGCGCAGGCCACCCTCAAAGCCCGTAGAGCGCTGCAGGGCAGTGTCTAGGTCATCCACTGCCGGAATATTGGGATTAAGTTGAAACTGTGAGCCGCTGGTGGCCTGAGCGAACACCGAAAGTATCCGAGTCGCCTCCCAGACGAGGCCAAGACGGGCATCCTGGGTAGTAAACGTTTCACTGCCCTGACGGCGTTCATCGCCGACCGTGTTGTCCACCTTGACCCGGATCCGCTCGCCGCGAAGGCCGCTGACAATGCTGATACCAGCGCCCAAGTCAAACTGGTTTTCAGCGAACAGGGCGAGCGTATCCCGCTCGCTGCGGCGGATATTCTCGGACCGGTCAAAGTCGATATCCCTGACGCTGCCGAGTTGTCCGGGGTTCCTGGGGTCGTCGATCTGGCGATTAAAGCCCGGGCGGGAGGAGCGCCCGGAGCGGAAGTCGTCGCGGCTCAGTTGCGCACCCAACACCGAGCGCGCATCACGGCCGAAGAGTCTATGGTCGATCAGCGCATCGGT
>SKGQ01000038.1 GCA_007117515.1 Ectothiorhodospiraceae bacterium | reverse complement strand
CTGGAAATGCGGAATTGCCTCCTCCAGCTGCTCGTTGTCGTAAAGGAAAACCCCCAGGTTGTAATTGGCAAGCCGGTTTTCCGGGTCAATAGCCAGCGCCTGGCGGAAGTGCGTGGCGGCCTCGTCCACCTTGCCCTGATGCCAGAGCACATCGCCCAGATTGCTCAGCGCTTCGGTATGCCGTTGGTCCAGCGCCAGGGCCTGGCGGAAACTCGCCGCCGCTTCATCGAGCAGGCCGTGGTTGCGTTGCGCGGTGCCCAGGCTGAACCAGGTTTGCGGATCCGGCCGGATATCCAAAGCCTTCTGATAATGCGCGATGGCGTCGTCGTAGGCTCCTTGCTGCTGCAACACGGTACCGATACCCGAATGCGCGTCGGCAAAGCGTGGTTCCCTGGCGAGGGCCTGCTGGTAACTTTCCACCGCCGCGTCCGGCTTGTCGGTGTTCTGCAGTGCCAGACCGAGGTTGAAATGGGCCACGGCCAGTGCCGGTTTCAGGCGGACGGCCTTCCGGTAATGACGAATGGCCTCATCCGGCTTGCCCAGTTGATCGACCATGACGCCCAGATTGAAATGGATCTCGGCGATGCTTGGATCGATTTCCAGTACCCGGCGGTAGCTCCTGGCGGCCTCGGCGAAGCGTTGCTGCCGCTCCAGCGCGACACCAAGCAGGTTCTGCGGCATGAGCGCGGCCGGATATTTTTTCGCCAGTTGCCGCGCCGCCACCTCGGCCTGCTCCGGATAGCCGTCTTTCAGTGCCTGTACGGAAAGCTGGATCTCGCTCTGGGTCGGCTGCGCCAGAGGATTACGCTTCTTCTTCGCCATTTTGGTACCGCGTTGTTTTGTATTGATTGAGGGTGCCGCAGCTCTGACCGAATCGAGCGTGTCGGCCGGGCACCCTGCGGAAGACGTCAAAGGTGCCTGCCCGTGCCGGGGCTTGCAAGGTGGCCGGAACCGGCATCGGCCTGGCGGGATCAGGCGAATCGGTTTCCCGCAGGACCGCGCCCGCGTATCATCGCCGGCTCTGACGGAGTCCCGACATCATGCAGCCTGTGATCGCCCTGGTGGGCCGGCCCAATGTGGGCAAGTCCACCCTGTTCAACTATCTCACCCGCACCCGCGACGCCCTGGTGGCCGATTTTCCCGGTCTGACCCGGGATCGGCAGTATGGCCGTGGCCGCGTGGGTGGACGACCGTACCTGGTGGTCGATACCGGCGGTCTGGGCGACGACCCCGATGGCGTCGAGGTAGGCATGGAGCGCCAGGTGCTGGCGGCGATCGGCGAGGCGGATCTGGTGATCTTCCTGGTGGACGCCCGCGACGGCCTGGGCGCCGCCGACCAGGAGATCGCCGCCCGTTTGCGGCGTCTCGGCAAGCCGGTGGTGCTGGCGGTGAACAAGATCGATGCGGTTGACCAGCGCCTGGCCACGGCCGAGTTTCATTCCCTCGGACTGGGCGAGGCCCATGCCATTGCGGCAGCCAACGGTCGTGGCGTCGAGCGGATGCTGGAAGACACCTTCCAGCGCTTGCCAGAGCGGGAGGACGGCACCGATGTGGCGGTGGATCCTGCGATCGAGGGGATCCGGGTGGCCATCGTTGGCCGGCCGAATGTGGGCAAGTCGACGCTTGTTAACCGCATTCTCGGCGAGGACCGGGTGGTTGTGTTCGATATGCCCGGCACGACCCGGGACAGCATTTTCGTGCCTCTTGAGAAAGACGGACAACGCTACACGCTGATCGACACCGCCGGTGTCCGACGTCGATCCAGGATCCAGGAGGCGGTGGAAAAATTCAGCATCATAAAAACCATGCAGGCGATAGAGGCGGCCAATGTGGTGATCATGGTGCTGGATGCGCAGGAGGGCATCACCGAGCAGGACGCGCATCTGGTCGGCCACATCATGGACGCCGGCCGCGGGCTGGTGCTGGCGGTCAATAAATGGGATGGCATGGATCCCCATGAGCGCGAGAACACCAAGCGGCTCCTGGGCACCAAGCTGGCATTCCTCGATTTCGCCAAGACCCATTTCATCTCTGCCTTGCACGGTTCCGGCGTCGGTCTGCTGTTCGAGGCCGTGCAGCAGGCCTACCACTCCGGCATGCGTGATCTGTCCACCGGGCGGTTGACCCAGATTCTGGAGGATGCGGTGGAGAGCCATCCGCCTCCCCTGGTCCGGGGGCGGCGGATCAAGCTGCGTTACGCCCACCAGGGGGGGCGTAACCCGCCGATCATCGTCATTCACGGCAATCAGGCGGAACGTGCGCCGAAGGATTATCGTCGCTATCTGGCGAACACCTTCCGCCGGGTGCTGCAACTGGAGGGCACGCCGGTGCGGCTGGAGTTCCGCACCAGCGAAAATCCCTACGCCGGCCGCGTCAACAAGCTCAGCCAGCGCCAGATCCAGCGCAAGCGCCGATTGATGAAGCACGTCAAGGGGAAAAAATGAATGGTACCGGTCCGCCTTTCCTTGAAACGGACTGCCTTGAAACGGACTGGAACCCCGCTAGTTTGCCAGGAAATAATCGGCGCTGGGCATGATCAAGCTGAAGGATTCTGGCTCTGTGTCTTGGCAACCATCTGCAGAAGCATATGGGGAATTGTAAGCGCCGCTAACGTAATGAATACCAGTCTGAGCAAAGCAGCTTCAGCGGTAAGACCTGTTGAAAAAAGGATCAGTGCTGCCACGAGGATCAGGCAGTATGTGGCAATTGTTGCTGGCATCACTGCACCCAGTTTTTCACGCCAACCTGACAAGCCAAGGTCCCGCGACGCTAACTCAAGGTGGCGAGGACTGTGCAGGAAACAAAAATAAGCGACAAAATAGGCGAGCGGGTGCAGCAAGAAAGCGGCCACGGCCAGCAACAGGGGGTCGCGCCAGTCACTCATCGCACGCTGCTGTGGTCGCGACCAGAGCGCAGTTGCCAGCAGCAGGCCGCCCGGCAAAAGCATCCAGGGCGCCATGGCCAGAATGTGTTGTGATTGCATGGCGCCGAGCGCCTCGAAAACTGGTATGACGTCCTCGGGCCTCAACGCAAGCGGTAATGCCAGGAGCCATATGCCGTAACCAATTCTGCCGCGTTGCCCCAGCCGCTCGACGACGTCGTCACCAAAATGCGCTGCCGAATAGAGCAGGAAGAGCGCCAACGCAATCGTGGGTGCTTGCCACCAGATCGTAACGACGAGACCCCCGAGGCCTAGATAGCCGGTCATGAAGCACGCAGTATGCAAGGTGCTATGAAGGCCAAGGTGGCGTTTGGCGATCGCAGTATCGAGGCTGCCATGAGGTAGCCCGAAAACGGCGACACCCAATGCCAGTAGCAGATAGAGTAGCCATTCACCGGGTAATGAGGAGGCGGCTAGGAGCAACACCAGGCTGAGCGGGAACAGCCAGGAATGCGGGGTCCTCACTTGCTTGTTCAAATCGGCCTCCGGCAATGTCGGGCTGCTGCTTTCAGCATCGGGGTCATGGGCAGTGCACGAAGTACGTGCAAGATATCCCGAAGCGTGGGCCGCGCCATGAGAAAACGCACGAGGGCATCCGATGGGGTGTTCCGGAAAAGCCTGAGGAATTGTCGCCGGGCGTCAACAGGGTCTTGCCAGAGAGACTCGAGAAAAACCCCATCCAGCCAATCCAGCAGTCGAGAGCGTCTCGGTGGTAATGGGTCGCCGCCGCGACTCATGGATGCGGCACATTCATCCGCCCAGCGCTGAATCGCGTGGAAGGCATATCCTGTGCCGGGCCGCATGCTGCCCCCCGCGGTTCCAATGCGCATCCATCGATCATGTGAAAAGGGTGGCACGGGAGCCATGGGGAGATGGCCGTATTCCTCGCGCTCAACGCTGGCAGAATGCCACTGTCGCTCGTCGATCAGCCGTTCCAGGTCTGCTCTTAACGCTTGACGATTTGCTGGCTGGGGTGAAAACCGCGTGAGTTCCACGAGTCGCCGATCAGCTGCGATCGGCAGTTCATAAACGAACGTGAGGAGCGGCTCCTCGTCGTCGAGAAAGTCCATCAGCCGGACGGTGTCGCTCTCGCCGAAGCAATGCCCTGTGAGTTCAAAGCCGAGAAAGCTTTGCCAAAGCCAGGGGCGCCGCAATGTGATGGGCGGTGGGCGAGCGTCCAGAACCCAGCGTGCCCTGACCTGTTGACCATCATCCAGTGTCAGGAGCCAGCAGTTTTCTTCTCGCTGAGACTGCCGCAGAGTTCGGCCAGGCAAGATCAGCCAGTCGTGCCGCTCCATGATCGCGTGGGTTGCAGCGGCGCGAACGTCCGCCGCTCGAAGCATTTCATACGGGGTGTCGGGGTGTCCGAGGTTGACGCTTTCACCAGGCTGACTGACTGCCCAGCGAGTCCATCGACGGATGATCTGTGGGGCGAACACGTGATCGCTTGGCCCCCAGCCGCACCAGGTACGGTCGTTGACGGGTTCGGTTTGCCGTTCGATAAACACGGCAGTTCCATCGTGACCTTGTTGGGCCAACCGTGTTGCAAGACTCATTGCCGCCGCACCGAGGCCAATGAAGGCAATGTCAAAATCTTTCATGCACCCTGGGGCGGGGATAGATAGCCCGGTCCGAATAACGTACGTAGTGCGAGAGAGATGCGTTCGCGTGAGGACAGTGACACCCGCCCCTCCCAGTAACGGCAGCCCTGATCAAGCACGCGGAGGCCTATCGCACGGTACAACCGCGCGGCAATGCGAATTGCCTGACGGTTTCGGAACGGAATCAATGACATGTTTTCGTCGGCGCGACAGTAATACGACTCGGCGAGCCTGACGGTCTTTCCGATCGCCCGCTGAACAAGTTCAAGATCATCGGATCTTGCTTCAGCGATGGTTTGCGCGGACAAATGTGCCACCCATGTTCCAGGAAGGTAGCGTCGACCGCGTTGCGCGTCCTCGAGCACATCGCGTGCAATATTCGTTAACTGCATCCCGATGCCGAGGGCAGTAGCCGGTCCCCTGGCCGAGGCTTCATTGGCGCCAATCAGTGGGCACATGAGTTCTCCGACCGTCCCGGCAACGTCGTAACAGTAGTCGAGGAGTGCCTCTTCGTCTGCAACAAGTTCTGTTGTCTCCGCCTCTCTGGCCGCCCTTGAAGCAAGTGTTATCAGGGGCACAAGGTCAAGTTGACGGCGTTCTACCATTTCAGCAAAACCGTCCACCGGAATTGCCTCCAGGTCTCGCTGCCTGAGCGCAGTCGTGATCTGCTGGAGCACCTCCGGTTCGTGATGCCCCTCATCGGCGAGATCATCGATCATTCGGCAAGCAGCATAGAGCACCGTTATGTCCCGAGCATCTGCAGGGCGGAGAAGCCTGCTGGCAAGGTAAAAGCTGCTACCGTGCCTTGACAGAACGTCGATTGGTTTCATGCCGCCGTTCCCGATGGCGCAATTCGATCAAGTACTTTTGCACTCGAAAGCACGCCGGGTAGCCCGGCACCAGGGTGGGTGCCGGCGCCAACAAGGTAGAGGTTACGCAAACCCTCGGCCCGGTTGTGGAAACGAAACCATGCCGATTGACGAAACAGCGGCGCGACACTGAATCCGCTGCCATGCACGCTTTGGTAATCGTGGCGGAAGTCTTCCGGTGTCATGAAGAAGGGTGCGCACACGCTTTCGCCAAGTCCCGGCATAATCGACTTGTCGAGGGCCTGGATTATTCGCTGCTGAAGCCTTGGTCCTTCGATGCTCCAGTCGATATCGCCTTTCAGATTAGGCACTGGCGCCAACACATAAAAACTCTCGTGACCCGGAGGAGCAAAGCTCGGGTCGGTAGCAGTTGGCTTATGTAAATAGAGCGAGAAGTCTTCGGAAAGCACCTGACGATCGAAAATGTCGCGAAGTAGTTCCCGGTATCGCTCACCCAGCCAGATCGTGTGGTGAGCCACATTCGGATATAACCGGTCTGTTCCGAAGTAAAGCACGAAAAGACCCATGGAGGTTTTCGCGAAGCGCTTCTTCAGACGGGCTGCGCGCGGAGCCTTGTCCAGAAGCTCTCCGTACAGATGCATCGGATCCAGGTTGGAGACATACATGTCGGCTTTGATGTTTCGTCCATCGTCAAGCGTTATGCCACGTACCGTGTCTTTCTCACGCTGAATGGCAACAATACTGCGACCGTTTTCAACCCGAACGCCGTGACGCTCCAGTAAGCTTGCGAGTGAATCTACCAAAGCACCCGTGCCACCCATGGCGAAATGTACGCCCCATTCGCGCTCCAGATAATGAATCAGCGCATAGATGCACGTCGTCTGGAAAGGGTTGCCGCCCACCAGCAGCGGCTGTAACGAGAGGGCCCGGCGTAGATAGGGGTGTTTGATATGGCTGGCAACCATTTGCCACACGCTGCGGTTAATCCGCAGACGGATGAGTCGGGGGATCTGCCGGAACATGAAAGATGCACGATGGAACGGCTGGTCGCCGAGTTCGCGAAAACCGACGTCAAAAAGCTCCTTGGACTCAGCCAACAGCTTGCGATAACCCAGCACGTCACCGGGATTGAAACGGGCTATTTCGGCCTCCATCCGTTCCAGACAGGGCCCGTAATCAAAACTGCTGTCGTCCGGGAAGCGAAAGCGGTACCACGGATCCAGAGGCGAAAAGCTCACATGATCAGAAATCTCTTCACCAAACAGTGCGAACAGTTCGCCAAAGAGAAATGGAGCCGTAATTACGGTTGGGCCGGCATCATGGCGGTAGCCTTCACGCTCAAAGACCTGAGCACGTCCGCCGAGACGCGTACAACGATCGATCAGCGTAACGTCATGATTTCGGGCTCGCAGACGTAATGCGGCGGCTATGCCGCCAAAGCCTCCGCCCATCACAATGGTCCGCATCAGTCACCTCCGCTGATGCGGCCGGCGTGTTCCGCAAAGGCCCGCTCTGCTTTCCTCGTTAGCGTCTCGATCAGTTCCCGGACACATTCGTCCAGTGGTTTGGGGAGTGCTATGGCGAGGCGATCAGCGCGGGCGAGCGCAGCGCCAACATGCGTCAGACAACGTCTAAAGATGACCTGACTGTCTGCATCGCGGTTCGGTGGTTGATGATGTCGCCATGCGTGCAAGACGTGAAACTGCTCTGCTCCCGTTCCAGGTCGGGTCGGTTTGACGTCATCCAAATCATCAAGAATCTGGTAAGCAAGCCCGATAGCCTCGGAGAGAGTCCTGCAGACGTCGATTTCAGCCTGTCTGCCGGTGGCCCCAACGAAGCCAACGCTCATCGGCAATTCGATCAGCGGCGCCGTCTTGGCGCGGGTTGCTTTCAGATAATGTCTTCGATTTGGAGTCCGGCCGCGGGGGTCAGGGCCGAGTTCGACACTCTGCCCGCCGATTACACGTCCGGCCTGCATGGCCAAGGCACGAACCAGGTGCCGGCTCGTGTCCGCATCATGGATATCGGTTGCTGCGTTGAATGCAGCCGTAAGCAACAGGGTGCCGGTACACAGGGCCACATCG
Organism: Ectothiorhodospiraceae bacterium; assembly: GCA_007117515.1. Taxonomy (GTDB): domain Bacteria; phylum Pseudomonadota; class Gammaproteobacteria; order Nitrococcales; family Aquisalimonadaceae; genus Methylonatrum. The sequence continues at coordinate 4,505 of SKGQ01000038.1, read as the reverse complement.
ACACCGTACCGTGCCTGAACAGTCAGTTCGCCGCGGCGGTATCTGTCCTGATCACTGATATCGTCATGAACGAGAGACGCATTGTGCAATAGCTCACAGGCAGCGGCTGCCGTCGTGCCATCTCTTGCATCGAGCGTGATCGCGCCGCTGGCGATCGCCAACCGGGCTCGCATCTTGTTGCCGCCGGTCTGCAAATGGTAGAGCGCAGCTTCTCTCGCAGGCGTTGCACTGAGCGATGCAATAGCCTCATGCATGTAGCGATCCACTTGGTGCAGCGCAGACTTGTCGGGCTGTCCAACTACTGCTGTTGGGATCGACCTGTCCAGATCGGCCATGAGGTTGGGTATGCCTGTATAAATGGCGGCCAACTCGATCACCTTTCCCTTTGATCCGGACGGACGCTGCCGTGCAAGGCAGTGACCGTCCGGGGGTGGTTTTTAAGCCCGATCAGTTTGACGCGTTCGCGTCATGCTCGGATTTCCGCATCGCAATCGCGAGTATCAGAATACCGAATACTGCCTTGGCCACGATGTCAGCAATCGTATAACCCACCTCCACTGCCGTGATGGCGGCACCTCCTGTCAGACCGATGAGCGGGAACAGGAACACGATGGGATAGAACAGCCAGGAAATCACAACCAGATAGGCTGCACCGTTCACCAGGCCGCGAACGCTCTCTGGCTGCTTGCGAATGGAGTCTTTAAGACCAATCACCAGTTGGTAAACGATGTACACGAACGGAATCATCGAAAGGATCCAGAAAGTGAGGCGCGTACCGGATCCATCTGCCACCTCGCCGGGATACCCGAGAATAATCATGAGTGCTGCTGCACCACCGAGCCAGATGCTTTTGGAAATCGTTTCGCCGCGCGCTAGCTTCATCACGAGAATCAACTCGATGAGCAGCAATGGCACTGTCAGAAGCCAATCGACATATCGATAAGCCTGATTGAACGGCGCGCCTGTGACCTCAAGCTGATCGCCACTTACCGCGAAAGCCGAGTCCCAAGAAAGCATTATCTGCAGATAGTGGTAGGCCGCGATCGCGGTGACCAGGCCACTGATGGTAATGGCCATCCGATACTGCTGGCCTACGTGCCCCCGCATGAGCCATAGAAAAATGGTTGTCGCTGCCATGACGGCAAGCCCGAAAGAAAACGCGTTTTGGACGAAATTGAATTGCCCGAGGGTTAATGAGGTTAAATCCATATCTGTCTCTCCAAGTAACAGATTGCGCGTTGAAGTTACGTACTACTGTTGTACAAGTCAATGTTTTGACGTTGTCCAACTTTGAAGCTTTTCAGCAGACAGGGGCGCTGCCTGGCTTGAGGTTGGCTCGCACATGCTGCGGCACTGCCTCGCGTCGTGATGCTTCTGGCCCTGGGCTGACCCAGGCGACGTCGCTCGTCGCGGCAAACGTGCCTCTTCGGCCTGCAAGATGCGTCATCTGGCCTTGGGGGAGGGGGGCATGCTGATCCAAGCCCGCGTTTTCGTGAGCCCCAGCAAGCCCGTCAGAGTGCTGACTTGTGTTGGCGCCTGACCGCATTGCGTCACCAGCGAGATAGCTCGGTTGACTGAACCGGCACCGCGCCCCTCGGGATCAGCAAAGCTAGTCCCGGGTGCAGGCACGGTGATCACCCAGCGTTTCCCAGATGCGTGGATTGGAACTGTCGGCTTCGCAGCACGTACTATTGCGCCGGAGAGCGTGCTGAAGGTTGAGCCAGCCTTTTGAGTTCCTTTGATACGGAGTCGGTTCAGATACCAGCCCGTGGGGGGCAGATGAAAATGGAGGTTCTGCTTGAACAGTCGGCGGTACGAGACAGGGTTATTAGTGGTGCCGGGAGCGAGAATCGAACTCGCACTCCCTTGCGGGAACCGGATTTTGAGTCCGGCGCGTCTACCAGTTCCGCCATCCCGGCAACAGGACCGAGAGTATAAAGACGTGGCACGCCCGCGCCAAGGATGTCATGCAACGCAGTGATTTCAGCTACCACCTGCCCGAGGACCTGATCGCCCAGGAGCCCCTGGCCCGGCGCAGTGATGCCCGGCTGCTGCATCTCGACGCCAGCGGCGCCTGTGTCGATCGCCTCGTTCGGGATTTGCCAGGCCTGCTCGATGCCAGGGACCTGCTGGTGTTCAACGACACTCGGGTGATCCCGGCGCGGCTGCACGGCGAGAAAGTTGAGACCGGCGGCCGCATTGAAGTGCTGGTCGAACGCGTACTCGATGAGCATCGCGTCCTAGCCCATCTGCGGGCAAGCAAGGCACCGTCCGCCGGCACGCGACTGCGACTGGAGGGTGTTGTTGCGGCCGAGGTCACCGGGCGACGGGACGCCTTGTTCGAGCTGCGTTTTGCCGAGCCTGTGTTGTCGATACTGGAGCGGCATGGCCATATGCCGTTGCCACCCTATATTCAGCGCCAGGACACGGCTACCGACCGCGAGCGTTACCAGACCGTGTTTGCCCGGGAACCCGGTGCGGTGGCGGCCCCCACCGCTGGCCTGCATTTCGACCAGCCGCTGCTGGACGCCCTGGCCGAGCGCGGCATTGCCCACACCACGGTAACCCTGCATGTGGGAGCCGGCACCTTTCAGCCGGTGCGTGTGGAGCGGGTCGAAGAGCATGTGATGCACGCCGAGATTGCCCAGGTCTCCGAGGCGGCTTGTGAAGCTGTCGCCGCCTGCCATGCCCGCGGGGGCCGGGTTGTCGCGGTGGGCACCACCAGTGTGCGCAGTCTGGAGTCCGCGGCTGCCAGCGGCGTCCTGCAGCCGTTTTCAGGTGAAACCCGGCTGTTTATCACCCCGGGTTATCGCTTCCGGGTGGTGGACCGTCTGTTGACCAATTTTCATTTACCCGAATCGACGTTGCTGATGCTGGTCAGTGCCTTTTCCGGTCGTGATCCGCTGCTGGCGGCTTACCGGCACGCAGTGGAACAGCGCTACCGGTTCTTCAGCTACGGTGATGCCATGCTGCTCGATCGGGTGGAACCGGCGGCATGAGTCGCCTGGGGTTTGAACTGCTGGGCTGCAATGGGGCGGCCAGACGCGGGCGGCTGAGCTTCCCTCGGGGCACCGTCGAGACCCCGGCCTTCATGCCGGTGGGGACCTACGGTACGGTCAAGGCCCTGACTCCGGAAGAAATCCGCGCCAGCGGCGCGGAAATCCTGCTTGGCAACACCTTTCATCTGTGGCTACGCCCGGGCACGGAGATCATCGCGGCCCACGGTGATCTGCACGACTTCATGCAGTGGCCGGGACCGATCCTGACCGATTCTGGCGGGTTTCAGGTATTCAGCCTGGGCAAGCTGCGCAAGATCACCGAGCAGGGCGTGACCTTTCGCTCGCCGGTGGATGGCAGTCGCGTGTTCATGGGCCCGGAAGAATCCATGGCCGTGCAGCGCACGCTGGGCAGCGACATCGTCATGATTTTCGACGAATGCACGCCGTACCCCGCGGACCACGATATGGCACGCCAGTCGATGGAACTGTCGCTGCGCTGGGCCCGGCGCAGCAAGGCAGCCCATGCGGATAATGATGCGGCACTGTTCGGCATCGTCCAGGGTGGCATCTACCCCGATCTGCGCAGTCGCTCGCTGGAGGGTCTGCAGGATCTCGGCTTCGATGGCTATGCCATAGGCGGTCTCGCCGTGGGCGAGCCGGAGTACGAGCGGGATCTGATCCTGGATCACCTGCAACAGGCCCTGCCCGCGGACCGTCCGCGTTATCTCATGGGGGTTGGACGGCCACAGGACATCGTCGAGGCGGTGCGACGCGGCGTGGACATGTTCGACTGCGTGATGCCGACGCGGAACGCCCGCAATGGCTACCTGTTCACCCGCAACGGCATGCTGCGCATCCGCAACGCCCGCTTCGCCGACGACACCCGACCCATTGAGGAAGGCTGTGGCTGCTACACCTGCCAGCATTACAGTCGCGCCTACCTGAAGCATCTCGACAAATGCAACGAGATGCTCGGCCCGCGTCTGGCGACAATCCATAACCTTCACCACTACCAGCAGTTGATGCAGGGCCTGCGCGAGGCAATCCATGAGCAGCGGCTGGACGCCTTCGTCCGCGATTTTTACGAGGCGCTGGATACGCCAGTGCCGTAACGCCCGAGATTCTCCGCGCCCTCCCGACCATCCGTCGCGATGGGGCAACACCTCTCGCAGCGTGGCAGGGACAATGGAAGATTTCGGCTGGCCCTGTTGGACCGAAGGTAGGTCAGGCCAGACGAAAGCTTGCGCTGGCCCGACGTGATCGGACGAGCACCAGGCCCCGTGCCGTGTGAGGACAAGCTTTTTTCCGTCCTCGCGTCGCTCCGCTCCAAGAGGGCCGGAGAAAAACCGTCTCCTCCCCCGGCACTCTGTACCAACCGGTATGGCGGTGCCGGTGTGGTTGCCGATGAGCCCGGTGGCCACAGTCCTGACGGAGTAACATCATTCCCAGCCTGGCAGGGACAGTGGAAGTTTTCGGCTGGCCCTGTTGAACCGGAGGTTCGTCAGG
>SKGQ01000081.1 GCA_007117515.1 Ectothiorhodospiraceae bacterium | reverse complement strand
GGCGTGAGAACGGCATTGTGATGGATGTCCACGGGGCTTCTCCTGCTTGGGCTGCTAAGTCGACAAACTCAGCATCCATCGGAGGGGTTCCGTGGACAACCTGTTGAGCAATCACACCTAGGGAAACACTGATTTATTCCCGCGTCTGCGCCCGAGACCGGTTTTGGTGATCTGGCAAGGCGCGGTGCCGGTTCGGTAGCCATAGCTACCGGGCCTGGGGCGCAAACACGGCCGTTACTCAGACAAGCACGTGAATGGCCCGGTGTTTCCCTGGACCTTCCGGTTATTGACAGCCCGCTGAGCCGCCAGTAAAGTTCGCCAGCTGTCGCGGCCCGCTGGGGCGCGAGCCCAGGTGGCGGAATTGGTAGACGCGCTAGCTTCAGGTGCTAGTGGGGGCAACCCCGTGGAGGTTCAAGTCCTCTCCTGGGCACCAGATCGAATCGAAAGGCGAGCTCTCGGGCTCGCCTTTTTTGTGTCCGTTCAATCCTCGAAGGGATGCCGCAGGATGATGGTTTCGTTGCGGTCCGGCCCGGTGGAGATGATGTCTACCGGTACGCCCACCAACTCTTCCAGCTTACTCAGATAGGCAATCGCCTCAGCCGGCAATGCCTCACGGTCAGTGATACCCGCCGTCGAGCCGGACCAACCCGGCATCTCGATATACTCGGGAGTGCAGCAGGCCAGCGCCTCAGCGCCGTTCGGAGGGACGTCGAACCAGCGACCCTCGCATTCGTAACCGACACAAATGCGCACCTCGTGCATGCCGTCCAGCACATCCAGCTTGGTAATGCACAGACCTGAAAGACTGTTGACCTGGGCGGCCCGACGCAAGGCCACGGCATCAAACCAGCCGCAGCGTCGGGGCCGACCGGTGGTGGAGCCGAATTCATTGCCGCGCCTGGCCAGGCCCTGGCCGATTTCACAATCCAGTTCGGTCGGAAAGGGACCGCCGCCAACTCGCGTGGTGTAGGCCTTGGTGATGCCCAGCACATAGTCGATGTGCCGCGGCCCCATGCCGGTGCCCGATGAGGCCCCGCCGGCCGTGGTGTTCGAGGACGTGACGTATGGATAAGTCCCGTGATCGATGTCCAGCAATGCGCCCTGCGCGCCTTCGTACAGGACCCGATTTCCCGCCTGCAGATGCCCATGCAGAATGCTGACCACATCCTCAACCATCGGCCGTAATTCCTCGGCATGGTTCAGGCAGGCCTGCATCACGCTGTCCAGATCACAGGGCTCGGCCTTGTAATACTCCGACAACACGAAATTGTGATATGTCACCAGTTCCCGCAGCTTCGGCTCGAGCAGACGTCGATCCAGCAGGTCGGCAATGCGAAGGCCGCGGCGGCTGACCTTGTCCTCGTAGCAAGGTCCGATACCACGCCCGGTCGTGCCAATCCTGGCGGCGCCACGGGCGGTTTCGCGCGCGAGGTCGAGAGCGATGTGAGTCGGCAGAATCACCGGGCAGGCGGGGCTGAGCCGCAAACGGTCCCGCGCCGGCACGCCCTTTTCCTCGAGCTGCCGGATTTCTTTCATCAGCGATTCCGGCTCGACCACCACACCGTTGCCGATCAGGCAATGTACGCCTTCCCGGAGAATACCCGACGGAATCAGATGCAGAACCGTCTTTTCGCCGTCGATGACAAGCGTATGGCCGGCGTTGTGACCCCCCTGAAAACGAACCACTGCCTGCGCCTGCTCGGTGAGCAGATCAACCACCTTGCCTTTGCCCTCGTCACCCCACTGGGTGCCGATGATCACTACATTCTTCGCCATGCGCGGTATTCCACCTGTCCTCAAACCTGATTACGCGAAAAAACGCCGTTTCATGACCGCGCGCGTGCCCGAGGCCGATCCAGCGTTCTCGCAAAAAACGACCCGATTTCCGGGCCAGCCTGTTATTTAGTCAAGCGCCTCGACCTGCCAGTCACCGTCCCGCGCCATCAAATGCCGGTTGCACCGCAAAGCTCGGGGACTGTCATCGCGTCCCGGCATGGCCATGACCACGCGCTCGCCGGCCAGCCGCAGCTGGCGGACACGCGCCAGCAGTGCCGCATCATCCGACCAGGGCGCCAGGATGCCATCATCGAGCGTTGGCCCAGCACTCGAACCGGCCTGGATCAGGGCCTTCAGGTCGGCACTGAAACCAGTTGCCGGCCGTGATCTGCCGAAGACCGAGCCGATGCCGTCGTACCGTCCACCGCGGGCCAGCGCCTTGCCATGCCCGGGCATGAACGCGGCAAACACGACGCCGTTGTGAAAGCGATAGCCGGAGAGTTCCGCCAGATCAAAATGAAGCCTGACCTGCGATACCTGCCGCTGAAGTGCCGCAGCCAGGTCGCGTAACCGGGCCAACGCGTCCTGCACCGCCTCGCCGGCCCCGTCCAGTCGCACCGCAGCCTCGTCCAGCACCTCCAGACCCCCGTTCAGATTGACCAGGGCCGCAAGCCGCTCCCGGGCAGCCGTATCAGGGATGTCCTGAAACAGCTCCCGAAGCTCACCGGTGGCCTTGCGTTGAAGGCTGCCGAAGAGCCGCCCTTCCTGACTCGAATCCAGGCCAGCTTCGCGTGCCAGCGCGCGGAAAATACCCACATGCCCAAGATCCAGAATCGGATCTTCAAGACCAACCAGATGCAGCGTCTCCAGCATCAGCGCGATGATCTCGACGTCGCTTTCGACTCCGGCATGGCCGTAAATTTCAGCACCGAGTTGCACCGGGTTACGGGAATGCCCCGGTCCCTCCGGTCGGGTGTTCAGCACCGTGCCCAGATAACAGAGCCGGGTCACCGCATCACGCCGCAACTGGTGTGCATCGATGCGCGCCGCCTGGGGCGTCATGTCGGCACGGACCCCCATCATTCTGCCACTGAGTTGATCCGTGACCCGAAAGGTCTGGAGATCAAGATCATCTGCGGTGGCCACCAGCAGCGAATCGAGGAACTCGATCAGCGGAGTAATGACCAGTTCATAACCCCAGCAGTGACAGGTATCGAGGATGCGCCGGCGCAGGGCCTCGAGCGCCGCTGCGTCAGGGGGCAGCACCTCATCCACCGCTTCCGGCAATAACCAGCGGTCATCCCTGGAAAAATCCACTTCCTTCATGCAAAAACCTCATGCCCCGCCTGGGGAAACACTGATCTATTCTCGCGTCTGCGCCCGAGACAGGTTTTGGTCATCTGGCCAGGCGCGGTGCCGATTCCAAAAAAATGCGGGCCCCAACGCAGGCGTGCGTGTAGATCAGTGTTTCCCAAGATACAACAACAGAAGGCCGCCGAGCATGGCACAGAATCCGGCAATCCGCAGCGTGCGGTCATCCAGCCCGGCGACCTGCCGCAGCATCTCACGGAAACGCCCTGGCGCCAGAAACGGGCTGATCCCCTCGAACACCAGCATCAATCCCAGCGCCGTCAGGAGTAGTTCCCAGGCACCCATGCCACCTCCACGAAAAAGCCGGGCAGCCAGGGAGCGCTTGTCCTATTCCCGGGTCAAGGCCCGACAATGAAACGCTGCTTTCCCGTGGCCGCCCGGCCATCAAAGCCTTTCTAGCCGGAATCAATCGTCCGGTTGGCTGCGCTCGAAATAGCGGAAGAATTGCGATTCCGGTGACAGCACCAGGACATCATCCTCCCCGCGGAATGCGTTCTCGTAAGAACGCAGGCTACGCACGAAGCCGAAGAATTCCCGGTCCCGGTTGAATGCCGAGGCGTAGATGCCGGTTGCCCGGGCGTCCCCCTCACCGCGAAGCTCCTCGCTGTCACGGTTGGCCTCGGCGACGATGATCGTGCGTTGCCGATCGGCGTCGGCACGAATCCGCTCCGATGCCTCGTCACCGCGGGCCCGGATATCACGGGCAACACGCTCACGCTCCGCAACCATCCGAGCAAAAACCGACTCGCTGACATTGGGTGGCAGGTCGACGCGTTTCAGCCGAACATCGACCACCTCGATACCAAGGTCCGCGGCGAATTCATTCCCTCGCTCGCGCAGGATATCCATGATCTGGGTGCGTTCACCCGAAATCACGTCCTGCATGTCGCGACGGCCGAATTCACTCCGCAGGGTGTCCTTGATGTGCTCGTTGAGGCGCATGTTGGCCTGACGCGTATCACCGCGCACCGTGGTGTAATACTGCCGCACATCGCTGATCCGCCATTTGACGAAGGCATCGACAATCAGGTTCTTCAGCTCGCCGGTCAGATAGCGCTCCGGCTCCGCATCCAGTGTCTGCACGCGGGCATCAAACTTCCGCACGTTGTTGACGAACGGCATCTTGAAATGCAGTCCCGGTTCGTAGTCCGCTCGGATGATTTCACCCAGGCGGAACTTCATCGCCCGTTCGGCTTCGTGAACCTGGAACATGGAGAAGTACCCCAGCACCAGGATGCCGACGATTACCAAGGAAACTAGAGACTTAAACGGCGACATCAGTTGCCTCCCCTGCTGCGCAGATCACCACGGCCGCGGTCCGTCGCGCTGCCGGGCGACTGCCCCGCACCAGTACCGAGACGACGATTGAGTACGTCACTATCGAGCGCGTTACCGGCGCCGTCGCTTCTGGCGCGACCGGAGCCATCCCGCAGCCGATCAAGCGGCAGATAGAGCAGCGGATCACCAGACGAAGAATCGATCATTACCTTGCTACTGCGACCCAGGATCTCGGACATCGCATCCAGGTAGAGGCGTTCCCGGGTGACTTCCGGAGCCTGCTCGTACTCACGCAGCAATGCCATGAAACGGTCGCTTTCACCTTCCGCCAGAGCCACAACCTGCTGCCGGTAGCCCTCGGCTTCCTCGCGAATCCGTGCCGCCTCACCCTGAGCCCGTGGCAGGATTTCGTTGCGGTAGGCGTTGGCCTGGTTGATTTTCCGCTGCTCGTCCTCGCGGGCCATGATGGCGTCTTCGAACGCACCCTGAACCTGCTCCGGCGGCTGCACGTCCTGAATATCCACGCTGACCACTTCGAGGCCGGCCTGATAGCGGTCGAGAGCTTCACTGAGCACGCGCCGCGTTTCCTGCGCCACCTCGGTGCGGCCTTCAGTCAGCACGAAGTCCAGCCTGCGCTTGCCCACCACTTCCCGCAGGGCGCTCTCGGCCACCTGCTTGAGGGTGTTGTCCGGGTCACGGAAATTGAAGCGGAAGTTCCGGGGGTCATTGACCTGGTACTGAACCGCCAGGCGAACATCGACGATGTTTTCGTCCTGGGTCAGCATCAGGGCTTCACGCGCCACCTTCTGAGCCCGATCGCCGGCCGTGGTCTGGTAGCCGATCTCGGCCACCCGCCGCTGCTCGACGTTGACTCGCTCAACCGAGCCAATCGGGTACGGCGGATGCCAGTGCGGGCCCGGCGTCGTGGTCCGCGTGTAGGCGCCAAAGCGAAGCTCGACGCCACGGAAACCTTCATCAATGATGTAGATGCCGGACGCCAGCCACACCAGACCAACAATACCGACAATGATGCCGATACCGGCGGTACCCATGCCAGGGCCGCCACCTGAGCCAGAGTCGCCTTCACCACCCGAGCCATTACCGCCACCAAACAGGCCGCCAAACTTGCCGCGCAGCTTTTTCACGACTTCATCGAGGTCCGGCGGCCCTTGATTGCCGGAGCTACCCCAGGGATCGCGGTTTCCGCGACCGGGTTCATTCCAGGACATAGTGTTCTCCGTTATTGATTTCCCGGCGACCCCGTCATGTCGTGGCCGCCGCCCGAGAGGTCGGCTATTGCAAACTGAATCTGGTGGGCACCTCAACCCGCGCCTGCGGCTCTTCAAGGGCCGCAGTCATCTGGTGGGACCGGATCAAGCGATTAACTCCAGCGATCGACATCGCATGCAAACGAGGCAACGCCTCTAGCCCTTGCGCAATTCTACCCAGTGCGTGGAGACCGGGACAAGGCAAGTCATCACTTCAGGCGGGGGCGCCTGGACTCAGACTTTCAGTCAACCCCTCATGGCGGGCCAGTTGCTGGTAATCGCGACGCTTGACCGCAAGTTTGAGCGTCATTCGCCCGTCGTTCCTGGAGTACTCCTCGAGCACGGCGCCGAGGTCGTACAGCCTGGCCCGAAGGCGACCCTGCTCGGGTCCCAGAACCAGCTCACCGTACAGCCGATCGTCACCCACTTTTTCCCGAATCACGTCACGCAGCAGGTCCATCCCATCGCCCCGTGACGCAGAGACAAAGACCTCTTCGCCAGCGCCGGGTTCCGCCTGGCGTCGCGTCGCAGCTGCGCCGATCTGATCAATCTTGTTGAAAACCAGTACGCGGGGAAGGTCGCCGGCACCGATTTCCGCCAGCACCGCCTCCACCTGCGCGACGCTGTCCTGCCACTGGTCGTCGCCGGCATCGATGACGTGCAACAGCAGATCCGATTCACTCGCTTCCTCGAGCGTTGACCGGAACGCGGCGACAAGCTGATGTGGAAGATCGCGGATGAAGCCCACGGTATCGGCCAGAATGACGGGCTCATCGCCACCCAGCTCGAGTCGACGCAGCGTGGTGTCCAGGGTCGCGAACAGGCGATCATCCGCATAAACGCTGGCTTCGGTCAGGCGATTGAAAAGCGTTGATTTGCCGGCGTTGGTGTAACCGACCAGCGAGACCGTGGGCAACTCCCGACGGCGACGTGCCTGACGGCCCTGGGCCCGCTGCTGCCGGACCTTGGCCAGACGCCGCTCAAGCTGTTTGATCCGGATACCCAGCAGACGACGGTCCGTCTCCAACTGGGTTTCACCCGGCCCACGCATGCCAATGCCGCCCTTCTGCCGCTCCAGGTGCGTCCAGCCGCGCACCAGCCGGGTTGCCACATGGCGCAGCTGGGCGAGCTCGACCTGCAACTTGCCTTCGTGGGTGCGAGCACGCTGGGCGAAGATATCCAGGATCAATCCGGTGCGATCCAGCACCTGACAATTAAGCGCTCGCTCCAGGTTACGTTCCTGACTGGGTGACAGCGCATGGTCGACGATCACCAGGGCGGCCTCGTGGCGTTCCACCAACGCTGCCAGTTCCTCCACCTTGCCACGGCCGATGAAGGTTCGCGGATCGGGCCGCTGGCGTCGCACACTGATGAAGTCAAGCACTTCGGCACCGGCGGATTCCGCCAGCGACACTATTTCCTGTCGCACGAGATCGTCGTCCGGCGCACCGCTGTCGAGATGAACCAGCAGGGCCCCCTGACCGCCCGTCGGGCGATCGAAGAACTGGAGCTCGGAAGCCCCGGATGTGCGCTTTTCAGGTGTTACCAAGATCGTTACCGGCCTTCTCCGGTTCGGCAGGTGCCAGCTTGACGTTGCGCGCAGGAACCACGGTGGAGATGGCATGCTTGTAAACCATCTGACTGACCGTGTTTTTCAGCAATACGACAAACTGATCGAATGATTCGATCTGCCCTTGCAGCTTGATGCCATTGACCAGATAGATGGCCACCGGAATGCGTTCCTTGCGCAACGCATTCAAAAACGGTTCTTGCAGCGATTGCCCCTTGGACATTGTGTGTGACCCCTTGAAATACAGATCAATTGTTTTTGTCACTGACGGCGTGAAAGCACCCGGAAACACGGGACAAGCGGAACATCCGCCACCGAGAAAATCAGTCTAGCATAGGCCTCGTTAACCGCCTTGCGTGTGAAGTGCGGGCAAACGGCTCCGGATTCAAGCGTGGTCCAGCCAGCGGTCGATTCTCACAAGACTCTGCATCGTCAGATCATCTGCATCAGCTGACAGGGTTCTGAGATCCGGCTCCGACCTTAACCAGGTCAGCTGACGCTTGGCGAACTGCCGGCTGGCGTAGATACCTCGCCACGCCATGGACTCGGCGTCATGCTTGCCATCCAGATATTGCCACACCTGCCGATAGCCGACCGCGCGCATGGACGGATGGTTCAGTCCCAGCCGGTCAATGCCTCGCAGACGCCGCACCTCATCGACAAAACCGGCGGCCAACATGCCCCGGAATCGTTGCTCGATGCGCTGATGCAGCTTCTCTCGGTTCGGCGGCATCAGGGCCAGGTTCAGGAACGCCAGACCGGTTGGCGGTTGCCGCCGGGCCTGCAATTGCGACAGCGGCTGACCGGTCACGCGGAAGACCTCCAGGGCACGCTGGATGCGCTGGGTGTCATTTGGATGGATCCGGCCTGCAGCAGCCGGATCGACTGCCGCCAGTTCCTGATGCAAGGCCACCCAGCCACGCACATCAGCCTCCTCGAGCAGGGTACGGCGAACGTCCGGATCAGCGGCGGGCACCTCTGACAGACCGCAACGCAGTGCGCGGAAATACAGCATCGTCCCGCCTACCAGCAGCGGTATGCGATTGCTGGCATGGCTGCGCCGGATCGCCCGCAGCGCATCCTCGCGGAACTGGGCAGCCGAGTAGGATTCCAGCGGATCGCGGATATCAATCAGTTGATGTGGCGCCCGCGCCAGCACCGCCGGTTCCGGCTTGGCCGTGCCAATATCCATGCCGCGGAACACCATCGCCGAATCGACACTGATCAGATCCAGCGGCCGCACTTCCGCCAATGCCACGGCCAGATCGGTTTTACCACTGGCGGTCGGCCCCATCAGACAGACAACGGGCTTTTGCTCCTGCGTCATGATGGTCGCCTCTACTGGCCCCGCAGAAACAAGCGGTCCAGCGCCTGCATATCCAGCTGTGTCCAGGTGGGTCGCCCGTGATTGCACTGGCCGGCATTCGGTGTGCGCTCCATATCGCGCAGCAGGGCGTTCATCTCTGCCAGTTCAAGCCGGCGATTGGCCCGCACGGAGCCATGACATGCCATGGTCGCAAGGATGTAGTTGAGCCGCTCGGTCAGACGCCGGGAATCTCCTTCGGCCAGGATATCCGATAACACGTCACGCACCAGGCGTGCAGCGTCGGCACCCCGCAGCAGTGCCGGAAGCCCGCGTATCAACAGAGTCTCCGGACCACTGCGATCCACCTCCAGGCCAACCGCCGCGAAACTCCCGGACTCGGACTCCGCCAGGTCCGCCTCCTCCCGCGATACCGCCAGACTGACCGGTGTCAGCAGACTCTGCACCTGCACACCCTGCGCCGCGTACTGCTGCTTCATGCGCTCGTAGACGATACGCTCATGCGCTGCGTGCATATCCACCAGCACAAGCCCGGACGGATTCTCGGCGAGGATATAAACGCCGTGGATCTGGGCCAGGGCATAACCGAGCGGCGGTACGCCGGGGTCCTCCCGCGACGCAGGAGCCTTGTCCATGGCCGATGGAACCCCGGCTGGCCCTGAATCGCGCCGGGGCACGGCCGGCGCATAGCGCGCCCCGGGCTCGCCAAGCGCAAGACCAGAGGCCCTGGGCATCGGCGCAGAATCCGCTTGCGGCCCCTGCCGTGGCCAGTCGACATCGCCACTGTCCGGATGCACCGCCGGAGGCGTGACCGTGGAGGGAGGACGCACGCCTGCAAGCGCCTCCGACACCGTCCGGAAGACGAAGTCGTAGATCAGGCGACCGTCCCGAAACCGCACCTCGGACTTCGCCGGATGCACATTCACGTCCACCTGGGCGGGATCTACCTGCAAATACAGGACATAGGTGGGATGTCGGTCCTTGAAAAGCACGTCCTGATAGGCGCGGCGTACCGCATGCGCAGCACTGCGATCCCGCACCGCGCGACCATTGACGAACAGGTACTGCATGTCCGGCTGACCACGGGAGGCCGTCGGCAGGCCGATCCAGCCGCTCAGATGCAGCTCGGTGGCTGAACGCTCGAGGTACAGGGCCTGCTCGACAAAGTTGTTACCCAGAAGTTGCGCCAGGCGCTGCTCACAGGCCTGCTGATTCATGGCCGCCGGCAAATCCAGCACCTGTCGCTGGTTGTGTCTCAGTTGCAGGGCCACATCGAAACGCGCCATTGCCAGCCGTCGAACCAGCTCCTGAACATGGCCGAACTCGGTGCGATCAGTCCGCAGGAAGCGACGGCGGGCCGGGGTGTTGTAGAACAGGTCACGAACGTCAACGGTAGTGCCAACCGTATGCGCCGCAGGCGCCGCCTCGGCAGCGGCACGGCCACCGTCATATTCCAGGCTCCAGCCCGCCTCAGCTGCCGCCTCGCGGGAGGTCAGGCGCAGCCGCGACACCGAGGCGATACTGGGCAGGGCCTCGCCACGAAAGCCCAGGCTTGCCACCTGCTCCAGGTCCCGCAGCGAGGCGATCTTGCTGGTGGCATGGCGTTGCAAGGCCATGGTCAACTCATCCCGGCTCATGCCGGCGCCATCGTCGCGGACCTGGATCCGGTTACGACCGCCCGCCTCCAGTTCCAGCTGCACGCGCCGGGCACCGGAATCCAGGCTGTTTTCCACCAGTTCCTTGACCACCGAGGCGGGCCGTTCGACCACTTCTCCGGCAGCGATCTGGTTGACAAGCTGATCGGGCAGCAAACGAATTCGGGACATGTGCGCGCCAAAACTGGGAACGGATCGAAGGAAAAGCCGATTCATCCCCGCGCCAGCTCTGGATTCCGCAGCCTTGCGGGAACATAACGCGCAGAGTATGCGGCATGGAGGCCGGTAAGGGCCACCGGCAACCGGAGCAAAAGACGGGCCCTACGGAATGCGGAGCGTGGTTCCCACCATGATGCGGTCGCCATTGAGATCATTGGCGCTCCGCAGTTTCTGCACGCTCACCGAATGCCGCTGGGCAATGCCACTGAGGGTTTCACCACGACGGACCACGTGCTCACGCGACTCGCCGTTGCTTGCGGAGCCCGACGCCACCCGCACCGCCGGCTGATGCCGATCCCGGTAGCGGACCAGGCCACCAGCCACTGCGCGCGCCAGAACCCACTGGTGATCGGGGCTCCGCAGTTGCCGCTCTTCCACGGGATTGGAGATGAAAGCCAGCTCCACCAGCACGGAGGGCATGTCCAGCGACTGGAGCACCACGAAACCGGCACGTTCCACATCCCGCTTGTGAATCGGACCGACCTCGGCCAGCCCCGCCAGGACTTCGGCGGCCAGTTCGATGCTGGCTTCCTGAGTGGAGGCCCGGGACAGGTCCACCAGCACCGAGCGCACCAGATCATCCTTGTCGGACAGCGACACGCCGCCGATCAGATCAGCGGCATTCTCCCGCTGGGCAACGAGGCGCGCGGCCTGGGAGCTGGCACCGGATTGGGAAAGGGTATAGACCGAGGAACCGCGGGGGCCGCCATTGGCAACGGCATCGGCATGCAGCGAGACGAAAATGTCGGCCTGGTTGGAACGCGCCCGCTCCCGTCGTTCAGCCAGCGGCACGAAGGTGTCACGGTCACGGATCAGCAGCGGCCTGACTCCCTCTTCCTTCTCTAGCAGATAAGCGAGTTTTTTTGCGACTTCCAGTACGACATTCTTCTCCTGGGTACCACCGGGGCCGATCGCCCCCGGATCGCGACCGCCATGTCCGGCATCAATGGCGACAACGAACTCCCGCCGCTCTGCGGAGCTGGCGGAACGAACAGTCTGCGGCCTGCCGTTACCCTGCTGCTGCTTGAGATCAATGACCAGACGATGTCCCTGATCACCCTGGGGTCTGACCATGAAACTCTGCGCGCGGCTGGCATCGGTAAGATCAAACACCAGTCGCAGTTCGCCGCTATCGCGATTCGCACTGCGCATTCCACCAAGCACGCCGCGTGTAGGGGCCTGCACACCATTGGCAAGCCTGGCGCCGGTCAAGTCGATGACCACGCGATCAGGGTTTTCCAGAGTGAACAACCGGTGCTCGGCCTCTGCTGACAGGTCCAGCACGACGCGGGTCTGATCATCTTCCGACCAGACACGGACATTCTCTACGGTGACGGCTGCGGCCGTTCCGACAAGCCCGCAACACAGGCCGACAAACAGAATCACATTCCGGATCAGGATGGACACGACGAATACTCCTCGGGACCGATTACCGTTAAGGAAACACTGCCTTATTCGCGCGCCTGCGTTGGAGTCCGCATTTTCTCCGAGGCAAGGCGCGCTG
>SKGQ01000175.1 GCA_007117515.1 Ectothiorhodospiraceae bacterium | reverse complement strand
GTGGGCTTCGTCTACCCGATGACCTCGTTCATCGAAATGGCGGCCACCATCATGACCTTCCACCTGTTGGGCCGTTATCTGGAGACACGGGCCAAGGGCCAGGCCTCCCAGGCCATCCGCCGGCTGCTGACCGTGGGCGCCAAGACCGCCCGCGTGGAACGCGATGGCGCCGAACAGGAGGTCGCGATCAACGAGCTACAGCCGGGTGACATCATGCTGGTGCGGCCCGGCGAGAAGATCCCCACCGACGGCGAAGTCGTCGACGGCGAGAGTCATCTGGACGAGTCCATTGCCACCGGCGAATCGGTGCCGGTCTACAAGTCCGCTGGCGATGGCGTCATCGGTGCCACGATGAACCAGGAGGGACGGCTGCGAGTCCGTGCGACGAAGGTGGGCAGCGAGACCTTCCTTTCCCAGGTTATCCGTCTGGTGGAACAGGCCCAGGGCTCGCGGGTGCCGATTCAGGAATTCGCGGATCGCATGACCGGCCGCTTCGTGCCCGTGGTGATCCTGATCGCCGCCCTGAGTCTGATTGCCTGGCTGGTCTTCGCCGACGGGCTGCGACCCATACTGGACTGGGGCGCGGGTTTCCTGCCCTGGGTGGATCCGGATGCGGCGACGCCGGTGCTGGCGATCCTCGCTGCCGTCGCGGTGCTGGTCATCGCCTGCCCCTGCGCCCTGGGCCTGGCCACGCCCACGGCGCTGATGGTGGGTTCCGGTGTCGGCGCCGGGCGCGGCATCCTGATCCGCTCCGGCGAGGCGATCCGTGGCATGCACGACCTCGGCCTGCGCGTGGTCATGGTCACCGGCGATAACGAGCGTGCCGCCCGCGCGGTGGCCGAGGAGGTCGGCATCGACGAGGTCCAGGCCGGGGTGCTGCCGGAAGGCAAGGTGGATGCGATCCGCGCCCTGCAGGAGCGTTTCGGCAACCACGTGGCCATGGTGGGTGACGGCATCAACGATGCCCCGGCGCTGACGCAGGCCAATGTCGGCATCGCCATCGGCGCCGGTGCCGATGTGGCGGTGGAGGCGGCCGACATCACACTGGTCCGCGGTGAGCTCACCAGTGTGGTCGAGGCGATCCGGCTGTCCCAGGCCACGTTCCGCAAGATCGTCCAGAATCTGGTCTGGGCCAGCGGCTACAACGTCGCCGCGATCCCGGTGGCCGCCTTCGGCCTGCTGCATCCGATGATCGGTGTGATCGCGATGACCGCCAGTTCGCTGTCGGTGATCGGTAATTCAATCCTGCTGAAACGGGTGCGGTTGTGGGAATAATCGAAGCTCGATCCGGCGCGCCGTCGCCGCAATCGGTGGCGGCTTCGCCTCGGTTGGTGCGGACAGATCAAAACAGGGCGTGCTTGCTGGTAACATGGCCGCCCTTTCGGGCACCGCCGAGGATCTGATCGTGTTCTACCCTGTTTCCGCGAGCGCCCGGGGCCGGCGCCAATGAATGCACTGGAGCGCCGCGCCACGGCCGGTCTGGCCTCCATTTTCGGGCTGCGCATGTTCGGCCTGTTTCTGGTGCTGCCGATCTTCAGCATCTATGGCGCCGAACTGGCTGGCGCCACGCCGCTGCTGATCGGCCTGGCCATCGGCGTCTATGGCCTGACCCAGGCGATCCTGCAGATCCCGATGGGGCTGGCCTCGGACCGTTTCGGCCGCAAGCCGATCATCCTGGCGGGGCTGCTGGTGTTCGTGCTGGGCAGCGTGATCGCGGCGCTGGCGGATCACATCGTCGGCGTCATCATCGGTCGGGCGCTGCAGGGCGGTGGTGCGATTGCCGCTGCCGTGCTGGCCCTGGCGGCGGATCTGAGCCGGCCGGAGCGGCGCACGCGGGTCATGGCGGTGATCGGCATGAGTGTGGGCGGTGCGTTCCTGCTGGCCCTGGTGGCGGCGCCGCTGATTGGCGGCCATTTCGGCCTGTCGGCGGTGTTCTGGGTCACCGCCGTGCTGGCGCTGGCGGCCATCGGTGTGCTCTATCTGGTGGTCCCGGATACCGATCATCAGTCGCGCCAGCGCGAGACCCTGCCGGTGCTGGGACAGATCCGGGACGTTCTGGACAACCGGGATCTGCTGCGGCTGAATGCGGGCATCTTTACCCTGCATCTGGCGCTGACTGCGGTGTTCCTGGCGGTGCCGCTGGTGCTGCGGGACAGCCTGGGGCTGGCCGTGGAACAGCACTGGATGGTGTATATCAGCGTCGTGCTGCTGTCCATCGCCGGGCTGGTGCCGGCAATCCTGGTCGGCGAGCGCTACGGCATGCAGCGGCTCGTCTTCCGCTGCGCGGTTGCCGCACTGGTGCTGGCCTTTGTCGGCTTCTTCGCCACCAGCGGGGCTGGCTGGTTGTTCCTGCTACCTTTCTGGCTGTATTTCGTCGCCTTCAATCTGCTGGAGGCAACGTTGCCGTCGCTGGTGTCGCGTTACGCGCCGGCACGCTTCAAGGGCACGGCGCTGGGGGTGTACGCCAGTTGCCAGTTCGCCGGTGCCTTCGTCGGCGGCATTCTTGGCGGACTGATGCTGGGTTTTGCCGGTCCCGCAGGCATTTTCCTGCTTTGTGGCGTCTGCGTTCTGGCCTGGTTGATTGGTCCCAGCCGCCTTGGCGAGATTCCGGATCAGGCCGTCGTCGAGGGCGTTGCCGAAGGCTAGGGAAACGCTGACTTATTCCCTAATCATTCCACCGGGGCGGGTGGTATGCTTCATCGATTGACTTGATAACGATGGATTGTGGAGGTTTGTATGGCACGGGGCGGAGTGAACAAGGTAATGCTGATCGGTAATCTGGGGGTGGACCCGGAAGTGCGCTATTCGCCCAGCGGTGCCGCGGTGACCAATATCCGAATTGCCACCAGCGAGAGCTGGAAGGATCGCCAGACCGGCGAGATGCAGGAGCGCACTGAATGGCACCGCATCGTGTTCTTCGGCAAGCTCGCCGAGATCGCCGGCGAGTACCTGCGCAAGGGCTCCAAGGTGTATGTGGAAGGCCGGCTGCAGACCCGCAAGTGGCAGGGTCAGGACGGCCAGGACCGGTACACCACCGAAGTCGTGGCCAACGAGATGCAGATGCTTGATGGTCGCGGCGGTAGCGGTGGCATGGGCGACAGCGGCGGCGGTGGTCGATCACAGGAAAGCTCGGCGCCACGACGAGAGCCGGCGGCCCAGAGCCAGCAGTCCGAGCCGCCAATGGACGATTTCGACGACGATATTCCGTTCTAGAGGTGACCCGTCTCTTCGCGCCCAGGCGATGATCGGTGCAAG
>SKGQ01000131.1 GCA_007117515.1 Ectothiorhodospiraceae bacterium | reverse complement strand
GTCTTTGTCTGCGACGAATGTGTTGAGCTGTGTAACGACATCATTCGTGAAGAAATGCAGGAGAAGGGTGGTACGGGTAATACCAAGTTGCCGAAGCCGCAGGAAATTCACCG
Organism: Ectothiorhodospiraceae bacterium; assembly: GCA_007117515.1. Lineage (GTDB taxonomy): Bacteria > Pseudomonadota > Gammaproteobacteria > Nitrococcales > Aquisalimonadaceae > Methylonatrum. The sequence goes on along the minus strand of SKGQ01000131.1, from coordinate 3,170 downwards.
TGTGCTCGGTGAGTACGTGATTGGTCAGGACCACGCCAAGAAAGTCCTGTCGGTGGCGGTTTACAACCACTACAAACGACTTGAGGCGAGTCAGGGCAGGGACGACGTCGAGCTCGCCAAGAGCAATATCCTTCTTATCGGGCCTACGGGGTCCGGCAAGACCTTGCTGGCGGAAACGCTCGCGCGACTGCTTGATGTGCCGTTCACGATTGCCGATGCCACGACGCTGACCGAGGCCGGTTACGTGGGTGAGGATGTCGAGAACATCATCCAGAAGTTGTTGCAGAAGTGCGATTACGACGTCGAGAAGGCGCAGACGGGTATCGTCTACATCGATGAGATCGACAAGATCTCGCGCAAGGCGGATAACCCGAGCATCACCCGCGATGTGTCCGGTGAGGGTGTGCAACAGGCTTTGCTCAAGCTGATCGAGGGCACCGTCGCCTCGGTACCGCCGCAGGGCGGTCGCAAGCATCCGCAGCAGGAGTTCCTGCAGGTCAATACCGCCGGCATCCTGTTTATCGTCGGTGGCGCGTTCGCCGGCCTTGATCGAGTGATCCAGGAACGGTCGGAGAGGGGCGGCATAGGCTTCTCGGCCCAGGTCAAGGGCGAGGAACAGCGCAAGAGTTTCGGCGAGACCCTGCAGGGGGTAGAGCCGGAGGACCTGATTAAATACGGACTGATTCCGGAGTTTGTCGGTCGCCTGCCGGTAGTGGCGACGCTCAATGAGCTGGATGAAGATGCGTTGGTGGAAATTCTTACGCAGCCGAAGAACGCAGTGACCAAGCAGTATGCCAAGCTGTTTTCAATGGAAGGCTGTGAGCTTGAATTCCGCGAAGATGCGCTGCGGGCCGTCGCCCAGAAAGCGATGGCGCGCAAGACCGGTGCGCGCGGCCTGCGTACAATCATCGAGAATGTTCTCCTCGATACCATGTACGAGATCCCGTCCATGGAGAATGTCAGCAAGGCTGTCATCGACGACGCCGTGATCCGCGGCGAATCCACGCCCTACCTGATCTATGACGGCCCGGAGCAGAGCAAGGCCGTATCCGACTGATCATCGGCGACGCGATCCCCGGGCCCTGGGCACGGCTGGATCGCGTCGCTTTCGTGCCAATCCAGTCCGGCAGCGTATTGAAACGTTGCCGCGGCGTCCGCATATCCCCGTCAGACGCGGCAATGCCCGCACCTGCAGTCAAATGAGGAATCCAGTCCATGTCCCGGAATGAAGATCCGTCCGACGTGCTCCAGGAATCGATGCATCACGCGCCGGTGCTGCCGCTGCGCGACGTTGTCGTCTACCCGCACATGGTTATCCCGCTGTTTGTCGGCCGCGACAAATCCATCAAGGCGCTGGAAGCCGCGATGGAAGAAGATAAGAAGATTTTGCTGGTGGCGCAGAAAAGTGCCGAGGTGGATGATCCGGCCGAAGAGGATCTCTACGACCAGGGCACGGTGGCGACCATCCTGCAAATGCTGAAGCTGCCCGATGGCACCGTCAAAGTGCTGGTGGAAGGCCTGCATCGCGGGCGCCTGCTCGGCATGCGCCAGGAAGACGAGTATTTCACCGCTAGCGTGGTGGTGCCGACCGAGCATGATTACAGCGCCGACCGCGAGGTCGAGGTGCTGGCCCGTTCGGTGGTCAATCAGTTCGACCAGTACGTCAAGCTGAACAAGAAGGTGCCGCCGGAAATTCTCTCATCGCTGGCCGGCATCGATGATCCGGGTCGTCTGGCCGACACCATCGCTGCGCATATGGCGCTCAAGATCGAGGGCAAGCAGAAGATCCTCGAGATCGAGGATGTGCGGGACCGGCTGGAACACCTGCTGGGCCTGATCGAGGGTGAAATCGACATCCTGCAGATCGAGAAGCGTATCCGCGGCCGGGTCAAGCAGCAGATGGAGAAGAGCCAGCGCGAGTACTACCTGAACGAGCAGGCCAAGGCGATCCAGAAGGAACTGGGCGATCTGGAAGACGTGCCCAACGAGACCGAGGAACTCGAGCAGAAGATCGAGGACGCGGGTATGCCCAGGGAAGTGCATACCAAGGCGCGCAATGAGCTGAACAAGCTGCGCATGATGCAGCCGATGTCCGCCGAGGCCACCGTGGTCCGCAACTACATCGAGTGGCTGACCTCGGTGCCCTGGAAGAAGCGCACCCGGGTTCGGCATGATCTGGACAAGGCCCAGGGCGTGCTCGATGCCGACCATTACGGTCTTGAGAAGGTCAAGGAACGCATCGTCGAGTACCTCGCCGTGCAGCAGCGCGTGCGTAAGCTGAAGGGGCCGATTCTGTGCCTGGTGGGTCCTCCCGGCGTGGGCAAGACCTCGCTCGGGCAGTCCATCGCCAAGGCAACCAATCGCAAATTCGTGAGGATGTCTCTGGGCGGCGTGCGCGACGAGGCCGAGATTCGTGGCCATCGGCGCACCTATATCGGTTCGCTGCCGGGCAAGATCGTGCAGAACATGGCCAAGGCCGGCGCGCGGAATCCGCTATTCCTGCTCGACGAAGTTGACAAGATGGCGATGGATTTCCGCGGTGACCCGGCTTCGGCCCTGCTCGAGGTCCTGGATCCGGAACAGAACGCCAGCTTCAACGACCATTATCTGGAAGTGGATATTGATCTGTCCCATGTGATGTTCGTCTGCACCGCCAACACGCTGAACATTCCGGCACCGTTGCTCGACCGGATGGAGGTGATTCGGCTGCCGGGTTACACCGAGGACGAGAAGGTGAACATCGCCCAGCGTTACCTGGTGCCGAAGCAACTGAAGGCCAACGGTATTCGCGAGGGTGAACTGACCATCAGCGAGGGCGCGGTGCGCGACATCGTGCGCTACTACACGCGCGAAGCCGGGGTCCGGAACCTGGAGCGCGAGGTCGCGAAGATCGCGCGCAAGGTGGTGAAGGAGCTTGTAACCAGCAAGCGGGTGAAAAAGCTGAAGGTAACCGCCCAGAATCTGGACAAATACCTGGGCGTGCGGCGCTTCCGTTACGGCATCGCTGAAGAGAAGGATCAGATCGGCCATGTAACCGGACTGGCCTGGACCGAGGTCGGCGGCGAACTGTTGATCATCGAATCCGCCGTGATGCCGGGCAAGGGCCGCTCGACCCAGACAGGGCAGTTGGGCGATGTCATGAAGGAGTCGATCCAGGCGGCCATGACCGT
>SKGQ01000052.1 GCA_007117515.1 Ectothiorhodospiraceae bacterium | reverse complement strand
TTCGGCGGATTCGGTCGGTCCGCGTAGGGGTTCGTCACAGTTGTGTCGGGTTGGGCGTGTCCTTGTACACGGTCTCGGGATCGAACACCTTCGACGACTCCGTGAAGACCAGTTCGTCTCCGGGTCGGCGATGTGAGCCGACCTGGAGGCGTCGGTAGAAACAGGAGCGGTAGCCGACATGGCAGCTTGCTCCGGATCCCTTGACACGAACGCGCAGCCAGACAGCGTCCTGATCATCGTCGATGCGCAGCTCTTCCACCGTCTGCACGAGACCGCTGGACGCTCCCTTGTGCCATAGCGTCTGTCTCGATCGGCTCCAGTAATGCGCTTCGCCGGTCTGAATGGTTTTCTCCAGCGCCTGACGGTTCATGTAGCCCAGCATCAGTACCTCGCCACTCGCCGCGTCGGTGGTAACGCAGGCGATCAGACCGTCGTCGTCGAATTTCGGCGCCAGCATGCGTCCTTCTTCAACCTGTTCGACGGACTGTCTCGGATGCATCGCCACCGTCTCGGTGGCGGTCGTGGGGCGGTTTTTTCCACGGTCAGCTGTCATCGGTGCTCCTTACGAGATTACGCCTCTAGAAAACCCACGGGCTCGCCTCGGGGTTGGCCAACAAGCGTTTCGTCCTGCACCACGGTATGACCTCGCACGACCGTATGAATGGGCCAGCCGATGACGGTCTCTCCATCATAGGGCGTCCATCCACTGCGGCTTGCGATCCAGTCGTTCCGAATGGTGCGCCGGGCGGCCAGGTCGACCAGGGTCAGGTCGGCATCGAAACCCAGCGCAATGCGGCCCTTGCCTTCAAGACCGAAAATGCGCGCTGGTCCGGCGCTGGTGAGATCCACCAGTCGCTCCAGGCTCAGACGTCTCCCGTGGACATGATGGAGCATCAGAGGCAGCAGAGTCTGCACACCGGTCATGCCGCTGGGTGACTGCGGATACGGGCTGGCCTTCTCTTCCCGGGTGTGCGGCGCATGATCGCTGCCGATGACATCGACGACGCCGTCGCCGATTGCCTGCCAAAGTGCGTCCCGATGCCGTTGATCGCGAACGGGCGGGTTCATTTGTGCCAGGCTCCCCAGTCGCTCGTAGCAGTCCGGGGCGCACAGCGTCAGGTGATGCGGAGTGACTTCGACGGTCACACGCCGCTTGTGCCGGGCCAGCAATGCCATTTCCTCGGCGGTGGAAACATGCAGGACATGGAGGCGCCGGTTCGCCTCGCCGGCCAGCCGAACGATGCGCTCGGTCGCGATCAGGGCGCTGGCTTCATCGCGCCAGACCGGGTGTTGGCATATGTCCCCGCTGGCGTTGACGATAGCCCGGCGTTCGCGCAGGCGTGCTTCGTCTTCCGCATGCACTGCCAGGCGCCGGCGACCATGGTGCAGAATGCGCCGCAACACCGTCTCGTCATCGGCAAGCAGGTCGCCGAAAGAGCTGCCCATGAAAACCTTGACGCCGGCACAGCCTGGCAGATTTTCCAATGACCCCAGCTGTTCTGCATTGACCGACGATCCACCGATGTAGAATGCGAAGTCGCACCAGGCACGGCCGAGCGCACCATCGACCTTGGATTTGATGTCGGCAGCGCTCAGTGTCAGCGGCTTGGTGTTGGGCATTTCAAAGACGGCGGTCACGCCGCCCAGGACGGCGCCACGAGTGCCTGAATCCAGATCCTCCTTGTGGGTTAGGCCCGGCTCGCGAAAATGCACCTGGCTGTCGATCACGCCGGGGAGCACATGCAGCCCTGAGGCATTCAGCGTTTCCTCCGCGGTCCAGCGCCTGCGGAGATCGCCCAGTGCGACGATGCGGCCCGCCCGGCAGGCGACGTCGATGCGTTCCTGGCCGTTTGGTGTGAGCACCGTGCCGCCGTGCACCAGCAGGTCGGCATGGCACTGTTCGGATGTTCGGTCGGAAGCGATCGTCGTGTTCATGGGCTCGGCTCCTCGACGGGCGTGTCAGTTGCCGGCTGCTTGCCGTAGCCATCCAGGCGATGCTGCAGGGCGGTCTGTCTGGCCTGCTGCGCGGCCAGATCCGGTGCCCGTGCTTCCTGCAGGAGAAAATCGCGGGCTTGTCCCAGGTCCAGTACGCCCAGGTCGTTGCCGTCTCGGCTGCGCAGGGCGACCTGTCCCGAGGCCTGTTCCCGCTCTCCCACGACCAGCAGAAATGGCACGCGCTGCAGCGTCTGCTCGCGAATCTTGTAGCCGATTTTCTCGTTCCGCACGTCGGCCTCCGTGCGCAGGCCTTCGCCACGGAGCCAGTTCGCCACATCCTGCGCGTAGCTCGCATGCGCCTCCGTTATCGATAGCACCACGGCCTGGACCGGCGCCAGCCAGGCGGGCAATTTCCCGGCGTGATGCTCGATCAGGATGCCGATGAAGCGCTCCAGCGAGCCGAACAACGCGCGGTGCAGCATCACGGGGCGTTGTCGCTCGCCGTGGACGTCCACGTACTCGATGTCGAACCGCTGGGGAAGGTTCATGTCCACCTGCAGCGTGCCGCACTGCCAGTCGCGGCCAATGGCATCACGCAGCACGAATTCCAGTTTCGGACCGTAGAATGCGCCTTCGCCGGGGTTCACCTCGTGTCTCAGGTCCATGCCATCCAGTGCTTGCTGTAGCGCCCCTTCCAGCAGATCCCAGGTGGCGTCGTCGCCCATACGGCTGTCGGGGCGGGTGGACAGCTTGATCCGGACGTCCTCGAAGCCGAACTGACGATAGATGTCCAGCACCAGCGCCACGACATCGCGGCATTCGGAGTCCATCTGTTCCGGCGTGCAGTAGATATGTGCATCGTCCTGCGTGAAGTGACGAACGCGCAGCAGGCCATGCAGGGCTCCGGAGGGTTCGTAGCGGTGCACCTTGCCAAACTCGCTCATGCGAATGGGAAGGTCGCGATAACTCCGCAGGCCGTGGCGGTACAGCAGCACGCTTCCGGGACAGTTCATGGGCCTGAGTGCCAGACGGCGGCCGTCCTCGGTGTCGGTGATGAACATGTGGTCCCGGAAGTTCTGCCAGTGTCCGGAGATTTCCCAGAGGTTGCGGTCCATCACATCCGGCGTGTTGACCTCGACGTATCCGGCGTCCTGCTGACGACGGCGCATGTATGCGATGAGCTCCTGGAAAAGGAGCCAGCCGGCCGGATGCCAGAACACTGCGCCCGGAGCGTCCGCGTTGAAATGGAACAGGTCGAGTTCATTTCCCAGCTTTCGGTGATCACGCTTCGCCGCCTCTTCCAGTCGGCGAAGGTGGAGCTTGAGATCCTTGCGGCTAGCCCATGCCGTTCCGTAGATGC
>SKGQ01000115.1 GCA_007117515.1 Ectothiorhodospiraceae bacterium | reverse complement strand
TTTAAGTTATATGTCAGACGACTACGTAAAACTTAAAACGTTACACTTTAAACGCATCGCACTCTTCGAGCACTTCTAGCGCTCGAAGAGTGCGATGCTTTCAACATGCGCCGTATGCGGAAACATGTCCATGACGCCGGCCTGGCGCAGATGATAGCCGTACTCGTGCACCAGGGTGCCGGCATCGCGGGCCAGGGTTGCCGGATTGCAGGAAACATAGACAATTCGCGGGGCAGCCAGAGCGGCCAGCGCCGGCAGCACCTCGGCAGCGCCGGAGCGTGGTGGGTCCAGCAGGATGCCGTCGAAGGCCTGACGCAGCCAGGGCAATTGATCGACTCCCTCGGCGGCCAGATCTGCGGCATGGAATTCGGCGTTGTCGATACCATTGGCTCGCGCATTCTGCCGTGCCCTTTCCACCAGCGAGGCAGCACCCTCGACGCCGACCACATGGGCGCAGCGCCGGGCCAGCGGCAAGCTGAAATTACCCAGCCCGCAGAATAGATCCAGAAAACGCTCTTCCGCCTGCGGCGCCAGCATCTCCAGGGCCAGATCCAGCATGCGACCATTCATCTCCGCATTGACCTGGGTGAAATCCGTGGGCAGGAAATCGAGACGGACGTTGCTATCACCAGGCTGGTAATACAGCGTCGGCTGTTCGGGCCAGATCGGGTGGACCGTGGATTCATTGCCAGGCTGTCCCCAGACCTGCACGTCATGCTGCCGGGCGAAGGCGGTCAGGGCAGTCAGATCCGCCTCGGTCCAGGGGTTCAGATTACGAAACACCAGGGCGACGGCGTTATCGCCGATGGATACCTCGATCTGCGGCACACGGTCCGGTTGCGACAGGCCCGCGATCAGGCTGCTCAGGTCCTCCAGCAGGAAGCCGACCCGCGGGTCCAGCACATGGCATTCCCGCATGTCTGCAACAAACGGGCTGAAGCGTTCGCGAAAGCCCACCAGGACCCGACCCTTGGCCGGCACGTTCTTGACCCCGAGCCGCGCCTTGCGCCGGTAACCCCAGGGCGCCGAGCGCAACGGTGGCAGCACCGTCTCGGGTGTGACCTTGCCGAAACGCCGGAACTGCTCCAGCAAAACCCCCTGCTTGAAAGCGATCTGATCATCAGAGGACAGCATCTGCAGGCTGCAGCCCCCGCAGACACCGAAGTGCGGGCATCGCGGCTCTATTCGCTGTGCAGATGGCCGGTCGATGCTTTGCGCGGCGGCATCGTCGTAACGCCGGTGGCGCTTGCGGTAGAGAAAGGTGACCGTCTCATCCGGCAGTGCACCGGCAACGAACACGGTCTTGCCGTCGACCTCGGTGATCCCACGGCCCTCATGACTGAGATCACGAATCTCGGCCTGCACCGGCTCCTTGGGCACACGAAAACGACGCGACTTTCCCACTTCAGCGACCCTCCGTCGCTTCCAGCGGGTCAGGCTGCCAGGCCTGCAGGAATTCGTTCAGATGGACCTGATCCTGTTCCACCAGGGTGTCGCGGACCAGCGCGCATTCCTGACGGTAGGCCGCCGGATCGAGGTGGCCGCGCATGCGTTGAAACCGCAGATACAGCAGGTAGGTGTTGAGGACGTCGGTCTCGCAGTAGTCACGCACCGCATCGAATTTACCGTCGCGGATCGCGGGCCAGACCTTGTCGCCCGCCATGCCCATCTTGCCCGGCAGACCGCAGAGCGTGGCCAGTTCGTCCAGCGCGCAGTTTGCGCGTGGCTGGTAGCCGGCGAGGACATCCATCAGATCGGTATGCCGTTCGTGGAAACGATTAAGGTAATTATTCCAGCGAAAAGTCTGTTCCGAGGCGCCGGTCTCCCAGTAACGCGGCGCAGTCACGCCGTGCAGCATGGCGCGGTAATGCAGCACCGGCAGATCGAAGCCTCCACCATTCCAGGACACCAGGGTGGGGCTGTAGCGCTCGATGCCGTCGAAGAAACGCTGCAGGATTTCGGCCTCGGAACCGTCCGCCTCGCCCAGTGACCAGACCCTGAAGCGGTCAGCGGTGCGCATGGCAATGGAAATCACGACAATCCGGTGCAGATGCAGACGCTGGAAGTCGGAACCGCCAGTCTGCTGGCGGCGCACAGCCTGCATCGCCTGCACCACGGCATTGTCATCCAGCCCGTCGAGCCCCAGCAGACGACGGCCACCCTCGATGTCGGGGATGGTCTCGATATCAAAGACAAAGACGCTCATCAGTCCGGAAACACTCCACTGGACAGGTAGCGATCACCACGGTCGCAAACGATGGAAACGATGGTCGCATGCTCGACCTCGGCGGACAGGCGCAGCGCGGCGCAGAGCGTGCCGCCGGATGAGACACCGGCCATGATGCCCTCCTCGGCCGCCAGCCTTCTCGTCATGTCCTCGGCATCCCGCTGATTGACGTCAATGATGCGATCGACGCGCTCGGCCTGATAGATCTTCGGCAGATAGGCCTGCGGCCAGCGACGGATGCCCGGAATCTGCGAGCCGTCCTCCGGCTGCACACCGACAATCTGCGGCGCGGGATTCTGTTCCTTGAAGAAGCGCGAGCAGCCCATGATCGTGCCCGTGGTTCCCATGGACGAGACGAAATGGGTGACCCGGCCACCGGTATCACGCCAGATCTCCGGGCCCGTACCCATGTAGTGCGCCTTCCAGTTGTCGTCGTTGGCAAACTGGTCCAGCACCCGGCCCTTGCCCTCGGCCTGCATGCGCTGCGCCATATCGCGAGCGCCTTCCATGCCCTCGTCCTGCGACACCAGCACCAGCTCGGCGCCGTAGGCACGCATCGAGGCACGCCGTTCCTGGGTCATGTTCTCGGGCATGATCAGCATCATGCGGTAACCGCGAATGGCTGCCGCCATGGCCAGGGCGATGCCGGTGTTGCCGCTGGTGGCCTCGATCAGGGTGTCACCCGGCCTGATCTCGCCGCGCTCCTCGGCGCTGCGGATCATGTTCATGGCCGGCCGGTCCTTGACCGAGCCCGCCGGGTTGTTGCCTTCCAGCTTCAGCAGGATGGTGTTGCTGGTGGTGCCGGCCAGGCGCTGCAGCCGCACCAGCGGTGTACCACCGACAAAATCTTCAACTGTTGGATAGCTCATGGGGGGAGATTGTATCAGCCGCGCTCAGGGAAACACCGATCGATTCCAACGCAGGCGTTGAAATCGATCGGTGTTTCCTCCCTAGGGAGACACTGATTTATTCCCGCGTCTGCGCCCGAGACCGGTTTTGGTCATCTGGCAAGGCGCGGTGCCGGTTCGGTAGCCCGAGCTACCGGGCCGGTGGCGCAACGCCGCCAGGGGCCAAAACCG
>SKGQ01000200.1 GCA_007117515.1 Ectothiorhodospiraceae bacterium | reverse complement strand
GTGACCGCGCGCTGCGCATCCTCAAGGCGGCGGAGAAACGCGGCTTGCTGCTGATTCGCTGCGGTGCCTACGGCGGTCAGATCGTCCGCTGGTTGCCGCCCCTGATCGTGACCCGGGAGCAGATCGATTTTGCGATGGACGTGTTCGAAGAGGTGCTGAAAGAAACCCGCGCCTGATGGGTGTGCACCCCGGGGCAGGGCAGTCGTTCGCCTGCCGCAGTGGTTGCTCGGACACGTGGTCAAGGCGGAGCGGCATTGCATGGCATGTGCGCTTCGGTAGATTAAAAAAGGGGGCCTGCTCATGGCCACCTGCTTCTGGCCTGCGCGCGACGCACGCCCGGACAACACGAATGAACCGGGAGCCCTGATGGATCTTGAATCAATCCGCAACAGTTATCGCCGGTACGCCAAACACTACGATCGGATCTTCGGGCCGGTTTTCGCCCCCGGCCGCAAGCTTGCGATGCAGACGCTGGATATCGCCGGCGGTCAGCGGGTCCTGGAAGTCGGTGTCGGCACCGGCCTGTCGCTGCCGTTCTATCCGGAAGACTCCCGCGTCGTTGGCATTGATGTCTCCCCGGAAATGCTGGCCAAGGCGCATGAACGGGTCGAGGCCGAGGGCCTGACCCAGGTCGAGGCACTGCTCGAGATGGACGCCGAGGCATTGACCTTCGAGGACGGTTCGTTCGATGCGGTGGTGGCGATGTACGTGGCTTCGGTGGTGCCGAACCCGGATAAACTGGTGGACGAGATGCGTCGGGTCTGTCGTCCCGGAGGCGATATCGTCATCATCAATCACTTCGCCTCACGGAACCCGTTCCTGCGCGGCCTGGAGAAAGGGTTGCGGCCCCTGTCGCGTATGCTCGGCTTCCGTCCGGACATGGATCTCGACAGTCTTCCGGAGATGGACGATTTCCGCCGGCTGGATGTTCGTAACGCCAACATATTCGGTTACTGGAAACTGGTGCACTACTGCAATGGACCCTTGTCCGCGGAGCAGACGGCGGCAGACGTCGCGTAGGGAGACACTGATTTATTCGCATGCTTGCCTAAGCCCCGGCCGGTTTTGTCCCCTGGCTGTGTTGCGCCACCGGTCCGGTAGCTTCGGCTACCGACCCGGCACCGCGCCTTCTTGCCAGATGACCGAAACCGGTCTCGGACGCAGACGCGGGAATAAATGAGTGTCTCCCTATGAAAACGCCTGATCTATCCTCGAGGTTCCGATGAGCAGTGAGCATGGTGGCGTGGGACGCCACAGCCCCCTCGGCCAGGCTGTCGACTACGCCTGTGTCTACGATCCCGGTCTTCTTTTTCCCATCTCCCGCGCCGAGGGGCGGGATGAGCTGGGACTCCATGCCTCGCTGCCGTTCACCGGCTGCGATGTCTGGAATGCCTGGGAGGTGTCCTGGGTGGAGCCGGGTGGCAAGCCCCGGGTGGCCTGCGCGCGATTGCGGTTACCCATGGCCTCGCCGAACCTGATCGAGTCCAAGTCCCTTAAGCTCTATCTCAACGGTTTCAACCAGGAGCATTTCGCCCATCCTGACGAGCTGGCCCAGGTCATGGCCCGTGACCTTTCGGCCGCAGCCGGCGCGCGGGTCAGTGTCGAACTGACGCTGCCTGAGGCTGGTGATCTTCCCGTTCAGGCGCCGCCGGGTGAATGTCTGGACGGCATTGACCTCGAGATTCAACACTATCAGGCGGCGCCGCAACTGCTGCGTCCGGACGCTCGGCGTGGAAACGTCGAGGAAAGCGTTCACAGTCATCTATTGCGCTCCCTGTGCCCGGTCACCGGCCAACCTGACTGGGGTACGCTGGCGGTGACGTACAGCGGCCCGGCCATCGATCATGCGGCGCTGCTTTCCTACATCATTTCCTTCCGTCAGCATCAGGATTACCACGAACACTGTGTCGAGCGGATGTTCGTCGAGATCCAGCAGGCCTGTGCGCCGGCGCGACTGACCGTGGAGGCGCGGTACCTTCGTCGTGGAGGCCTGGACATCAACCCATTCCGCAGCAGCGAGCCGGACGCGTCGCCTGCGCCCGGTCGCTGGTACCGTCAATAGACAAACCTTCTTTGCCCGTGAGTAACTGGAGACTTGTCCATGCCTCGTCTTCTGCTGGTCGATGACGACCGCGAACTCAACGCCATGCTCGCCGAATATCTCGGCGGCGACGGCTTTGAGGTGGACAGTGCCTACGATGGTGATGAAGGCCTGCGGATGGCGACCCAGGGTGGTTACGACGCACTGGTCCTCGATGTGATGCTGCCCGGGCGCGACGGCTTCGCCGTGCTGCGTGAGCTGCGCCGGGACCAGAGCGTGCCGGTGCTCATGCTGACTGCGCGCGGTGATGATGTGGATACCGTGGTTGGTCTCGAACTGGGGGCGGATGACTATCTGCCAAAGCCATGTAACCCGCGCGTCCTGGTTGCCCGGATCCGTGCCCTGCTGCGTCGTGGCCAGGTCGCGCCGGATGCCGGCCAGTCGACACTGCTCGAGGTGGGAGATCTTTGCCTTGACCCCGGTCGTCGCGATGTCCATGTCGCCGGCAATCCGGTAGACCTGACTGGTACCGAATTCGACGTGTTGCACTGTCTGATTGCCCAGGCCGGCCAGCTGGTGGACAAGGACCGGATCAGTCGCGAGGCCCTGGGTCGGGCGCTGCAACCGTTCGACCGCAGCATTGATATGCATATCAGCAACCTGCGTCGCAAGCTCGGGCCCTTTGCCGACGGCGGTCTGCGGATCAAGACCGTACGCGGTGGCGGCTATCAGTACGTCACTGCAAATTCCGCCAGCGACGTCTTGGGCGCCTGATGCGCAGCCTGTTCCAGAAACTGTTCCTGTGGTTCTGGCTGGCGCTGCTGACCATGGGTGCGGCACTGATGATCACGCAGCGTTTCTGGATGGCGGACACTGGCCTGCCCGATGACCAGGAACTGAAGGATTACGCCCGGGAGATCCAGCGCCTTTACCGTGAGGAGGGTGAGGGTGAGGTGGTCGGCTTTCTGCGCGCGGCATCCCGCGAACAGCGCATGCGGCTGACCCTGCTGCGGGATGAGGAGAACCCGGAGGATGGCCGCCGCCTGCCGGAGGAGCTGCGACAGGCGCTGGATCATCCGCTGCGGCCGGGCGAGAGTGATACGGGTCACACGGACCGCTTCGTCTACAGGATCCTGGATGTGGAGCTGGAGGGCTGGGAGCCCGGGCGGTTGGTCGCCATCCGTGGGCGACTGGGCCTGCTCGATCTGCCGCTCTGGGTGCGTTTGCTGATTGCCCTAAGCGTCACGGCCGGCGTTTCCGCGTTGTTCGCGGCACAGCTCAGCCGGCCGTTGCATCGGGTGCGTGAAGCCAGCCGGCGCCTGGCTGACGGTGAGCTGGAGACCCGGGTTCCGGTGCGTGAGACCGGCGGCGATGAACTCGATGCCCTGGCTCGTGACTTCAACCGAATGGCCTCCCGCCTGCAGAAGGCGCTGGAGGGGCGCACCCGCCTCCTGCGCGATATTTCCCATGAATTGCGCTCGCCGCTGGCGCGGATGCAGGTGGCGCTTGAACTGGTTCGGCGCGGCGGCGCCAGGGCCGAAGATACGCACCTGGAGCGGCTGCAGCAGGATATCGAGCAGCTCGATCAGTTGATCGGCGAAGTCCTGGCGATGGCGCGATTGGACGCCGGTCTGCCATCCGGGAGGCGCGAGACTGTGGACCTCGCCGTACTGTTGCAGAGCATCTGTGATGACGCCGCTTTCGAAGCCCGGGCCAGTGATCGCGATGTGGCGCTGGACGTGCCGGACGGGTTGCTCCTGGAAGAGGCCGATCCTAGCCTGTTGCGTTCGGCCCTGGACAACGTCATCCGCAACGCCGTGCGCTACACCCCGGCGCGCAGCCGGGTGTCGGTGTCAGCCCGATGTGAGCGGGATGCGGTGCGCATTGTTGTCGATGACGCCGGCCCCGGCGTGCCCGAGGCCGAGCTGGAATCGATTTTCGAGCCCTTCGTCCGTGTTTCGGCGGCCCGTGAACGCACTTCCGGTGGTCATGGTCTGGGCCTCGCCATAGCGCGTCGGGCGGTGATCGGTCACGGTGGCACCATTCAGGCGCGGAACTGTGATTCTGGCGGGCTTTCTGTCGCCATTCGACTACCCTTGGCACGGGCCGTATCCAGCGACCCGTCCTCTGTGTCATCATCCCGGCTTTCCGACCGGTGAGGGGGTCACCGGCCTACCGCAACAGGGGCACAATGGCAGGCGCAGAAGCAGTCAAACCGGTACTGGAACTGAAGGGTCGCATGATGACCCTGACTGTGCTTCGGCTGCTGGATCCGTCAGTGGAAGTGCTGGCGAGGGAACTGGATCGTCGGGTCCAGGAAGCGCCGGAGTTTTTCCGATTCCTGCCCGTGATTCTTGATGTCGAGGCGGTCGCGGAAAGCGATCTTTACCTTGATCTGCCCGGTTTGGCGGGCCTGCTGCAGGCGCGGCAGTTCGTGCCCGTGGGAATCCGTGGTGGCGGCGAGGACTGGCGCGAGGCGGCGACCGCCGCCGGTCTGGCGGTTTTCCCTGCAGAACGCGACAGCGGCGGTGGTGAGAACAGGCGGCGTGCGGCTACCGAGGAACCCGCGGCCAGGGCGGTGGCGACCGAAGCCGGCATGGTTGTAACGCAGCCGGTGCGTTCGGGCCAGCAGATCTACGCCCGGGGCGGCGATCTCGTGGTGATGAGCGCGGTGAGTCCCGGTGCCGAGGTGCTGGCGGACGGCCATATCCATATCTACGGCAGCCTGGGCGGTCGTGCCCTGGCCGGTGTCCGTGGTGACACCAGCGCGCGGATTTTCTGTCAGGCATTCCGCGCGGAACTGGTCTCAATCAACGGCACCTACAGCGTCAGTGAACAATTCGAGGAAGCGCTCCGCGGCGAGGCCGTGCAGATTGCGCTGAACGGGGACAGCCTGGACATCCGGGCACTGTAGGACGGAAACAGCCGGGCCACCGGCAGGATTTCCATCTGGAGGACGTGAACGTGGCAAAGATTGTGGTAGTCACCTCTGGCAAGGGCGGTGTCGGCAAGACCACGACCAGCGCCGCCATCGGCGCGGGGCTGGCGAAGGCGGGACATCGCACGGTACTGGTGGACTTCGACGTTGGCTTGCGCAATCTGGACCTGATCATGGGGTGCGAGCGACGGGTTGTTTACGACTTCATCAATGTCATCCATGAAGAGGCGAGCCTGAATCAGGCCCTGATTCGCGACAAGCGGGTCGATAACCTCTTCATCCTTGCCGCGTCGCAGACGCGGGACAAGGACGCGCTCACCGAGGATGGCGTCGAGCGGGTGCTGACGGAGCTGTCCAGGGACTTCGATTACATCATCTGTGATTCGCCGGCCGGTATCGAACGGGGTGCATTGCTGGCGATGTACTTCGCCGACGAGGCGATCATCGTCACCAACCCCGAGGTCTCCTCGGTGCGCGATTCCGACCGCGTGCTGGGGATTCTTGCCAGCAAGACGCGGCGCGCGGCCAATGGCGAGCCGCCGGTCCGCGAGCAATTGCTGCTGACCCGGTATTCTCCCCTGCGGGTGCAGAAGGGCGAGATGCTCAGCGTCGAAGACGTCAAGGAGATCCTGGCCATTGATCTGCTCGGCGTGATCCCGGAGAGTCAGGCGGTACTGAACGCTTCCAACGCCGGCGTACCGGTTATCCTTGAAGAAGAGTCGGACGCCGGCCAGGCCTATCAGGATGCGGTTGCCCGATTCCTCGGTGAGGAGCGTCCCCACCGTTTCCTGCAGCTCGAGAAAAAGGGCCTGTTTGGCCGTCTGTTCGGAGGTTGATGCGATGAGCTTCCTCGATTACTTCCGATCCCAGGGTAAGCGTTCGGCCAGCGTGGCCAAGGAGCGCCTGCAGATCGTCGTGGCCCGGGAACGCGCCAACCGCGGCGGCCCCGACTACCTGCCGGAGCTGCAGAGTGAGATCCTCAAGGTCATCCGCCGTTACGTGGAGGTGGATCAGGACGCGGTTCAGATCCAGCTTGATCGTGAGGGTGACTGCGAGGTGCTGGAACTGAATATCACGCTGCCCGAACGGCACTGAATCACGCCAGGACGGCCGCTCCGGGGAGTGGCCGTCCTGGACGCGACATCAATCGATGTCAATTTTCAGGATGCGAAAGCTCTGCGCATCCATGTCGATTTCCATTTCGCGGCCACTGGCATCCCAGCCTTCAACCTCGATCTCGTTGCTGCCGTCCATTTCGATTTCATGGAAACGGACCATGCCTTCGCTGGCGGCCACATCCATGGACCGCAGAATCTGTTCGGCACTCAGACCCCGGGCACCACTGGAGCGCTCCCGTTTCTCCTTGACTATCTCGCCGCTGGAGATATGAATCTCGATCTCCGCCTCCCAGCCATCGTCGAGCCAGCCCTCGACCTCGATGATGCCATCGCCCTCGTATTCCACCTCGTCGAACGAGGCGAAACCGTAGTCCAGCGCAATGGATAGGGCGCGTTCCACATCCTCGCGGCTCATGCCATGGGTATGCTGGGGTGGGGCCGTCTGCGTGCGGTCCGGTGCCCCTTCTGGTGCAGCCTGCCCGGTTTCCGCGGCCGGCGGTGCCGGCGAAGTCCGCGCTGGCCCCTCGGCCTGCAGGGCTTCGCGGCGGCCTGCCCATGGCGCCTGTCCCGACTCGGGCCGCACGCGGATCACCTGGCCATTGGGTCTTTCGATGGTGAACGCGTTGAAGCGCTCACCGCTTTGCTGCCCGGTCACCGCCAGCTTTTCACCGGTCTCGATCCCGATTTCGTGGTACCAGCTCGGCCCGGCCTCGACCAGAATGTCAGCGCTATCGTCACGCAGTACGAAGTCGTTGCCCCAGACACTGGTCACTTCGCCACTGATCGTGACCGTGCCTTCAGTCGCGATTTCGTCGATGTCGGTCTGGGCCAGTGCGACTGCGGACAGTAGCGTGGCGACGCCGATCGCGATTATGAATCGTTTGTGCATGGAGCCTCCGTTGATCACTGGATTCGAACCGCATTACAACAGGTTCCGTCTTGCTGCCATCTGAATACCCTGTTCATGACCGATTCATGTGTCTGCTGACACGCTTAGTCCATGGGAAAATTTCTGCGAATCTGTATGGCCTGGTGCCTGTTGCTGGGGCTGATGGCGCCGCCACTGGCTGCGGACGGGCTTCGACCCGAGTTGCGGGAGGCGGTCGCCGAGGGTCGGATCGTGCCGTTGACGACGATTCTCGATTGGCTTGACGCCCACTACCAGGGACAGGTTATCGAGGTGGAACTGGAAGTCCATGACGATGAACTGGTGTACGAAATTGATTTGTTGGGCCCGAGTGGTCAACGTGTCGCGTTCCTGTTCGATGCGGCGACCGGTGAGTTGCGCGGCATCCGGGGTGTCAACGTCGGCGAGATGCGACGCTAGCGGAGCAACGGCATGAAGATCCTGCTGGTCGAAGACGATCTCGGGCTGGCCGAGGCCCTGGGCGAGGCGATGATCGAGGCCGGAGTGCTGGTGGATCACACCGGCTCCGGTGCCGAGGCCGACTTTCTGATCGCCACCGAACATTACGACGTGGTCGTGCTCGATCTGGGGCTGCCGGATGGTGATGGCACGGCCTGGCTGTCCCGCTGGCGTGACCAGGGCATCAATCTTCCGGTGCTGGTGCTGACCGCCCGCGGCCGCTGGTCGGACAAGGCTGCCGGCTTCTCCGCCGGTGCCGATGATTACCTGACCAAACCGTTCGAGACCGGCGAACTGCTGTTTCGCCTGCGTGCCCTGCTGCGCCGGGCCCATGGTCATGCGCATCCCGTGTTGCGCGTGGGTGATCTGGCCCTGGATACGCATACAGGCTCACTGACCAACTCGGGGCGGCCGGTGAGTCTCACGGCCCAGGAGTTGCGACTGCTGGAATACCTGCTGCACGCGATGCCGCGACTGGTCAGCCGACTGGAACTGGTGGAGCATGTCTATGAGCGCGATCAGCAGCCGGACTCCAATGTCATTGATGTGCAGATCAGTCGCCTGCGGCGCAAGCTCGGTTCGGACCTGATCGAAACGGTGCGTGGCCGCGGTTATCGGGTGGTCGATCCCTCCGCCTCGGATACGGTATGAAAAACTGGCCCCTGGTTGCACGCCTGCTGCTGGCGTCATGGCTGCTGGTGCTGTTGATTCTGCCGCTGGCCGGCGTCGCCCTCTCACTGGCGTTCCAGTCAGCAGTGAACCAGGCCTTCGACGAACGGCTCAAAGCCATGCTGCATGTCACCTCCAGTGCGATCCGGGCCGACCTGGACGGGCGTCTCGATCTGTCCCGTTCCCTGGGCGATGCCCGCTTCGAGCAGGTGTTCTCAGGCTGGTACTGGCAGGTGTCCGACGCCGAGGGGCCGCTGCTGTCCTCTCGCTCTCTCTGGGACGAGGCTCTGTCGCCGATGCCAGGGGGTGAAACCGGGCAGGTCATTGCCGGTGACGCCATGGGGCCGCGTGAACAGCCGGTGCGGCAGGTTCAGCGGCGCCTGCGCTTGCCCGATTATCCGCAGCCGCTGCAGGTTGTGGTCGCCGGGCCGACCACCGAGGTCCAGGCTGAAGTCGCTGGTTTCCGACGCCTGCTGCTGATTGCCCTGGCCAGTCTCGGCGGGCTGCTGCTGGCGCTGATCGCCATTCAGGTGCGCTGGGGGCTCGCCCCGCTGCGTCGCATGCGTGAGGATCTGCGTGAGGTGCAGAGTGGGCGACGCGAGTCCCTTGATGCGGATTTGCCCGCCGATCTTCGCGCCCTTGCCGAGACCATGAACCGGGTGCTGGACCGGGATCGCCGCTTGATCGAGCGCGGTCGGAATGCAGCCGGCAATCTGGCCCATGCGATCAAGACCCCGCTGGCCGTGATGCGAACCCAGCTCGCGAACCTGCCAGACCGCGAACGGGAGCGATTCGGGCATGAGCTCAAGCGAGTCGACGAGGCGGTTCGCCATCATCTGGCGCGGGCATCGGCGGCGGGATCCGCCGGCTTCTCCGGACAGATCATGATCGCGACGGCACTGGCGCCGGTACTGGACGGGCTGGGCAAGATGGCCGAACGGCGGGGCGTGAAGCTGGAAGTCCGCATGGATGAAAGGTTACGCGTGTCGCTGGATCCACATGATCTGCAGGAACTTGCCGGTAACCTGCTGGAGAATGCGGTTCGCTGGGCCAACGGTCTGGTGCGTTTTACCCTGGAGGCCGGCGATGGCCGCATCCGGCTGCTGGTTGAGGATGACGGGCCCGGCATGTCCGAGGCGCAGCGCCGAGCGGCGATGGATCGCGGCAAGCTGGTGGACAGTGAACGCTCCCAGTCAGGGCTCGGTATGTCGATTGTCCGTGAACTGGTGGATCTGTATGCCGGCGAGATGCAGCTTGGCGTCTCCGCCGAGGGCGGTCTGTCGGTGCGCATCGAACTGCAGACGGGGACAGGCTGAGTCGGGATCGTTGGGCTATCGCGCCGACTCGACGGCGGCAAGCGCATCCTGCTGCATGTAATGGCGGAGATAGTCCTCGAAACTCAGGTGGTCGGCGGTCTCGATGGCTTGCTGATCGCGCAGTGATTTTTGCGCAGCGGCCGCAAAAGCGGCCTCTTTTTCCGGGGATAGCGGGCGTGCCCGGAGCTGCCGGATATGCAGCATGGACTGTTCCAGCGCGAATTCGATGAAACCTTCCTGGCGCACCTGCATTTGTTCGAGAACGCGCGCTGACAGGGTGCGGGACATGTCCCCGACTGCGAGGCGGGCATTGCCGATGGCCGTTGCATAAGGCGTTTCCGGCCGGCCTTCGTCCAGGACCCTGGCGACGGTGGCCAGTTCCTCCATCAGGGACAGGGCCCAGTCCCGCAACGGCAGATGTTCGTCACCCTGACGCTGCAACAGCAGGTCCGGATCACGCCCATGGCGCGCGACCAGCCCCTGGTTGCGATTGATGCCACAACGTTCACGGGGGCTGATCGGCGGGCTGTCCCGTAGCAGGCAGAGGTACAGCAGGCACTCGACAAACCGCAGGGTTTCCATGTTGGTGCCGATGGCTTCGAAGGGGTTCAGATCCAGGGCGCGGACTTCGATGTATTCAACACCGGCGCGTCGCAATGCCAGCGTCGGCTTCTCTCCGGAGCGGGCCACGGCCTTGGGTCGGATGAAACTGTAATACTCGTTCTCGATCTGCAGCACGTTGGTGTTCAACTGCCGGTACTCGCCATCAACCTGCACGCCGATGCGTTCGTACTCGGCATCGCTGGTGGTGATCGCCCGGGTGAGGCTGGCAATGTAACTTTCCACGCTGTCATAGGAAATGTTCAGTGCCGCCTGGGCCTTGTTCTTGTAGCCAATATCGCTCATCCGCAGTGAGGTGCCATAGGGCTCATACAGGGTGTCGTCACTGAATTCGCTGAAGCCAAGCTCCTGATTGCCCGCGAATGAGCGGCACAGTGCCGGCGAGGCACCGAACAGAAGGGGGATCAGCCAGCCAAAGCGCTGGAAATTGCGGATCACGCCGAAATAGGTCCGGGAACTGAAGTCGCGCAGTGATCCAGTGTGCCCGCGTTGCCGTTGCAGGGCGCGCAGGACCGTATCGCTGAACGAATAATTGAAGTGGATACCGGCAATCGCCTGCATTGCACGTCCGTAACGCCAGTCGAGACCACGGCGATAGATGTGACGCATCCGGCCGACATTGGATGTGCCGTAGCGGGCGATGGGAATGTTGTCGGCGCCGCGGACAACGCAGGGCATGCTGCTCGTCCACAGCAGCTCGTCGTCCAGGTGGGTGACGACGTGCCGATGGATCTCGTCCAGAAATTGAAGGTTTTCGTCGAGACCGCTGACCGGCGGCGTGATGAATTCGAGCAGCGCTTCCGAGTAGTCGGTCGTGATCCAGGGGTGGGTCAGTGCCGAGCCGAATATCTTCGGGTGCGGTGTCTGCGCGATGGAGCCGTCGGATGTGACCCGCAGGCTCTCTTTCTCCAGCCCCTTGAGACCGGCATGCAGCTCGGCCGCCTCCAGATCTTGCATCAACTCATTCAGCGTTTGGCGGACGGTTCGGGGCATGGATTTGGGGATTGTGGCATCGAAAGAAGCGCAAAGTGTGCCTTTGCCGCTGGCAAATTGAAATGGCCGATGTCGGACCGTGGCTCAGACGTTCACCGGCAGCTGCAGCGTAAACCGGGCACCACCCAACTGCCGGGAGGGATCTATGTGTATCTCGCCGTGGTAGCTGCGCACCAGGTCGCTGACCATGGCCAGCCCGATGCCGTGACCGGGCCGTGTCTCGTCAGCGCGATGGCCACGCTGCAGGACGCGTTCGCGTGCCGCCTCCGGAACGCCGGGTCCATCGTCTTCCATCTGCAGTATCAGTAACCATCCTCGGCCCTCGCGACGCCAGTCCACCTGCAGGCTGATCTGCTCGTGGCACCATTTGCAGGCGTTGTCCACCAGGTTGCCGAGGATTTCCATCAGATCTCCCTCGGGCCCGGGGAATCGTGCCTCTGCGGCGCACTCGAAACGGATCGTCGGTGGGCCGGCCGGCCGCGTTTTCGGCAACGTGTCCAGGATCCGCTTTGCCAGAGGCTGCACCGGCGTGCTCTCGCCGAACCGCGGCGCTCCGGCCAGGGCAGCGCGGCCGAGCTGGTAATCCACCGTTTCATGGATGCGCTCGATCTGTTCCATGGTCTGTGGCGATGGCGGCTGGCTGCTGTCCGCTTCCAGCGTCGTGCGGAGCACCGCCAGCGGCGTTTTCAGACTGTGTGCCAGGTCTGCCAGGCTATTGCGATAATGCGTGGTCCGTTCCCGCTCGGCGCGGATGAGCTGGTTGAGCCGTTCGGTGAGCCCGCGTATCTCCCGTGGGTAGCGGCCCTCCAGGGAATCCTTTGCACCACGTTCAATCAACTGCAGATCACGGGCAACGCGTCGGAGGGGGCGCAGCCCCCAGCGCAGCACCAGCATTTGAGCGATCAACAGTCCGGCGCCGGCGCCGCCGAGCCAGGTCCAGAGACTGCGACGATAGGCAGCGCGCTCCTCCAGCCGGAAGGCGATTGACTCGGCCACATGCAGCGTGAATTCGCCGCGACCGGTCGTCGGATCCTCCCAGGACAGGCCATAGGCGAGCCCCACCAGGCGATCTCCGTCCAG
>SKGQ01000040.1 GCA_007117515.1 Ectothiorhodospiraceae bacterium | reverse complement strand
GGTTCGGTAGCCGTAGCTACCGGGCCGGTAGCGCAACGCCGCCAGGGGCCAAAACCGGCCGGGCCCTTCGGGTTGGGCCGCATTTTTCCCGACTGCTGCGTTGCGCTGCTTGACCGCAGAATGACTGCGGCGCTGCGCAGCGCGCCTTGCCTCGGAAAAAATGCGGACTCCAACGCAGACGCGGGAATAGGTCAGTGTCTCCCTAGCGCATATCCTCGATCCGCGGGCGCTCTCGGACGCGCAGTTCCCAGTGCGCCCGGTCGCCGTCGCTGAGGCCGCTGAAGCGAATGGTCTGGCCCGGTGCCTGATCGGTTACCAGTCGCAGCAAATCCTGGGCATTGCCGATCTCCTCGCCCTCGATGGCCAGTATCAGATCACCCGGGCGCAGGCCGGCTCGATCGGCCGGGCCGCCGCGCATGACCCCGGCGACAAGCACGCCACGCGGGCGATCGAGTTCGAAGGATTCGGCCAGTTGCCGAGTCAGATTCTGCACCTCGATGCCGGCCCAGCCGCGCACCACCCGACCACTCTCGATGATGCTCTGCATCACGCCCTGCGCCAGTTCGGCGGGAATGGCGAAGCCGATTCCATGGGACCCGCCGGAGCCGGAGAAGATCGCGGTGTTGAGCCCCACCATGTCACCGCTGGCATTGATCAGCGCGCCGCCGGAGTTGCCGGGATTGATGGCCGCGTCGGTCTGGATGAAATTTTCGAAGGTGGACAGTCCCAGCTGGCTGCGGCCGGTGGCGCTGACAATGCCCTGGGTCACGGTCTGGCCGACGCCGAAGGGGTTGCCGATGGCCAGCACCACATCGCCCACGCGCGCTTCCTCGGAGCGTCCGAGGGTGATAACCGGCAGGTTGTCCATCTGGATATGCAGCACGGCGAGATCCGTTTCCGGATCGGTGCCGACCACCTCGGCACCGGTTGAGCGGCCGTCGGCCAGGGCCACCTGGATTTCATCGGCCCCATCGATGACATGATTGTTGGTCAGGATGAAGCCGCCATCGCTGACGATGACGCCGGAACCGAGGTTGGTCTCCGTCGACTCCGGCCGCTGCTGGCGGTCACCGTCACCCTCCTCGCCAAAGAAGTGGCGGAACATGGGGTCGTCGTAAAGCGGATGGTCCTGCCGGCTGATGCGCTTGCTGGTGAAAATGTTGACCACGGCCGGCGCCGCCAGATCCACTGCATCCGCGTAGGATGCCGGACCTGCTCGAGGTCTACCGTCTGTTTCCCCCGATCTTTCGCTGGGTGCTTCCCGAAGCTCGACGACACGGGACGGGAGATCGTTCCCGTGCCAGTCCGGGAACAGCCAGAGGACACCGGCCGCCACGATGGCACCGAGCAGGATGTAACCCAGCAGAAAGCGCGCGAGGCGACGGGCTTGCATGGTCGTCAGTCCTGAGTTCCGAATTCTGGACGCTTCGCCAGGAAAGTCTCGCATGACGAGTTCCGAAGGCGTCCGTCCGCCAATAGTGATCTTGGCCTCGTGGCGGTGTTACAGGGTGCCGCCACGCGCTCACCAATAATCGCCCGGAACCTTAGCATGAAGCTCGCTGCAAGGCTTTTCCCTGCCGACGACCTTGACCCGAAAGGGCGGATGTTGGATCCTTACGCGCCGTGTCCGCGTGGGACATGCGAGGGTGCGTGCCCGCTTTACCCGGCGTTCCTTCCGAGTCCGGGCCGGTCTTCGGCAGTGCGTCCGAATCGCTTTTATTCAAGCAGGAGTCCCAGATGAATCAGGATGGCGCAGACAAGAGCAGACGCCGCTTCCTGACCGCGGCAACAGGCGTGGTTGGTGGTGTCGGTGCGGCCTTCTTGGCGGTCCCGTTCCTCTCTTACTGGCAACCGAGTGCCCGCGCCCAGGCGGCTGGCGCACCGGTGGAAGTTGATATCTCGCAGCTCGAACCGGGGCAGCTGGTCAACGTCAAGTGGCGAGGCAACCCGGTGTGGGTATTCAAGCGCAGCGATGACAACCTCAGCGATCTGGAAAAGCTGGATGGCCTGATGCGCGATCCTGAATCGAATCAGCCCCAGCAACCCCCGTACGCGCAGAACAAGCACCGGTCCATCAAGCCGGAAATCATGATCATGGTAGGGCTTTGCACGCACCTGGGCTGTTCGCCGCTGTTCCGGCCCGACGAGCGTCCACCCGGCATTGAGCGGGACTGGCACGGTGGCTTCTTCTGCCCCTGTCACGGGTCCTACTTCGATCTGGCCGGGCGGGTTTATTCCGGCGTGCCGGCACCGCTGAATCTGGAGGTGCCGCCGTACCATTTCATCGATGACAACACTGTCCTCATCGGCGAAGACGAGGGAGACGCCTAATGAGCGAGACCAGAGGCAGCAGCGGTGGGCTGATGGGCTGGGTGGATGAGCGCTTCCCGGCGACCAAGATGTGGAATGAGCATATTGGTCAGTACTACGCGCCGAAAAACTTCAACTTCTGGTACTACTTCGGCTCCCTCGCCCTGGTGGTGCTGGTAATCCAGATCCTGTCGGGTATCTGGCTGACGATGAATTACCAGCCGTCCGCCGACCGCGCATTCGAGTCAGTCGAATACATCATGCGGGACGTCGACTGGGGCTGGTTGATCCGCTACATCCACACCACCGGTGCTTCGGCCTTCTTCGTCGTGGTCTATCTGCACATGGCGCGGGCCTTGCTGTACGGCTCCTACCAGAAGCCCCGTGAGCTGCTCTGGGTGTTTGGTGTGCTGATTTACCTGGCGCTGATGGCGGAAGCCTTCTTCGGTTACATGCTGCCCTGGGGTCAGATGTCGTTCTGGGGTGCCCAGGTCATCATCTCGCTGTTCGGCGCGATCCCGGTGATCGGTGATCAGCTGGCCCTGTGGATCCGCGGCGATTACGTCATCTCCGAGATAACGCTCAACCGATTCTTCGCGTTGCACGTTATCGGCCTGCCGTTGGCCATTCTCGGTCTGGTGGTCGCGCACATCCTGGCGCTGCACGAAGTGGGTTCCAACAACCCGGATGGTGTCGAGATCAAGAAGAACAAGGATGCCGATGGCAATCCGAAGGACGGTATTCCGTTTCACCCGTATTACACGGTGAAGGATAGCTTTGGCCTGATCGTGTTCCTGATCTTCTTCTCGGTTGTCCTCTTCTACATGCCGGAGTTCTTCGGTCTGTTCATCGAGGCGCCGAATTTCGAGCCGGCCAACCCGCAGGTGACGCCGGACCACATTGCCCCTGTCTGGTACTTCACGCCGCATTACGCGATGCTGCGCGCCATCCCTGACAGCTTCGGTGGTGTCGTCGTCATGGGTGCCGCGGTTATGATCC
>SKGQ01000007.1 GCA_007117515.1 Ectothiorhodospiraceae bacterium | reverse complement strand
GGATTAACGCCGGCCATACGGGGCAGTTCGAGCGCACCCTGATCATTGCCGAGGAGGGCGCCTCGGTGTCCTACCTGGAAGGCTGCACGGCGCCGATGCGTGACGAAAACCAGTTGCACGCGGCGGTGGTGGAACTGATCGCGCTGGATGACGCGGACATCAAGTACTCGACGGTGCAGAACTGGTACCCCGGGGATGAAAACGGTGTTGGCGGCATCTTCAACTTCGTGACCAAGCGCGGGCTCTGCGCCGGCAAGCGTTCGCGCATTGCCTGGACCCAGGTCGAGACCGGCTCGGCAATCACCTGGAAGTACCCGAGCTGCGTGCTCAAGGGTGATGACTCGGTGGGTGAGTTCTACTCGGTGGCCGTGACCCGTGGTTATCAGCAGGCCGATACCGGCACCAAGATGATCCACATGGGCAAGAACACCCGCAGCACCATCATTGCCAAGGGTATCTCGGCCGGTCATGGCGAGCAGAGCTACCGCGGCCTGGTGCGTGTGGCGCCGACGGCCACCAATGCCCGCAACTACTCGCAGTGTGACTCGATGTTGATCGGTGATCAGTGTGCGGCGCACACCTTCCCGTACATCGATGTGCAGCACCCCGGCGCGCAGATCGAGCACGAGGCCACCACCTCGCGGATCAGCGAGGACCAGCTGTTCTACTGCAAGCAGCGCGGGATTGGTGAGGAAGAGGCGGTGTCACTGATCGTCAACGGCTTCTGTCGTGACGTGTTCAAGAAGCTGCCGATGGAGTTTGCGGTTGAAGCGCAGAAGCTGCTGGAAGTGACGCTGGAAGACAGCGTCGGCTGATCGCTGGAAAGCGCTGCGCGGGTAAGCGTTTCAAATTCTGATGGCGTGGCCTGAGGGGCGCGCCGCCGCCCCGGGGCGGCAGATCATTGATTGGGAGAGCAGGAATGGCATTGCTGGAAATCAAGGACTTGCATGCGTCCATCCAGGGCGAGGAAATCCTTCGTGGTATCAACCTGAGCGTTGATCGTGGTGAGGTTCACGCGGTGATGGGGCCGAACGGCTCCGGCAAGAGCACCTTGTCCAAGGTCCTGGCCGGGCATGACGCCTATGAGGTGACCTCGGGGCAGATCCTCTACGACGGCGAGGATCTGCTGGAGCTGGAGGCCGAGGATCGGGCCCGGCTGGGTGTGTTCCTGGGGTTCCAGTATCCGGTGGAGATTCCGGGTGTTGCCAACACCTATTTCCTGAAGGCGGCGCTCAACGCGATGCGCAAGCACCGGGGTGAGGACGAACTCGACGCCGTGGCCTTCCTCAAGCTGATCCGCGAACGCGCCAGCCTTGTGAACATGGACGAGAATCTGCTCAAGCGTGCCGTCAACGAAGGGTTTTCCGGCGGCGAGAAGAAGCGCAACGAGATCTTCCAGATGGCGGTGCTGGAACCGCAGCTGGCGATTCTCGACGAGACCGACTCCGGCCTGGACATTGATGCGCTGCGGATCGTCTCCCAGGGCGTCAATGCCATGCGCAGTCCGGATCGCGCGTTCCTGCTGATCACGCACTATCAGCGCCTGCTGGATCACATCGAGCCGGATCACGTGCATGTGCTCGTGAACGGTCGGATTCAGCAGTCCGGTGGCAAGGAGCTGGCGGAAGAGCTGGAACGCTCCGGTTATGCCCTGTTCGAAGAAAACGCGGCCTGAAGGAGGTCCGATGGAAGCGCTAAGCGAACAGAAAAGCACCTATATGGAAGCCTTCGAGGCCGCCGGGCAGCCTGATGGCTGGCTCGGCGAGCGCCGGCGTCATGCCATCGAGGCCTTCGAGCGGCAGGGTTTTCCGACCCGCCGGATGGAAGCCTGGAAGCATGCCAAGCTCGGCCCCCTGGGCCAGCAGATGTTCTCGGTGGCCGCGGACGGCGGTGAGCTGTCCGAGGCGCTGGTCGCGCGCTTTGCCGATGTGGCCGATGCCGTGCGTCTGGTGTTCGTCGACGGTTACTTCAGCAGTCGGCACTCCGATCTCAGCGCGGCGCCGGCCGGTCTGCGAGTGCAGTCCCTGGCGGCAGCCGTCCGTGAGGATGGGGCTCTGGTCAAGGAGCATTTCGGCCAGGTGATGGATCCGGACGATCACGCCTTTGCGGCGCTGAATACCGCCTTCGCGGCGGATGGTGCCGTGATTGATGTCGCCGACAACGTTGCGCTGGACAAGCCGGTGGTGGTCATTTTTGCCAGCAGCCGGCAGGTCGCAGGTCATGCGGCGTATCCGCGCGTCCTGCTGCGGGCCGGCAAGGGTGCGGAAGTCCGCCTGGTACAGCAGCATCTTGGCGAGCTCGAGGACATGCATCTGGTGGCGCCTGTCACCGAGCTGGTGCTGGCCGATAACGCCGGTGTCAGTGTCCAGCATTTCCAGGACGAGGGCCCGGGCGCCTGGCACCTGGGCGCGCTCAGTGTCCGCGTGCCACGCGACGCCCGCTTTGCACTGCACACCGTGTCCGCCGGTAGTCAGTTTGCCCGCACCGACGTACGGGTTGACCTGACGGGGCCGGGTTCGGACGTGCGCATGAACGGCCTGTACATGGTTGACGGCAAGCGCTACGCGGACTATCACACCAACGTTCGCCACGTGACCGATCACAGCCAGAGCCAGCAGCTGTTCAAGGGCATTCTCGGTGGCCGCGGCGAGGCGGTGTTCGACGGCATGATCCATGTCGCGCGGGACGCCCAGCAGACGGATTCGGAACAGCAGAACAACAATCTGCTGCTCAATCCCATGGCGCTGGCGCATTCCAATCCGCGGCTGGAGATCTATGCCGACGACGTGAAATGCGCCCATGGCTCCACCGTTGGGGAGCTGGACGAGGACGCCATGTTTTACCTGCGGAGCCGCGGTATCGGCCAGGACGACGCCCAAGCGTTGCTGACCTTCGCTTTTGCCAACGAGGTGCTGGACGACATGATCGAGCCGGCCCTGTCGGCGCAGGCCCGGCAGCGTCTGCTGGCGGTACTGCCCGGCGGTCGCGCACTGGAGGCGATCGAATGAGAGTGGTGAATCCGGTTGACAGCAGGCAGGTCGCAGCGCTCGACGTCGAGCGTATTCGCCGCGATTTCCCGATCCTGCGCCGTGAAGTGCATGGCAAGCCACTGGTGTACCTGGACAATGGCGCCAGTGCCCAGCGGCCGGAAGCGGTGATCGAGGCCGAGGCCGACTGCTATCGGCATTATTACGCCAATATCCACCGTGGCGTGCACCTGCTGTCGCAGGAGTCGACGCGGGCGTTCGAGGCGGTGCGGGGCAAGGTGGCCGGCTTGATCAACGCGCCGTCCCAGCGCGAGGTCGTGTTTACCCGTGGTACCACCGAGTCGATCAATCTGGTGGCGCAGAGCCATGTCCGGCCGATGCTCAAGCCCGGT
>SKGQ01000152.1 GCA_007117515.1 Ectothiorhodospiraceae bacterium | reverse complement strand
CCCGGCAACCGGGCAATCTATGATATGCGCGCCGAGCCGGAGTTCGAGAAGGAGCATGGCCGTAAGCCCAGGGACCACCGGGAGGTGGCGAAGGTCATGGCGCGGCAACCGTATTACCAGATGTGGAGCTCGCTGCAGAGAACCAGTCAGGAGATGATGTGGGATGCGGTTTCCACTGCCGTGGACAGGCAGCGGGACGAGTTGATTGACAGCGCTCGCGCGCTGAGTGGCAAGACTGGTGGCTCGCTGACCCTGGATCCTGCTCTCGAGATTCCGCGCTACCATAAAGCGGTGGACATTCACTGCATGCCGGGCGGCTATCACACGGAATTTGCCGATGATGATATCACCGCCGGTGCCACCTATGATCGTGCGGTGCACATCTACGCCATGGGGCGCCTGGGCGAGCTCAACGACGATATGGGTCAGACCCCGGTCATGTGGATGAATAACGAGCGGCCTGACTTCAAGCCCGGGCGCATCCTGGATATGGGTTGCACCGTTGGTCACAGCACGATTCCCTGGGTAGACGCCTTCCCGGATGCCGAGGTGCATGCCATCGACGTTGGCGCACCGGTGTTGCGCTACGCGCATGCCCGTGGCGAAGCGCTGGGTAAAAAGGTTCACTTCTCCCAGCAGAACGCGGAGCGGACCAACTTCGAAGACGAGAGTTTCGATCTGATCGTCTCCCACATCCTGTTTCACGAAACCTCATCCCAGGCGCTGCGCAACATCCTCGAGGAATGCTATCGGCTACTGAAGCCAAGCGGCATGATGGTGCATGTGGAAGCAATCCCCTACGAGGGCATGCATCCCTACGATGCCTTCATGATGGACTGGGACACCTTCAACAATAACGAGCCGTTCTGGCGCGCCTCCCATAGCGTGGATTATCACCGTCTGGCTGAGAGAGTTGGTTTCGACGGCAAAACGGTTGTCGCCAAAATGGTGCCCAGCGCCCTGGGCGAGAAGGCCAAGGCACGGACCACGCTGCACCAGGGCGGCGACTTTGCCGGCTCGGGCGAGTGGTTCCTGTTCGCCGCTACCAAGTAGAGGGCGGGACGCGATGAGCAGCAACGCAACTGTCCGGGAGGGCGCTGACGCCCTCCCGGCGCGGCTCGGCGAGCGTTTGGGCTCCGAGCACGTGCTGACCGGGGAAGAGGAGCGTCGCTACTTCTCCACCGACCTGAGTTTTCTGCCCGGTGAACTGGCAGATTGCGTCATCCAGCCCGGCTCCACCGAGGAGCTGTCGGCGGCGGTGAGGCTGTGTGCCGAAGCCGGCGTCCCGGTGGTGCCTCGGGGAGGTGGCATGTCCTACACCCGGGGTTATGTGCCGGAGCAAACCGGCACGGTCCTGGTGGACATGCGTCGCATGAACCGGATTCTGGAAATCAACGCCGAGGACATGTACGTCACCGTGGAGTGCGGTTGCACCTGGAAGCAGCTCTACGAGGCGCTGAAGGAGAAGGGAGTCCGAACGCCCTATTACGGGCCGCTTTCGGGCATGTATGCCACCGTGGGCGGTGCCTTGTCGCAGAACAGCCTGTTTCTCGGGTCCGGCCTCTACAATACCGCCGCAGAGAGCTGCCTCGGACTGCAGGTGGTGATGGCGAACGGCCGCGTCCTGCAGACAGGTTCCGGCGCCCAGAAGCACAGTAACGCTTTCTATCGGCATTTCGGTCCGGACCTCACCGGGTTGTTTACCGCCGATACCGGCGCTTTCGGCTTCAAGGCAGTGGCGACTCTGCGATTGGTGCCGAGCCCGCAGGCCACCGAGTATCTGTCGTTTGGCTTCGAGACCCTGGATGCCATGCTCCGGGCGCAGACCGATATTGCACGCCTGCGGATCGCCTCGGAGTGTTACGGCTTTGATCCGTATTACAACAGCAGTTTCGAGGACATGGGTTTCACCCTGGGCGAAGGGGTGAAGATGCTCGGCAAGATTGCCGCCAGTGGTGGCGTCAAGGGGCTGGTGAATTCACTCCGGGTTGCGGTCTCGGGTCGCAAAGTCCTGAGCAAGGTGAACTACTCCCTGCACATGACCTTCGATGGCATTGATTCGGCAGCAGCCCGCAGCAGCCAGAAAAAAGCGCTGGAGCTTTGCCAGGCGGCCGGCGGTCGCGAAATCGACCACTCCATTCCGGTGGCCTTCCGTGCCGAGCCTTTCAATGGCGTGCGTACGATCCTGTTGGGAGCGAAGGGCGAGATCTGGATTCCGGTGCATGGCTTCTTCCCCCTGTCCCGGGCGCGGCAGGCAGCCGAGGCCACCGAGCAGTTCATCCGCGATAACCAGGCGCTGATGGAGCAGCATGGCATCAAGACGTCCTATCTCACGGCCTTCTCGGGCTCCGAGTTCGTGATCGAGCCGAGCTTCTACTGGTTTGACCGACTGGGTGAATTCCGGCTGGACCTGATCGAGCCGGAGTTCCGCGAACAGTGGAAGGACATCCCGGAAGACGTGGAAACCCGGGAAGTCGTGCTGCGCCTGCGTCAGCAGCTGCGCGACCTGTTCGATGAACATGGCGCCTGCCACCTGCAGATCGGCAAGTACTACCGTTTCCGCGAGCTGATGACCAGTGATGAAACCTGGGATTTGTTGCAGGGCATAAAAGGTCTCCTGGATCCCGACCGCCGCATGAATCCCGGCTCGCTGGGGCTCTGAATCGTGAACGACGTTGCGCCGGAGGATGCCCCGCCCGATTCATCTTCCCCGTGACGTCAGTGTTTCCTGGCTGGCGGGATGCCCCCGGGCCTGTACTGACTGGAGGATGGATGCAGACGAAGCTGCCGATTCGGCGTGTCGCGGTGCTGGGCGCTGGCGTCATGGGCGCCCAGATAGCCGCCCAGTGTGCCAACTGCGGCCTGGAGACCGTCCTGCTGGAGTTGCCGGCTGACGGTCCTGAACCGGACGCCCGGGCCCGCGACGCGGTGCAGGGCCTGGCCGGCATGAGGCCGGCGCCGCTGACGACACCGACCACCGCCGAGCGTATTCGGCCGGCCAGTTATGATGCCGGACTACCGTTGCTTGCCGACTGTGACCTGGTGATCGAGGCCATCGCCGAGCGCGAGGATCTCAAGGTTGCCCTTTACCAGCGGGTCGTGCCGCACCTGGCCGAGCACGCCGTGCTCGCCAGCAATACCTCGGGCCTGTCCATTGACGGTCTCGCGGCGCATTTGCCGACGGACCTGAGGCGACGTTTCTGCGGCGTGCATTTCTTCAACCCGCCGCGCTACATGGCGCTGGTGGAACTGGTGCCGGGCTCGGCCATTGACGACGCCGTGCTGGATGGACTTGAAACCTTCATCACCACGGCCCTGGGCAAGAACGTGGTGCGGGCCAGAGACACGCCGAATTTCATCGGCAACCGGGTGGGTCTGTTT
>SKGQ01000072.1 GCA_007117515.1 Ectothiorhodospiraceae bacterium | reverse complement strand
GTTCGTGGAGCACGCTGCCGTAGGTCAGGTCCACGCGCTCCAGCTTCGATCGAAGGCGCTGCCGGACATCGACCGGCAGGCTGCGGAACAACAGGTTCCGGTTTGCATCATCAGGTGCTGCAGTCCGTAAAGACTGCCACCGGGTTGCACCGCCGAGTACAGATTGGCCGTCGATGAAGCGAGGCCGTCCAGACTGAAGGCGTTGGCCGTGTTCGCCTTCTGCGCTGAGATGACCCGGCTGCCCGGCCATTGTGCGCCGCGGTCACCGCCCGAGAAGGCAACGGCACAGACGACCCCATCACGGTTCACAACGGTAGCCCACATGTCGAAGTCGAGCCCGCTGGTC
Source organism: Ectothiorhodospiraceae bacterium (assembly GCA_007117515.1). Lineage (GTDB taxonomy): Bacteria > Pseudomonadota > Gammaproteobacteria > Nitrococcales > Aquisalimonadaceae > Methylonatrum. The sequence goes on along the minus strand of SKGQ01000072.1, from coordinate 12,116 downwards.
TCATCGGCAACGGCCTGGGCCAGCGCTGACTTGAGAGCAGAGTGGCCCGGCAGGCCCTTACAGGCGGCTGCGCCACCACCGCCACCGCCACCGCCTTGTGATTGAGCAACGACACCACCGGAAAACGCCAATGCGATGATGCCAAGAATGAGAGCGACCAAAACCGTCCTGGCCATGACTTTTCCTCCGAGATTGAGTGAAGCCTGCGTGAGCAACCGCACCGCGCGTTGTCGCAGGAATCAGAGAATCAGCAAGCATGAGGCCAGTACGGCGAATACTTAATTAATTTAAAGACTTCAGGAAGAAATGTGCTTGTTGATCGAGGTTTTATAGTCTTGAAATGTCAGAAACCCCGACGTTTTTAATGGACAGATCGCTATTCGTTTTCCGTCGCATGATTCTGAAAAGTCGAAGGAAAAACGTGAAAAGGTTTCATGACCTGGAAATGTCAGAAAACCCGGCGTTTTTACATGATGCGATAAGGTTTGGCCGGGAGCCGCGGGCCTTTTCCAGTCAATTCGGCACCAGCCCGAGCGCGATGCGCATCATCAGGCGTTTTCCCAGTGTGAGGCGGTCGGCGAGGCCGAGCGCGACATTGCCGGCCAGCCGCAGCGGTGCCGGACCGGTAAAAAGGCGATGAAAGCCTTCGGTGGCCGCGATCATTGCCTGGACCTGCGGCCGGCGCCTTCGGGCGTAGCGTGAAAGCACGTGTCGATCACCCGGATCGCCGCCCCGCGCCTTTGCCGCCGTGAGTTCCGTGGCGAGGGTTGCTGCATCCTGCAGGCCGAGATTGAGACCCTGGCCGGCCAGCGGGTGGATAACGTGGGCCGCATCACCGACCAGGGCGACGCGTTCGGTGACGTACCGGCGAGCGTGGCGCCGCCGGATCGGAAAGCTGCCGCGGCCGAGCACACTGTCGATACCGCCGAGGCGTGGCGGAAAATCCCGTTCAATGGCTTCTTTCAGAGCGGCGTCGTCCAGCTGTTCAAGCTCGCGGGTCTGTTCCGGGGTGCCGTACCAGACCAGTGAGGCCCGGTGGCCGGGAAGCGGCAGCATGGCCTGGGGGCCATCGGCGGTGAAACGCTGCCAGCTGACATCCTGCTGCGGCAGCCGGGTCGTGACGTTGATGATCAATGCCCGTTGCTGATAGTCGTGATCGACGGTTTCGATCCGGGCCAGGTCCCGGATGGTCGATGTAGCGCCGTCGGCACCGACGACCAGCCCGGCGGTCAGCGCCTCGCCGGAGCTCAGTTCCAGTTCGGCCTGGTCGCTATCGGTTCGCAATGCCACCGGTCCGGTTGCCGTGAACAGGCTGACGTTGAGCAGTGCTTCCAGCCGCTGCCAGACCGCGTGACTCAGGAGACGATTCTCGACGAAATAGCCAAACTCGGGCAGATCCAGCTCCTGGGCATCGAAATGGATACCGCCGCGGTCATGCTCATCCCAGGCTTCGATTCGGCGGAATGCACAGCGGCGTGCCTCGGGAATCAGCGGCCAGGCGCCGATATCGCTGAGCAGCCGTACCGCGGCCAGGTTCAGTGAGGAGATGCGCAGGTCGAAATCGGCATCGACGGCAACGGCGGTGGGCTGTTCACCGGTTTCGACCACGGCAGTCTTGAGCCCGGAACCACCCAGCGCCGCAGCCAGCGTGGCGCCAACCATTCCGCCGCCGACAACAATCACATCGAAGTTGTTACTGGCTGAGGCATTCATTTCGGCTCAATGCGGTAGAGGCCACCGTCCGTTTCATGGTCGGTCAGCACATAGATGTAGCCGTCCGGGCCTTGCTGTACGACGCGGATGCGGCCGATCTCATGCAACAGAAGTTCCTCGCTGTGGACGACGGTCTGGTCCTCGATCACCAGTCGCCAGATCCGCTGTCCCGCCAGCGCTCCGGCCAGCAGATTGCCCTCCCAGTTCGGAAAGGTTTCACCGGTGATGGCGGTGAGCCCGGACGGCGCCATGGTTCCCATGAACTCCAGTTTCGGATCGACCATGCCCTCCTGATGGCGGGTTTCGGAGTCGGGGAATTCGCCCTCCGACAGGTATGCCCGGCCCAGCGTCGCCACCGGCCAGCCGTAATTCCTGCCCGCTTCGATCAGGTTCAACTCGTCACCGCCGCGGGGACCATGTTCGGTGGACCAGATCTCGCCGCTGGAGCCAATCTGCACCAATCCCTGGATGTTGCGGTGGCCGATGCTGAACAGTTCCGGCTCGGTGCGCTCCTGGTCCAGGAAAGGGTTGTCCTCGGGTACGCTGCCGTCGTCGTGCAGACGAACAATGCTGCCGGAATGATCCCAGGTCTTCTGCGCTCGGGGCGGGTAGCTGCCACGATCGCCGATGCTCATCAACAGGGTGCCGTCATCCAGGAACGCAATCCGGCCGCCGTAATGGCGCCCCGGGTAGTTGGGCGCGTTGGAGACAAAGATTTCTTCGATATCCGTGAGGCTGGTGCCGTCCAGGCGGGCCCGCAGCAGCACCGGCACGGTGTCCTGGTCCTCACCGTCGGCGAGCCGCGAGCGGCTGAAATAGATCCAGCCGTTGTTCTGGTAGTCGGGATGAACGGCAACGTCGAGTAGCCCGCCTTCCGTATAGGCATCCTCGGGATAGACGTCCAGGTCCGGCAGGTTGTCGACGGCGATCTTCTCGCCCTCATCGATGATGGACATGCCCCCGGTGCGTTCGGTAATCAGTTTGCGGCCGTCGGGCAGGAACGTGAGCCCCCAGGGGTGCTGCAAACCGTCCAGCAGCTTGACCACCTGAATCGATGCGTACTGCGTGTCCTGCTCGGCGACGATTTCACCAGCATGCAGACCGCTAACGGTCAGCATGACGGTCAGCCCGATGGCGCTCAGGTGTCTGCTTCGGATCATCCGGTGGTTCTCCCTTGCTCTCTGGTGCCTGTCCATATGGAAACACTGATCCATTCAGACGTCTTCGTCCGAGGCCGGTTCTTGTCATCTGGCGAGGCGTGGTGTCGATACTCTGATAAATGACCATAGATCCGCTGGCCGGGAAAGGGGCGGGCGGGCATGAACCCTCTTTATCCGGGTTGCCGGTCCGCTCGGCGTTCCGGGGCGGATACGAAAAAGGCCGCCCCCGGGCACCGGGGACGGCCTTGTTACCTGACGACTGGATCTTTTCGTCCCAGGCGGATCAGGCCAGATCGAAGCGATCCGCGTTCATCACCCTGGTCCACGCCGCCACGAAGTCCTTGACGAACTTCTGCTGGGCGTCGTCCTGGGCGTAGGCCTCGGCCACAGCGCGGAGCTGGGAGTTGGAGCCAAATACCAGGTCGACCCGGCTGCCGGTCCACTTCACCTGACCGGACTCGCGGTCACGGCCTTCGAACACGTCCGCATCCGCGTCAGTCGGCTGCCAGGCGGTATCCATATCAACAAGGTTGACAAAGAAGTCGTTGCTCAGTGTGCCGACCCTGTCGGTGAACACGCCGTGGGCGGAGTCACCATGGTTGGCACCAAGCACCCGCAGACCACCGACCAGTACCGTCATCTCCGGCGCGCTCAGACCAAGCAGCTGGGCGCGATCGATCAGCATTTCCTCATCGGCGACCGTGAATTTGGTCCGGCGATAGTTGCGGAAGCCATCAGCCTCGGGCATCAGCGGTTCGAACGACTCGGCATCGGTCTGCTCCTGGGTCGCATCGGTGCGACCCGGAGTGAACGGCACCTCGTTGGCATGGCCAGCATCCTTCGCGGCCTTCTCCACTGCAGCGCTGCCGCCGAGCACGATCAGGTCGGCCAGCGACACCTTCTTGTTGCCGGACTGAGCGCCGTTGAAGTCCGCCTGGATCCCTTCCAGCGTTTGCAGGGTCTTGGCCAGCAGCCAGGGCTCGTTGGCTTCCCAGTCCTTCTGCGGAGCGAGACGGATACGCGCACCAGTGGCGCCGCCACGCTTGTCGGAATTGCGGAAGGTGGAAGCAGAGGCCCAGGCCGTCTTGACCAGTTCGGATACCGACAGGCCGGAGCTCAGGATCTTCTCCTTCAGGGCCTTGATATCGGCATCGTTGACCAGCTCATGGTCCACGGCCGGCAGCGGATCCTGCCAGATCAGGTCTTCCTGGGGCACGTCCGGGCCCAGATAGCGGACCTTGGGACCCATGTCGCGGTGGGTCAGCTTGAACCAGGCGCGGGCAAATGCGTCGGCGAACTCTTCCGGGTTCTTGTGGAAGTGCTCCAGGATCTTGCGGTATTCCGGATCCTCGCGCATGGCCATGTCGGCGGTGGTCATCGTAATGCTCACCTTGCGTGCCGCATCCTCGGCGTCCGGCGCGTGATCCGCATCCTTCAGGTCTTTCGGGAACCACTGCCAGCCGCCGCCGGAACCCTTGCCCAGCTCCCACTCATAGCCCAGCAGGACGTCGAAGTAGCCCATATCCCACTGGGTCGGATTCGGGGTCCAGGCGCCTTCGAGACCACTGGTGATGGTATCGCGACCCACGCCCTTACCGTAGCTGTTGCGCCAGCCGAAGCCCATTTCTTCGAGCGGTGCGGCTTCCGGCTCCGGACCGAGATGGGAGTCGTCGGAGGCCCCGTGCATCTTGCCGAAGGTGTGACCACCCGCGGTCAGAGCCACGGTTTCGTAGTCGTTCATCGCCATACGGGCGAAGGTTTCACGGATATCGTGGGCCGATGCCTGCGGATCCGGGTTGCCATCCGGGCCCTCCGGGTTGACGTAAATCAAACCCATCTGCACGGCGGCCAGCGGATGTTCCAGGTAGCGATCGCCGGAGTAACGGCTGTTCGCCTTGTCGCTGGTGGCCAGCCACTCATCTTCGGCACCCCAGTAGATATCTTCTTCCGGAGCCCAGATGTCCTCGCGACCACCGCCAAAGCCAAAGGTCTTGAAGCCCATGCTATCCAGGGCCACGTTGCCGGCCAGGATGTAGAGATCCGCCCAGGACAGCTTGTTGCCGTACTTCTGCTTGACGGGCCACAACAGGCGGCGAGCCTTGTCCAGGTTGCCATTATCCGGCCAGCTGTTGATCGGGGCAAAACGCTGGTTACCGGTGGAGGCGCCACCACGGCCGTCGGCCGTGCGGTAGGTGCCGGCAGCGTGCCAGGCCATGCGAATCATGAACGGTCCGTAGTGACCGTAATCCGCCGGCCACCATTCCTGGGATTCGGTCATCAGCGCTGTCAGATCCTGCTTGACCGCATCCAGATCGAGTTTGTTGAACTCTTCGGCATAGTCGAAATCCTCGCCCATGGGATCGGATTTCGGATGGTGCTGATGCAGAATGCTCAGGTTGAGCTGGTTGGGCCACCAGTCGTGCGTGCCGGTACCCTGGGTGCCTTTCCTGGTTCGGCTACCGTGCATGATCGGGCACTTGCCACCACCGGTTCCAACTTCATCTGCGTCCATATCGCTGTCTCCTGTTTTCCGCGTTGATCAAACCCAACACAATACGCCAAGTCACAATTCCGCCCAACGGCGTGATGGTGACGGAATTCTTACGATCTGATCGACCGTCGTTACATTGGAATTGTTGCATTGTAGCAGGACTCTGACCAGTCGTGTTTGCCATCGAACGGGCCTGAAAACCGAACAGCCAGGCCTCAACCGGAGATGTCATGACAAGCGTCACTCTTGTCGGTGTGGATTGCGCATCGGACCCTGCCAACGTGGGGCTTGCTTTCGGTGTTTTCGACGGTCTTGGCACCACGGTTCATGAAGCGTGTCGCGGCTCACGCAGTGAGTCGCCCCTGGACATGATCGCCGATCGCCTGGGGCAGTCTGATTCGCCGATCCTGCTGGCGATGGATGCGCCGTTGGGCTGGCCGCAGCCCATGGCCGAGGCCCTGGCCGAACACCGCGCCGGCGATCCGCTGGTCTCGGATGCAAATACCCTTTTTCGCCGATATACGGACCTGTTCGCATGGCGCCGGATTGGCAAGCGGCCGCTGGATGTGGGTGCCGAGCGCATCGCGCGCACGGCACACGCCGCCCTGCGCCTGCTGGAGGGGCTGCGCCTGCGGCTGAATCGCGAGATCACATTGGCCTGGTCGCCGGAGTTCACCCAATGTCGTGCCATCGAGGTCTATCCGGCCGGCACGCTGACCGCTCACGGCATAGCATCCCGCGGTTACAAGGCGAAGGAGGGCGCGGCGGCGCGGCACGCGATTCTGCGTCAGGTGTCGACACGTATCACCGTTGATACCGATGTGCCCGACATGGCTCGTGGCTCAGACGTGCTGGATGCAGTGATATGCCTGCTGAGCGCCCACGATTTTCTGACTGGCGCCGCGTTGCCGCCGCCGCCGGATTGCCCTGCCTTCAAGGAAGGCTGGATCTGGATCCGTGCCCCCGTGAAAAGCAGATGGCCTGACTGACAGCCGGCGCCCGGCGCCGTCTTCGACCAGGCTTATCGCGTCCGTTCCACCGTCGAACGGGTCACCGGGCTCGCCTCGTTGCCCCAACTGCGTCGGATATAGGTCGCCACGGCGGCGACATCGGCATCGTTCAAATCGGGGAACGGCGGCATGCCGTACGGTCGTGGATTACCGGCGGTCCCTGGCGCATAACCGCCGCGACGGATGATCTGAATGACATTGGTCGGGTCGTTCAGCGTAACGGCGCGGTTGCCGGCCAGCGCACCGGCGGCCTCCGTACCCTCACCGGAGCGGCCATGGCAGTCCATGCAGTGGCTTTCGTAGATATCGCCTCCATGAATCAGTAGATCGTCATAGCGTTCCTGGGTCATGCCGGCCTGGTGGCGGGCGGGTTCAGGCTCATGGTCCGGCAGTGTTTGCAGGTAATGCACCATGGACCGTATGTCGTCCTCGGTCAGGTGCTGCAGGCTGTCATGCACCACGTCGGCCATCGGGCCGGTCACGACGGCTTCCTCTGATTTGCCTGCACGCAGCAACCTCACCGCATCGTCTTCCGGCCAGTCCTGCAGGCCGGCTTCGGTACTGGAGTAAAGCGATGGCGCGTACCAGCCCTGAACATGGCCGCCACGAGCGCTCTCGGCCCGGGTCGAGCCGAAGCGGTCACGTTCGGCATGGCAGGCCATGCAGTGCGCTGGCCCGCGGACCAGAAACGCACCGCGATTCCAGCTTTCGCTGCGTTCCGGGTCGGATTGGAATGCACCGGCATCGAAATACAGCCGTTGCCAGGCGCGTTGCAGCGGACGGAAGGAGGCCGGGAAACTCAGGTAGTGCGCGCGCGTCTCATTCCGGACAGCCGGCCGTGATGCGAGATAGGCATGGAGCGCGTCGATATCCTCGTCACTCATCTGCGTGAAGCTGGTGTATGGACAGGCCGGATACAGGGCCGAGCCGTCCGGTCGGCGTCCGTGACGCATGGCATCGTGAAACTCCTGCCGCGTCCAGTCGCCGATACCGGTTTCCACATCAGGGGTGATGTTGGGTGTGAAGAATGTGCCGAAATCGGTGCCCAGCCGGTGACCGCCGGCAAAGTCCTCGCCGCCGCGGGCGGTGTGACAGCCCATGCAGTTGGCAGCCTGCGCCAGGTATTCGCCTTGGGCGACGATGTCATTATCGGTGCCGGCTGCGCCGACCCATGGCATCAGCAAGGTCGTCAGCCCCAGCAGGCTGGCGGCGAGGTGACGGAACGGCATCTCAGGACTCCGGTATGGGCACGCTGCCGCACTCCATCGGCAGATCGGCAAGCGGTTCAGGTTCGGGCAGTGGCTCTGCCGGCACATCCCGGGCGGCCAGGGCCCGCGCCAGCGCGTAGACGTCTTCCGAACCCAGACGGTCGGCGATCTGTTGCATGCAATCCGGCTCTGCCGCCCGGCGTTGGCCCGAGCGCCAGGACGTCATCTGCGCCGCGACATAATGACTCGGCAGACCAAGCAGACCCGGTGTATTCGGCTGGGCGCCGGTCAGGCGTTCGCCGTGGCAGGCGATGCAGGCCGGAATATCCCGGGACGGATCGCCGCGGGTGATCAGTTCATCGGCGCGTTCACGCAACGCAGTGCTGGTTGGCGGGTCAGCCGGCTGCGGGTATTCGCCTTCAAGGCCTGCGAAATACTCGGCGATTTCCTGCAGGTAGTCCGGCGACAGGTTGCGCACCATGTACTCCATGGCTCGGTGATTGCGACGCCCGTCGCGGTAGTTCATCAACTGATTGAACAGATAACCGGCCGGCTTGCCGTGCAGGCTGGGCACGAATCCTGACTGCAGATCGATGCCTTGCTCGGCATGACAGGCCATGCACGGCTGCACCCGTTGTTCCATCGTGTTCATCGAAACCTGGTCGGCGGACCAGGTTGTCGTGCACAGGGCAAGACCGAGCAAGCTGCCAACCACCCGTAGCAGTCGGCCGTGGCGTGAGATCAGATGGTGCATGGATAAAGATATTCGTTCGGTGCCTGATGTGTTTTCGGGGATGCGGTACCCACCGTTTCAGGCTACCACCGGCACCAGCCATCGCGTAGCAAAAAAAACGCGGGATCGGCAAGCCGACCCCGCGTTTCAATTTTCATCGCAACAGCGATGGGCCCTATTCGGCGGCCCGCTCGCCATACCCCTGAGGGTTGGCGGCATCCTTCTCGTAATCGTCCGTTTCAGTCGGATGTGCGCCATCCTCGTAATCCGGATCCTTCTCGTCTTCACCGTGATGTTCAGCCATGGCCATGCCAGCAGAGCCGACAGTCAGGCCAATTGTGACGAACAGGGTAATCAGCGCATTGCGCATTGTGGTCCAGGTCATGTGTTTCCTCCTGGTTTCGAAATGATCGGTTTTTCAGAGGCGTTTGATGCCTCCGATCTGTCCGCTTGTCCTACGTGGTTGTGATGCACTGGTGAAACTTCAACCCCCGCAGGCCGGATCAACGGAACAAGGAAACGTCTCCCGTCCGGGCGTCTATAGTGACGGTAATCGATGTCGACGCGGCTTTCGTGACCGGGGAGGCACGATGAGCAGCCTGTTGGTTCGCCAGGTGATGTCCCCGGCACCCGTTCGCGATCACACTGGGAACCGGTCTGGACGATGTGATGGGGGCACTGGTGGGGCACCACCTGACCGGCTTGCCGGTGATCGACGCCGGTGGCCATGTGGTGGGCTTCGTCTCGGAACAGGATTGCCTGAAGGCCCTGCTGGTGTCCAACTATCACGCCGAGGGGGCGCCGAAGGTTGAAGACGTGATGCGTCGGGATCTGCTCACGGTGCAGCCAGGTGATGCGGTAGTGGATATCGCCGAACACATGAGCCACCAGAAACCCAAGGTCTATCCGGTGCTGGATGATTCGGGGCGTCTGGTCGGTACCCTGTCGCGCACCCAGGTGCTGCGTGCCATGACGAAAAACCATGAACTGGCGGACTAGCCAGGCGCTGATGTGCTTCCGCGTCAACGTTGGACCCTGCCTCCCATCTCTCCAGGGTGTTGCTCGATATCCCGGGCGGGCATTGCCGAATGGGGTGGATTTTTCGCGGCGATGCCATCAGCTTCCGAGAATGTTTTGTTGGCAAATAACCACGGAGTGTAACCATGAAAGCGATTCAGGCAGTCTATGGCGCACCCGATGGGCATTGGGTTGGGGATGGGTTTCCGGTGCGATCCCTGTTGTCCTGCGACCGCATGGGCGCGGCACGGATCAGCCCGTTCCTGATGCTGGATCATGCCGGACCGTTCGAATTCGCGCCGGCCGAGAAGTCCCGCGGCGTGGGACAGCATCCGCACCGGGGTTTCGAGACCGTGACCATCGTCTACCAGGGCGAGCTGGAACATCGGGACTCCACCGGTGCCGGCGGTCGGATCGGTCCGGGCGACGTCCAGTGGATGACCGCTGGCGCCGGCATCGTGCACGAGGAATTCCATTCCCGGGATTTCACGAACAAGGGCGGCATGCTGGAAATGGCCCAGCTCTGGGTCAATCTTCCGGCCCGCGACAAATCGGCGCCGGCGGCCTACCAGACGTTGCTGTCCGGCGATATCCCCGATGTCGCGCTGCCGGATGATGCCGGCCGTCTGCGGGTGGTTGCGGGTCATTATCTGAAACATCAGGGGCCGGCCAGCACCTTCACCGCCATGAATGTCTGGGACGTGCGGCTCCGCGCGGGCGGTGCCGTCGATCTGCCGGCACCGCACGGCCACAACACGCTGTTGGTGGTGCTTGATGGCACCGTGCAGGTCAACGCTGACGAGATCGTGCGTAAGGGCGCAGTCGCGGCGCTTGAGGCCGACGGCGAGGGCCTCCGCGTCGAGGCGAACACCGATGCCAAACTGTTGCTGCTCAGTGGCGAGCCGCTGGATGAGCCGGTGGTCGGATACGGGCCTTTCGTGATGAACAGCCGCGAGGAAATCGAGCAGGCCTTCGCCGATTTTCGCGCCGGCAAATACGGTGCCGTGGCGGGCTGAACGATTTCCCGATCAGGTCGTTGGGTGTGCGGCTGGGGTGTCCTGACAAGGTCCGGTACACTGCGCGGCTTCCATCGTCCGCACAGGGCCTCACCATGCTCGTTACCGGCGTCTTGCTGCCGATCTTCCTGATCCATTTCGTTGTCTTCGCGCTGCTCGGGCTGAAGCGGCGCCAGCCCTATTACCTGGCACTGGTGGTGACGTTCTCGCTGCTGAGTGCGGCCATGGTGGTGCGACTTCTCTGGCCCGACGCCGAGCTCGCCGAGGGTGTTGGCCTCGACCAGGCCCTGCGCTGGGCCGCCTGGCCGGCGGCAGCCCTGTCCATTACCTGGACCGTCATCCGGGCCGTGGAACGGCACCGTGCCCGCAACCCAACGGAGAATGACTGATGAGACGCGTCCAGAGTGTCGGCCTGCTCCTGCTCGCCATCTGGCTGATCCTGCATGGACTGACGGCCCTGATCGGCCTGAGCTTTGACGGCCTCGGTATGTTGATGGCGATACTCGCCCTGGCCGCTGGCGGGCTGTTGCTGATCGGTCGCTGATGGCGCGGCAGCGCGTCTGGCTGCTCTCCGCCTACCGGGCCGACAGTCATGCCGCCTGGGCCGACTGGCTGGTGCATGCCTTCCCGGAAATGGACTGGACCAGCCTGGAACTGCCGGGTCGGCATTTCGCCTGGCGTATCCGAGGCAACCCGTTGTCCTGGCTCGATACCCTTCCTGCAGAGACACCTCACCGGATCCTGGCCACCAGCATGGTGGACCTGGCCACGCTGCGTGGCCTGCACCCCCGGTTGAGTCACGTTCCGGTGGACTACTATTTCCACGAGAACCAGTTCGCCTATCCCCGCAGTAATGCGCAGATGCCGAGTCTTGAACCCCAACTGGTGCAACTCTACGGTGCGCTGTCTGCGGATCGGCTGTTGTTCAATTCCTGCTTCAACCGGGATTCCTTTCTTGATGGCGTGGCCGATCTGCTGGCCAGGATGCCGGATCGCGCACCCAGTGGTGTGCGTGATCGTCTGGCCGCACGCAGCCGGATCTGCCCGGTCCCAATCCGTCCGCTCGCCTCGGCTCAGCGGGATACGCGGCTGATCCTGTGGAATCACCGCTGGGAATACGACAAGGCCCCGGAGCTCTTTGCGGAGGCGCTGTGTCGCCTGGCCAGCGCAGGTCTGGATTTTCGGGTCGCCCTGCTGGGACGCCGCCACCGGCAGGGCGCAGCCGCGCTGACGCGGCTGCGGCAGACGATTCCGGAACGGATTATCGCGGACGGCCGTGTGCCCCTGGCGCAATACCAGGACCTGCTGGGACGGGCAGGGCTTGCCGTGAGCACCGCGATGCACGAATTTCAGGGCCTGGCCATGCTGGAAGCGGTCAGCGCCGGCGCCACCCCGCTGGTGCCCGACGCCCTGTGTTACCCGGAGCAGTACGCCGACGCCTACCGTTACCCCGCCGGCGACGTCTATGCCCTGACCGAGCGCCTGCGCCACTGGCTGCTTGATGGCCCACCACAAGCACCGGATGTCAGTCGCTGGTGTGAGAGCCGCCTGCGTCAGGACTGGGCCGATATCCTGAAAAAGCGCTGACCGTTGAACCGTCGGAACCGCACCTGATAACGGCCCTCAGTGTTTCCTCCGTTCCAACAGGGCCAGCCGAAAACTTCTCCTCCAGCGGAACGGGCCCAAGGTGCGCTATCTTCCGATAGGGGGTGGGCCCGTGCAAGGTTTTTCCTGGCCCTGTTGAGCCAGGAAAAACCTTGCACTGTCC
>SKGQ01000082.1 GCA_007117515.1 Ectothiorhodospiraceae bacterium | reverse complement strand
TGGATGAGCGTGCTGCAATCACTGTCAGCTTACGAAATGTATCGTCACGAAGTGCAGGTCCGCATCAGCGGTCAGGCGGTGGTCAACTTCCTGCTACGCGGCGAGAAATTCCCTCGCGCCTGCCATTTCTGTCTCGGACGGATCAATGCCAGTCTGGGGCACCTGCCTCGGGCCGAGAAACCCCTGCGCCGCCTGCGCGAGATCGTCCAACGGCTCGACCGGGAATATCTGGACGCCAACAATCTGGATAGCGTCCACGGTTTCGTCGACCTTTTCCAGCAGGAACTGAACACCCTGCATGAGGCAATCACCGACAGTTATTTCCGCTTCAATCATGATAACTGGGCCCAGGCACCGCAGGCTGTCGGCAGCCAACAGGCCTGAGAGGATCAGCGATGCGGCGTTTTTCCTGCCAGTGCGGCAATACGCTGTACTTCGAGAACACGCATTGTCTGCGCTGCGATCGCGCAACCGGCTTCCTGCCCGAGCAGAGGTCGCTGCGCGGACTGGAGCCGGACGCCGGTGGGCGGTACACCGTTGACGGTCGCGGCTACCGCAAGTGTCTGCACTACGCCCGTGATGGCGTCTGCAACTGGATGATCCCGACGGAGGATCCGGATTCGTTCTGTCAGGCCTGCCGGTTGAATGTGGTCATCCCGGACCTCCGCCAGCCCGAGAACCATCTGCACTGGCAGCGACTGGAGGCGGCCAAACGCCATCTGCTGTATCAATTGATCAAGCTGGGCCTGCCGCTGACGCCACGCAGCGAGGATGCGGACGGGCTCGGCTTCGCATTCATGGAGGACGACGACAATCAGCAGGTGCTGACCGGGCACGCCGGCGGTCTGATCACCATCAACGTGCGCGAGGCGGACTCAGCGTACCGCGAAACCATGCGCAAGCGTCTCGGTGAACCCTACCGGACCCTGCTCGGCCACTTCCGGCACGAAAGCGGGCATTTTTACTGGGATCGTCTGGTCGCGCAGAACGATGACGAACTGCAGGCGTTCCGCGAATTGTTCGGTGATGAACGGGCCGATTACGCCGAGGCCATGGAGCGCCATTACAGCGGCGGCATGAGTTGGCCACACTACGTGATCAGCGCCTATGCCGCGGCTCACCCCTGGGAAGACTGGGCCGAAACCTGGGCCCATTACCTCCTCATTGGAGACACCCTGGAAACGGCCCGTGACCACGGTCTGCTAGTCGTGTTGCCGACGGACTTCCAGGAAAGACTGGATCAGTGGCGGGAGTTATCGGTGACCATCAACGCTCTGGGTGGCAGCCTCGGCATGCCCACGCTGTATCCGTTCGTCTATTCCGACGCCGTGGTCGAGAAACTGCTGTTCATTCACGCTCTGTTGGGCCGGCAGGTCCCGTTGCCGACGTGTCCAGGGTCAGCTGGCCCGTCTGGCGCTCCCAGTCGAACGGCGGCAGATCCTCGAACAGACGCTTGAGTCCGGCAGCCCACTGCTTGCGCACCGACATGAAATACGGCGAATTAGTCTTCAACCGCAGACGTCGATCAATGCGCAGGGAATCGCGGCTGTAGAGCAAAACGTCGATGGGTGGCCCGACAGACAGATTGCTGCGCATGGTGGAGTCGATGGATACCAGCGCGCAGCGTGCCGCGCTCTCAAGGCTCAACGAGGGCTGGACGATGCGGTCGAGGATCGGCTTGCCGTACTTGGTCTCGCCAATCTGGAAAAATGGCTGCTCCGGAGACGAGGTGATGTAGTTGCCCTGCGGATAGATCAGGTACATCTCGGGCGCCAGCCCCCGGCGCTGCCCGCCCAGGATGAAGGTGGCCTCGAATGAAACGCTCTGCTGCATTCCACCGCTGGTCAGCCCCTGCTGGACCCTCAGGCTCAGCCGACCGATGTATTCCGCGACCTGGTGCAGATGCGGAAGGCTGCGCAGATCATCCACACCCTCGTCGGCGAGATCCAGATCAATCTGCCGCAGCACCGCCTGGGTGGTGCCGAGATTCCCTGCGGACAGCAGGACCAGCACCCGCTCGCCGTCCCAGGCGAAGGTGTGCATCTTGCTGTAGGTGCTGACGTGGTCGACACCGGCGTGGGTGCGCGAATCTGAAGCAAACACGATACCGGCATCGACCAGTGCGGAGAGGCAATACGTCATGGAAGCATCGGTCCGGGAGACGGGCTGAAACAGCCTCCGTTATAGCGTATTCGCGCCGCTCCCGATAGGTTTGTCAGCCGAATGAGCCACTGCCACGAAACAGCCCGACAGACGTCATTTCCTCGCTTTCTACGTAGTTTCCACAGCCCCTCGTGATGTGTCCCCGCCCGCTGCTCCAGGATCGCTCATATACCGGCTCGTGATTGATCATTTGCTGCGGAAAATCCCAATAGTGAGTACCTCACTCCCCAACCAAGCTGAAAGGGCGTGATCGGCGCTGCTTCGCAACCGCCGTTTATCCGTCAATCGACCTTTCGGGAGTGGAATCATGAAACGCTGCAGAATTCGCAATGTCTCCGCGAGCGTACTCTCGGGCACGATCCTGGCCGCGGCTTTCGCGGCGGTGCCCATGATGTCCTTCGCTTGCAACCCATGCCGCTCGTCCTGCCGTCCCGGCGCATCCTGTCGGGCAAACCCCTGTGCCGCTGATCCCTGCGGCGCGAACCCCTGTGCCGCCAATCCATGCGCGGCGAACCCTTGCGCGGCTGCACCCTGTGCGGCTGACCCTTGCGCCGCTGACCCCTGCGCCCCCTGTGGGGCATGCGCAGCCGACCCCTGTGCCGCCGCCGCGATGCGCGATGCCGTGCAGCGGCCGGATGATTACCAGCCTTTCCAGGGGGATCAGGAAGACCTGGCCCTGTATGGCGAGGAACTGTTCTACGACGACACCCTGTCGACGAACGGCATGTCCTGTGCGACCTGCCACGGCGGCCTCAGCGGCTACCAGGCGACCTTCGCCGATCCCTATCCCCACCAGGTGGCCATGGGGCTCAATCAATTCGGCATGGAACAGGTGCATCTGGATGAGATGATCCAGATCTGCATGGTCGCACCCATGGCCGCCGAACCTCTGGAATGGGACTCAAGGGAACTCCCTGCCCTCGTCGCTTTCATGGAACAGGAGCAACAACGCTTTCAGGCCGACCCTTGCGCTGCTGACCCCTGTGCCGCAGATCCCTGCGCACCGTGTGGGGTCAACCCCTGCGCCCCCTGCGCCGCCAATCCTTGCGCAGCAAATCCGTGTGCAGCGAATGATCCGGAGCCCGAGGCCCGGTATGCGATCGCCAGCGCGCGCGCCATGCCGGCCTGCTCTACCGGCCACAGTTTGCAGGCTGCCGACAGCCGATAAGCGCACCTCCGGGTGGCGGCCGACATTCAGCGGCCGCCATCCCATCCATACCTTTGTCTGTTGAAACGCTGACGGTTCGATGAAAGGAGGAACGGGGAATGAGCAGCACCGCG
>SKGQ01000024.1 GCA_007117515.1 Ectothiorhodospiraceae bacterium | reverse complement strand
CGTCACGAATACTCAGCCGCCACCAGAGCATATGCGCGATCTCGTGGCGCATGTGGCCGATCATGGTTCGGTAGGGTTCTTCCAGCGCTTCCCGACGGGTGGTGAGCAGGATGGGGTCCACCTCCGCCACACTGATTGTAACCACGCCCTCCACGTGCCCCATCAGAACGGGGGTCGGGCCTTCCGCAAGCAGATGAAAAACCGGTGGCGCGCCGGGATCCTCCGGCCGAAACCAGTGCCAGCGGCCTAGATTGTCCAGCACCCAGCGCTTGGCCGCCTCGGTCTGCGCCCAGTTGGGGATCGCATTGGGGATTGACGGGTCAGGCGCCAGGGCCGTCATGGCGCAGGACCGACAGAAGGCACCTTCCTTGGGCGCTATCCAGTTACATCCGATTCTTTCCCGGTTGGCACAGAACGGCGGCATCGGCACGAAGGCCCGTGCCTGCGGGTCGTAGGCGACCGGCGTTCCATCGGCCGTGGCGAGATTGTCGAACCAGAGAGAACCGGCACCGACCGGATTGGCAAAAACACGCATGGAGATGACGCTCCAGAAGCAATTACGATGACCATAGTGCGGGACCAGGCTTCCCAATCATAGCCGTGAATCGGGGCAGTGATCGGTTCGCCGCCGCACGTCCCATCAGGTTGCCGAAAGGTATCAAACGAACGCGGTGGAATTCATGCATGTCCTCCCATCGACTGATTCCCGGGAAAACGCCGCGGAATGCGATCACGATTTTCCGCGCAAGGGCGCGTGATTCTGCGGGGCAGCGTCAGTGCCGCCTGATGGACGCCTCGCGATACGCATCAATGTTCCGCAGGTAGAGGGCGAAGGGACCGGCCTGCCGTTCGGAAATGAAGAGACTCAGCGATGCGATTCGCGAAGGCGACAGGGCCGGCGCGTGAGGCAGATTCTTTCCGCGAAGCGTCGCAACGAAGCCGCTGAATGGCAGCGCAATCTGCTGCCATTCATTTGCCCGCGTCGCAAAGGCCTGTTGGTACACCGGCGCATTCCGTTCCGACGTCATGCGCAGTCCCACCTTGTAGCGCTGGCCGTCGCCGCAGACGTGCAGCCACAGCCCCGAGAACTCACCCAGATCGACGCTTATGTCGGCCTTCACGGATGCGAATCCACCGCCATTGGCGAGGCTGACGTCGCCGTGGAAGAGGCTGGTTTCAGCATCAACGGGGTCGACGGCCCCACTCGAGTGGCCGCCCATCACCGGATCCCCGATGAATTGCCAGTCGAGACGGCTTCGAGTGCCGAAGCAGACGATGTGGCGGGTTTCGGAATCCATTGCTCGCACTGTCCTGTTCGCTGGATGTCGGGTCAGGTACCTCGTTACGAGGTGATTGCGTGGTTCTTCAGCGTGCCGAGATCGATCACTGCGAGGGTTTCCTCATGGGTGGCATTCAGATCCACCGGCGGTGCGACGCCGGCTTTGCAGGCCTCCAGCCAGCGGGACGCACATAAACACCAGCGATCGCCGGGTCTTAATCCGGGGAAGCCGGCTTCGGGCACGGGGCGGGTGAGATCGTTGCCCCGGCTGCTGGAGAAAGCCAGAAATTCAGCGGTGACCACGGCGCAGACGGTATGCATGCCAGCATCGGCGTATCCGCTGTTACAGCAGCCGTCGCGGAAAAAACCGGTGAGCGGATCAAGCCCGCAGGGGGCGAGGGCCTTGCCCCATACATTAGTCGATTCAAATTTCTGCATGAGCGTTTGCGGTCCTTTACCTGGGTGGTCGATTAACCTGTCTCACCACAATGAGAGTTGCAGGATGGCTTCAACGTTCCCGGCGTTCGGGGAGTTCGGGACACCCTTGAACTCTAACCACGATGCCAGACGGCAGCGATTGGTTGGCTGTCCGGTATCCGCTGGCTCATCGGGTGAGCTCCGGCAGATCTCGGAACTGCTCCAGGCATTCTGGATTGGCCAGCGCGTCGCGATTGAGGACTGCTCGACCGTGCACCATGTCACGCACTGCCAGTTCCACAAGTTTTCCGGACAGAGTCCGCGGCAGGTCGTCCACCTGGATGATCCTTGCCGGCACATGGCGTGGTGTCGTGTTTTCACGGATGGCGGCGCGCACGCGATCCTTGAGTTCGGCGTCCAGCGCAATCCCTTCCCGAAGGCGCAGGAACAGGACCAGGCGGACATCGCCGCGCCAGTCCTGGCCAATGCATAGTGCCTCCAGCACCTCGTCGAGTCGCTCCACCTGGCGATAGATTTCCGCGGTGCCAATGCGGACGCCACCCGGGTTGAGCACGGCGTCGGAGCGACCGTGAATGATCAGACCGTCATGCTCGGTCCGTTCCGCATAGTCGCCGTGCGCCCAGACTCCGGGGTATCGCGCGAAGTATGCGTCGTGATAGCGCTTGCCCCCGGGATCATTCCAGAACCCCACCGGCATGGAGGGGAACGCCTGGGTGCAGACCAGTTCCCCCTTGCCCCTGGGTAACGACTGTCCATGTTCATCGAAGACCTGTGCATCCAGGCCAAGCCCCAGGCATTGCAGCTCACCGCGATAAACAGGCCTTACCGGGCAACCCAGGGCAAAGCACGAGAGGATATCCGTGCCGCCGGAGATGGACGCCAGCATCAGGTCCCGGCCGATTTCACGATAGACGTAGTCGAAGGATTCCGGAGCCAGCGGTGAGCCGGTGGACAGCACGGAACGCAATGCCGACAGGTCGTGCGACGCGGAAGGGCGCAGTCCATGTTTTTCGCAGGTCGCCAGATAGCGGGCGCTGGTGCCGAAA
This sequence comes from Ectothiorhodospiraceae bacterium, assembly GCA_007117515.1. GTDB lineage: Bacteria > Pseudomonadota > Gammaproteobacteria > Nitrococcales > Aquisalimonadaceae > Methylonatrum. The sequence continues at coordinate 9,892 of SKGQ01000024.1, read as the reverse complement.
ACGCTGACCCTCTCCTCCTGGGCCAGATGCCACAACACATCCTTGGCCGGGCTGAGCGGTGAGCCGTCATAAAGTACCAGTCGGGCGTCGGAGGCCAGCCCTGAAACGAGCCAGTTCCACATCATCCAGCCGCAGGTCGTGTAGTAGAACAGGCCGTCATGCGCACGCAGGTCGGTATGCAGACGGTGCTCCTTGATGTGCTGCAGCAGGACGCCACCGGCGGAATGGACAATGCATTTGGGCACGCCGGTGGTGCCGGAGGAATAGGCGATGACAAGCGGCTGCGAGAAAGGCAGTCGCTGGAAGAGCGGTGCGTCTCCGGCGGGGCGCAGGTAATCATCCCAGTTCAACAGGCCGCTAGGTGCCGCTGACGACGGTTCGAGGAATGGCACCCGTACCGCGCGACGCACGCCGGGCAGTGACTTGATCAGCTCCTGCACCGTCCCGTCGATCGGGACCGGCTTGCCGTTCCAGCTGTAGCCATCGGTCACCAGCAAGACCGTGGGTTTGATCTGGCCAAAGCGGTCGATTACACCGCCGGCTCCGAAGTCCGGTGAACAGCTGGACCAGACGGCGCCGATGCTGGCGGTGGCGAGAAAGCCGATAACGGCATGCTCGCTGTTGGGCAATAGCCCCGCAACCCGGTCGCCAACGCCGACCCCGTCCGCGCGGAGGGCTGATGCAAGTGCCGCAACCTGGCGGGCCAGCTGGCTGTGGCTGAGTTGCCGCCGGAAGCCGCGCTCGTCCCGCGCAACCAGGGCAATCCCGTGATCCCGACGACGCAGGAGGTTTTCAGCGACGTTCAGGCGCGCATCCGGAAACCAGCGGGCCTCCCACATGCTGTTGCCATTTTCCAGTTCCACCTCGCCCGCGTCACCGATGACACCGTCATCGAGCTCCCAGATCATGCGCCAGAACGCGGCGCGGTGATTCACGCTCCAGCGGTGCAGTGCCCGATAGTCGGGTATCGCCACACCATGGACGTGCTCGACCGATTCCATGAAGCGGTGCAACTGGCTGTTCTGCCGGTTTTCAGCAGAGGGGGTCCAAACAGGTTCCACCACGCTGCGTTCCTTTTCCCTGTGAATCGGGCACGTATGAATCGGGGACACCCACGAAGAACTCGGCGAGACCCAGCGACATGTGTTCCATCCACGGGAGCAACGGACAGGTGGGTAATTGCGGACGCTCCTGACCGCAGTCCCCGGGTTATGCGGTTCGCCTGTTCAAGTCAGGCCTTGCGCGGACGCACCAGGAAGACCGAGGCGTCGGTGTGCTTGGCTACCTTGCCGCCATGGGAGGGCATTATGACATCGAGATGGCTGGGCGGATGCGTGGGCATGACCACCAGATCGGCACCGACTTCGTCGATGGCACGAATGAGCCGGTCATCAATTTCGGCGATGGGGTCGGGACTGACGACGGTATGAGTGGAAACGGGTTGCCCGTGCACCCGATGACGCTTCTGGGCAAAGGCGTCCAGCTTCTCGCCGAATTCCTTCGGTGTGTGGGCGACGCTGCCAGGGGCGCTGGAGGTGATTCCGACGTAACAGACCTCAGCTTTATAGTGCCGTGCCAGGTCAGCAACCGTTTCCAGTGCCGGTTCGATCAGCTCGATATGCGCCAGGTCCACCGGCACCATGATTTTTCGATACATCATCGAATCTCCTTGTCAGCAAACTGGCGGAGTCTTCATTGCTCTCACAGCCTAGGGAAACACTGATTTATTTGCACGTTTGCGTAGGCGTCCGCATTTTTCTCGAGGCAAGGCGCGCTGCTCAGCGCCGCAGTCATTCTGCGGTAAGGCAGCGCAACTCGGCATTCGGGGAAAATGCGGCCCAAAACCAGAGCAAGCAGGCGCCACCGGCCCGGTAGCTCGGGCTACCGAACCGGCACCGCGCCCTGCCAGATGACAAAACCGGTCTCGGGCGCAGACGCTGGAATAAATCAGTCTGTCCCTAGCGGTAAAAAAGCGACCCGGACCAGCCCGATGCCCTCACGGCGCAGCTCGAACTCGATGACCCGGTCAGTGCGGGTTATTTCAACGTCTCCATGTCGATGACGAAGCGGTACCGCACGTCACCCTTCTTCATCCGCTCGTAGGCTTCGTGAATGTTGCGGATGTCGAGCATCTCCACGTCGCAGGAGATGCCGTGTTCGGCGCAGAAATCCAGCACCTCCTAAGTTTCGGGCATGCCGCCGATCAATGACCCCGCCAGAACCCGACGTTTGAAGACCAGGGCACCCGCTTCGACGGGCGGCTCAATCGGGTCCAGCAGGCCTACGATGATGTGGGTGCCGTCGTATTTCAGGCAGTTCAGGTAAGGGTTGAGGTCATGCTGGACCGGGACCGTGTCCAGTATGAAATCCAGGCTTTCCGCTGCTGCTTCCATCTGCGACTCGTCGGTGGAGACGACGACATGGTCCGCGCCCTGTTTCCGTGCTTCACGAACCTTGGCTTCCGAGCGGGTGAACAGTGTGACTTCCGCCCCCAGCGCCCTGGCGAACTTCACACCCATGTGGCCGAGTCCGCCCATGCCCACGACGCCGACCTTGTGGCCCTTGCTGACGCCGTAATGGCGCAGCGGCGAGTAAGTGGTGATGCCAGCGCAGAGCAGCGGGGCCGCGGCGGACGGGTCCAGCTTGTCCGGTACGTTCACGACGAAGCGGTCGCTGACCACCACACGGCTGGAATAGCCGCAATAGGTGATGCTCTGGTCGTGGCGGTCCTCGCCGTTGTAGGTCAGTGTCGAGCCTTCCAGGCAATACTGTTCCAGGCCCGCCTCACAGGCGGCGCAACTGCGGCAACTGTCGACCATGCAGCCGACGCCGACGACGTCACCCACCTGAAAGCCGGATACTTCAGGCCCGACGGCCGTCACGCGGCCGATGATCTCGTGGCCCGGCACCACCGGGTACTGGGTCATGCCCCAGTCGTTCTGCACGAAGTGGATGTCCGTGTGGCAGACGCCGCAGTAATCAATCTCGATGGCAACGTCGTCCGGTCGGAGCGCACGACGATCGAAGCTGAATGGCGCCAGTCCGGAGTCGGGGCTGGTGGCCGCATAGGCCTTGGTATTGTTCGTCATATGGATGCTCCTGGTCGTGGGCGGGGAAGTCGGAAGGGCAGCGGGCTGCTGCGGGATGGCTTACACCGTATTCGTATGTTCTATGGGAATGCAAAGTCGATAGGGGGCGCTCAGATATTATGGGCCCTGCTGATCACATCGACTGCGCGTCCGGGGATCTCGGTGGGGCGATCACAAGCAGCCCGACCAGCAGCAACCAGAGTAGAATCAGGGGCCTCATCACAATTCCAGGCTTCTGTGTTTGCAGGCTCTTTGTAGGCCTGTGCATCCAGGTTTCGGCGCCGTTGATCGAGCTGATGCACGATGCGTGTGACCTGCGATTCCGTTCAGTGGCATGCTTGCGAAATGATAGCGATTCGCTACTATCTATGTCATGAGCGAGCGAGCGAAACAACAGGCACAGTTTATGGCAGCGGCACTGCGCCACGTTATCCGGCGCAGCGAGGCAGCGCGTCCCGGCGATGATCTAACGCCTCTGCAATGGGCGGCACTCCGGTTCTTTGCCTTGGCCAACAGCCTGTCGCGGACGGTTTCCGGTTTCGCTTCGTATAACGCGACATCCCGCGGCACGGCGTCGCAGGTTATCAAGCAGTTGGAGGAGCGGGGTTGTATCCGCCGCCTGCACAGCCCGGACGATGGCCGCAGCGCCGAGATCCGACTCACCGAGGCAGGTGAAAAGATGCTGGCTCGCATCCCGGAAGGCCGGTTGTCAGATGCCATCGCGGACCTTGGCGAGTCAGACCAGCGCGTTTTCGCGCGGGTTGTCCGGCGGTTGTTGGATCAGTGCAGGGACTCCGATGACGGGGTCAATGTCGGTACCTGCCGGGATTGTCGCTGCCTCAGGGATACGGGCGGCACCCTGCGTCGATGTAGCCGGACAGACCGGCTGTTGCGCACTGAGGAACTCGACGCGCTCTGCGTGATTCACGAGCCGGAAATAACGTGAGCGGATAATCCTGCAAGCCAGCGTCGGGCTTTCAGGTGCGCTTCTAATAGTTTCGAATCGAAAGCAAACGCCCGGGGCAGGCAGTCGCTCGACGAAGCGGCGCCTCCCTGGTTGAACCCGTGAGGAGTTTCAGTTCATGCGTGCTCTACCTGCATCCGTCTTTTCCGGGTATCCGGACGATGTCACCGTCGACGCTTCATTCGTCGCAGAGCGACTCGGTCTGTCCGAGGGCGCGCTGAGGCAGGCCATGCGGGTGGGCCGGGTTACCGCAGTCGTGGAGCACGGCGAGGGCGATGACGCCGGTCGCGTGCGTGTCAGTTTTCGGGACTACCACCGTTGCTGGTCGGGGGTTATCGAGCCCGATGGCCGGGCCTATGAACTGGACCAGGGCGCATATCCGTCGCTCAACCGGATTCAGCATCGCTCTCCGCGGCCCGGGCTCAGGCGCGAAATGGTGCTGTCGGAAACAGCCTTGACGCTGAATACCCTTCGACTGCTGGTGCGTTCGGTACTGTTGCGCCGTGTTGCCAAGGCCGGAGAGCTCACCGAGGGCGAGTTGCTTGGTTGCATCGACGGTGTCATGCCAAGCGTCGACCTCCCGCTGCTCAGGCGCGCGCTGGCGATCCTCATGCATGAGGACGAACGGTCGGGACGCCCGTTTCTGGCGGCGCTGGTCAAATCCGATGCAGATGATGAAGCGTGGGACGGCTTCATGGTCGCCGCCAGGCGCTGCAGGCCAGGTGGTCAGCGTTGCCCTGTAGACGATGATGGGGGACGGTTCTGGCGGGCAGAGGCTCAGCGAGCGCGGGCATTCTACCCCTCTGAGGTTGGCGGAGATGACACGATCCGCGGCTCTGCGGCGCGGCATGTTGACGATCATGAAGACCCGGCCCGACAGTCCCGGCATCTCTAGTGAAACACTGATTTATTCGCGCGCCTGCCTGAGGCCCGGCCGGTTTTGGCCCCTGGCGGTGTTGCGCCACCGGCCCGGTAGCTCGGGCTACCGAACCGGCACCGCGCCTTGCCAGCTGACCAAAACCGGTCTCGGGCGCAGACGCGCGAATAATTCAGCGTTTCCCCAGGCAGGCGGGGCGTTGGCAAGCCAGGTGTTGATCGCGGGCATGTTGTGGCGGTTCGGGCCCAATCCGCAGGACTCACGGCTTTCAGGCTTGAGGAATCCCCGGAGGCCTGTTTGCTGGACAACTGCTGAACCATGTCGTATAGCTTTTGCATAGGAAATGTTTAATGCGATTTCGACGGAATCAGGAGTTGCCGTGTTCGGAAGCCAGGCGGTTGTCGGCGAGTCAAGTATTCGGATCTGTTGCCCGGTAGACCAGGTTTTCAGCTTCATTGCCGACAACTTCGAGCGGAATTATCCCCGCTGGTCACCCGAGGTCCAGCAACTCCAGGTGATGAGCGCCGGAGCCCTGGACGAGGACTGGTTCGCCCGCCAGACCCGTATCGACGAGGGGCACAAGACGGTATCCACTTTTCGCGTTGCCTGCTTCGAGCGCCCACAGCGTGTGGTATTTTCCGGAGTTTCGTCGGAGTTTACTTGCAGCTACATTCTGGAAACCCCCGGATCTCAGGCTGACGAGGCTTTGGCGTGTTTCCGCTTCGAGATTCCCCGACTCGAGTTGCGGCTGCGCCCTTTCCGGAAACTGATTCAGATCTCGGTGCAAGAGGGCGCGGAGCGCACGGTCCGCAATCTGAAGGGTCTGATTGAGCAGGAATCAAACAGTGTCAGTCGATGATCTACCTGGGGGAACGGTGATTCATTCCGGCGTAGACCTGCGAATGGATCAGCGTTTCCCTAACGGAGAATTGCCATGACTTTCGTGGTTGGAAAGGATTCGGGAGGAATTCCGACGGTGCTGGCGGACATACTGGATCATTCCGTCACCGGCATTACGCTGGCCGATCCGGACGAGCCGGATATGGCACTGGTCTACGTGAATGCGGTGTTCGAAGAGATGACCGGTTACTCGCAGCAGGAAATCCTCGGTCGGAACTGCCGGTTCCTGCAGGGAGGGGACAGCGACCAGCCGGAGATCGAGACGCTGCGCCGGGCCGTGGCGGCGGTGGAATCGACTACGGTGACGCTTCGGAACTATCGTAAGGATGGAACCCTGTTTTATAACCGTTTGTCTGTCACTCCCCTTTTCAACTCCCGCGGCCGGCTCATCTATTATCTCGGCGTTCAGTACGACGTCACTGCGCAGCTCGAAGCCGAGCAGGAAAACGCCCGGCTGCGCGAGTTGCTCAACGCACCGTCGGTATAGCGCGGTCCATTCGGGGAAGCGCACCGGTAAAGCCAATGAATATTGCGGCAGACATCTTGCCCTGGCCCCTCATCTGGTTGTCCTGGGGTGTATTGTTCGCCTGCCTTTCGGTGATACTGCCCCGTGCCCCCTGGAACCTGCTTCGGCACAACGGGCTGGAGTCGGTTTGGGTCGGCGGCGTTGGCTGTGTTGGTCTTGCCTGGTCCATGCAGGCCGGCATCCACCCCGGCCTGGAGCTTCACCTGCTGGGCGTAACGGCGCTGACTCTGGTTTTTGGTCCCTACCTGGCGATTGCAGGGGGCATATTGTCATTGGCCGGCGTGACCGCCCTGGGGCTTTACGACTGGCCGGCATTTGCGGTCAATGGCCTTTTGCTGGCCATTTTACCGGTGCTGGTTTCCGTCCTGGTTGGCAGGCTGGTATTCCGCCTTTTACCTCATAATCTTTTCATCTATGTGTTTCTGACCGGCTTCTTCGGTGCCATGGCGGCGATGGCCGTGGTCATCATGATATCGGCGGCGTTACTGCTTGCCATCGGTGCCTACCCGATGGCGATAGTCAGCCGTGATTATCTGGCGATGATGCCCTTGATGATGTTTCCGGAAGGTTTCATCACTGGGATGCTCATCACCATGTTGGTGGTCTACCGGCCTTCCTGGGTGCGGACATTCGATGACCGGGATTACATCATCGGCAAGTAATCCATGCATGACGCACGCCGCAACCTCTCCCTAGTCGGGGACCTCGGGCTTGGGACCCTTCTGCAACAACAGCATGCCGGCGCCGCCGAGGCTCATCCACAGGACCATGCTCCAGACGCCAATGCGTTCCCAGAGTGGTCCCATCATGATCAGAACCAGAACGGACAGGCCCAGGCAGAGCAGTCCGATCCGGTGCAGCAGACGATCACGGCGTCCTTCCATATCAGCGATGCCCCGCAAATCCCGATGAATCATTGGGGTAACGATAACGCGTCCCGCAGCGCACGGCACCCCTATTGCGTCATGGCTCCCGAGTGCTCGTCCTTCGAATCGCGTTCCGGCAAGGATCTACTAAAATCAGAGACGGAACATTGCGCCACCGGCCGCGGGAATCATTCCACGAGGCTGCAGGAATCCGCAGGAATCGCATCGCCCACGGTACAGGCCAGCCTCGCCGTCCTCATGTCCCGCTCGGTCCAAGCTGGCTCCTCAGGGGGAGGGTTGAGCCATGAATCTTCGACTATTGCCCGGCGCGTTCGTCGCGCTGCTGATGACGACTTCGGTCGGCGCCATGCAGGATCACGATGGTGACCACCAGATCACGGATGCCGAAGCCCTTGGTGTGGTGACGTTCCAGCCCGCCTGCGATGGAGTTTCTGCCAACGCCTTTGATCGAGGTCTGGCACTGAAACATCACATGATGTACGAGCAGGCCCGCGATGCCTTCCGTGCGCTGGCAGAGGACGATCCGGACTGTGCCATGGCGCACTGGGGCGTAGCCGCCACCTGGTTTCAACCCCTCTGGCCGGGACGGCCGGACCAGGACGTACTCGATGCCGGTCGGCAGGCGATTGAAAGAGCCCGTGAGGCTGAGCCGAAGGATGCACGGGAAATCGCGTTGATCGATGCGGTGGGGGCGTTCTTCCAGGACGATACCGGGCTCGGATATCGCGGCCGGATGAATGCCTGGGCTGACGGCATGGCTGCTGCCTATGCCGCTCATCCCGATGATCTGGATATCGCCGCACTCTACGGTCTGTCGCGGCTGGCCCTGGCCATGGCCGCCGACGGTGAAACCCGCGACCATCTGCACGATGAGGCCGAAGCCGTCCTGCAGCAGGTCTGGCAGCAGGAGAACGCACACCCCGGCGCCGTGCATTACGCCATCCACGCCACCGATGTGGATGGGCGCGCCGGCAATGCACTGCCGATGGTGGAGTCCTATTCGGCCATTGCCCCGAACGTGCCCCATGCGCTGCATATGCCATCGCATATCTACGTACGCCTGGGCGACTGGGATGAGGTGATCGCCTGGAATCGTCGTTCCGCAGACGTGGCACTGGAACACGAGGTGAATGGCGCAGTATCTTTCCACTACATCCACGCCATGGACTATCTCGTCTACGGCTATCTGCAACGGGGCCAATTCGAGAAAGCGGAATCCGCCTACCGCGAAGCGATGAAGGTGGAGCGGCACCAGCCGGGTTTTGCCGCGGCCTATCATGCAGCAGCCATGCCCGCGCGTCTGGCCGTCGAACAACGCGAATGGAATGTGGCCCGTGATCTGATGATCCGGTCACCGGATTATCTGCCGTGGGCGCAGTCCTACTGGCCGGAAGGCATCACCTGGTATGGCCGCGGGCTGGGTGCCATTCACACCGATGACCGCGCCCTGGCGGAGGAGGCCGAAAAACGCCTGGCCACCCTGCGTGACCTTGCCCGCGACGAGGGCGAGGATCGTTTTGCCACGTATATCGAAGTGGATCGCCTGCTCCTCGCGGGATGGATAGAGCATGCCGCCGGCAATATGGAACGGGCGGTGACTCTGATGGAGGAGGCCGCCGAGCTGGAAGGCACGGTGGAGAAGGATCCGGTCTCTCCCGGCGCCCTGTATCCGCCATACGAGGCCCTGGGCGACCTGCTGTTGGCATTGGCTCGGCCTGACGAGGCCTTGCAGGCCTACCAGGCTTCGGACGCCATCTGGCCGGCCCGCTACAACACCCTGGCGGGAATGGAGCTAGCCCGCGGGCAAATCGGCGGGCGTTGAGGGCCTGCGCTGGCCGCCTGCCTCCATCGATTTTGCGGATGCCGGGCGTCGAAGCCGCGAGCTGTTGGCAGGGGTGTATCGGTCGGAGGCTTCCATCGTGGCCAGGCCTGATGGAGGGTCAGAGCCTGATCGGGCGCGCAGATCATGTCATACCGGCCTGGATGATGACGTCTGGCAGGGCTCGCCGGCGGTCGGCATGGTCCAGGATCTATTTGGATGTCAGGAATGACACGAAGGCGGCGGGAATGCCTTCCGGGTTGCCGCATTTCTCCCAGTGCACGGCGTGGCCGTCGCAGACCTTCAACTGCCTGGCGTTCGGGGTTTGACGGCCGGGTAAAGCGTGGTCATCAGCATCCGTGGACGGTGAGTTGCAGGGCAGCGTGATCAGTCTCGGGGTCAGGCAGCAGTCGTTGGCACTCCCGTTTCACCTCCTCGTAGCATTCGCAGCAGGCGGCTTCCAGACCCGGCCGATCAAGAATGGTGATATGCCTCCGTTGGGAGCGAATCAGGCCCAGGGCCTGCAGATACCGTGCTGCGTCCGTGACGCCCTCGCGGCGTACGCCCAGCATGTTCGCGATGAGTTCCTGTGTCACGTACAACTCATTGCTCTGAAGAATATCCGCGCTCATCAATAACCACCGGCAAAGCTGCTGCCGTACTCTATGGTGGCGGTTGCAAACGACGGTCTGTGCCGTCTGCGTCGGCAGGGCCTGGGTGTATCGCAGCAGCAGACTCTGAACCTGCGGCGAGCCGCTGAATTCCTTCGTCAGGGTCCGGCCGTATATCCGATAGGCCAGGCCGGCGCTCTGCACCACGGCGCGGTTGGT
>SKGQ01000136.1 GCA_007117515.1 Ectothiorhodospiraceae bacterium | reverse complement strand
CTCTCCTCGGCGGATCTGTCCCGGGCTGCTTCGTCGGAGCAGGCGCTTTCGATTACGGGGTATGCGTAACCGTACTGTCCGAGCACGTGGTCGCAGACACTCGCGACGGCGTCCGTGTCGGCCATGTCGGTCTCCGGTGCCGAGGACTGCTCGTCGGAGCACGCGGAAAGCAGGAACATCGCAGAGATCGCGAATCCGAGTGCATAAACGGCTTTCCGTCCGGTGCTGCCTGGCCGTGTTTGTTTCATTGTTCTGGTCAGCATCATTTGCTCCATTTTGAGTGTTTTCCTAGGGAAACGTGGCGACTCGCAGACTCGGATATCCGCCAGTACGGTCCGCGCTTGCAGCGTCCCGTGTGAAAAACGTAAAACAAAAAAACCCGTGAGGCCAGCGGCGGTGCGGGTTTCGGGCCTTAGGCAAGGATCGCCAAAGGCAAGGCTTCTGGTGGAGCCGGGGGGAATCGAACCCCCGACCTCGTCATTGCGAACGACGCGCTCTCCCAACTGAGCTACGGCCCCAATCGATTTGTTTCAAGCGCGCGAAGCGTACCACCAAACACCCCGATGACCAAGGCTTCCTCAGGTGCCGGAGGCCACCGCCCTGTGGAGCCTCACGGGTTCCCCTAAATGCCTCCGTGGGCCAGTACCTTACTGTCACGGGGCCCTGGCCCGTTGCCAGGGCGGCGTCAATTCGGCGGATCGTCGGCTTGCCGGATTCGACGACCTGGCCGAAGATGCGGTTGATGACCCGATTGTCCGTGATCATTCCCTGCCTCAATGAGGCCGATGCGCTGCCCATCACACTGGCGTCGCTGCAGCGGTTGCGCGAAGTGGGCCACGAGGTTGTCCTGGTCGATGCAGGAAGCACCGACGGTTCGACGGATCTTGCCGAGTCGCTGGTTGACCGCATCATTCCCTCGGAACGCGGTCGCGCCCAGCAGATGAATGTCGGTGCGGCGGCGGCCACGGGGGACGCCCTCTGGTTTCTGCATGCCGACACCATGGTCCCAGTAACCGCGGTGGATAGCCTGATGCGTGCTCTTGCGCACGGTGCCGTATGGGGACGTTTCGACGTGCGTCTGGATGCTCCCGGCATGGCTTTCCGGATCATCGAATGGTGCATGAACCAACGCAGCCGACTTTCGGGTATTGCCACCGGGGATCAGGCGATTTTCGTGCGCCGCGATGCGTTCGAGACCGTCGGCGGATTTCCCCTGATTCCTCTGATGGAGGATGTGGCATTGAGCAGCGCGTTGAGGCGCTGCAGTCGACCCTGCTGTTCACGCATTCGGGTGCGCACTTCGGCGCGTCGCTGGGAGCAATTCGGCGTGCTGCCGACAGTCCTACAGATGTGGCATCTGCGGTATCGATTCTGGCGCGGCGATGACCCGCGTGAACTGGCGCGGCTATACCGGCAGGGTCCCCGATGAGTGCGTCGTGCCGGCTGGTGGTGTTCGCTCGCAGTCCAGTGGTCGGTAAGGTCAAATCCCGCCTTGCCAGACGACTCGGTCGGCGTGCCGCCTGTTTCTGGTATCGACGCCTGCTGGAGGTGACGCTGGCCAATGCGTGTGCCACCGGGCTTCCAGTGGAAGTCTGGGTGAGCCCGCACCAGAATCACCCCTGGTTGCGTGGACTATGCCGGCGTCATGGTCTCAGGCTGCGGGTGCAACGCCCCGGCGACCTGGGGCAGCGCATGCTGTATGCCCTGCGCGAACCCGGACGCATTGTGTTGATCGGTGCCGATTGCCCGGCGCTGTCTCCGGATCGCATGCGGGAGGCGGCGGAGTGCAGCCTGGCAGCGGAGGGTCTGGTGGTGGTGCCGGCCGCAGACGGCGGCTATGTGTTGATTGCCGCCGAGCGGCGACCGCCGGCAACGGCATTTCGGACCATTCCCTGGGGTAGTCCCGCCGTGCTTCGCCGCACGCGCCGGCAAATGGCCCGGGGTACGGGTCGTCTGCATGAGCTTGCGCCATCCTGGGATGTGGATACTGCAGCGGACCTGCACCGGTTGCTGCGTCAGGATGGTGTGCAGCCGTGGCGGCGTGTCCGCCGCCGACCCTGAGATTGGCACGGAAGGCGCCCCCCAGTATGCTGCCCGAAATCGGTGCGGTGTCGACTTCGAACTGAAGGACCACCGTGCCAATCAGGGATGTCCTGATGCCGGCTCTGCCGTGAACAGGATCGTCCGGAGCCTTCCCGACGGCCGGCCAGAAGCCGGTTCTCGGCCGGTTGTGATGGCAACCTGGCCCGCATCGGGTTCAGCAAGAAGGCAGAGGCATGTTTCTCGAAAGCAATCCCCGTTTTGTCAGCCGTCTTACCCGCGACACCCTGGCGATGATCCTTGCCGGCGGTCGCGGCGGGCGGCTGGTCAACCTCACGGACTGGCGCACCAAGCCCGCCATACCCTTCGGCGGCAAGTTCCGTCTGATCGATTTTCCATTGTCCAACTGCATCAATTCCGGAATCCGCCGCATCCAGGTGCTGACCCAGTACAAGGCCCACTCGCTGATCCAGCATGTGCAGCGGGGCTGGGGTTTCCTGCGCGGTGAGTTCGGTGAGTTCGTCGAACTGGTGCCGGCCCAGCAGCGACTGGATCAGCCCCTGTGGTACGCCGGTACCGCGGACGCCGTGTACCAGAGTATCGATATCATCACCGCCCACGATCCGCGCTACGTGCTGGTGCTGGCGGGCGATCATGTCTACAAGATGGACTACGGCACGATGATCGCGCGGCATGTGGAATCCGGCGCGGAGATGACCGTGGGCTGTGTGGAGACACCGATACAGCGGGCCAGGGCCTTCGGTGTGATGAGCGTCGATGAGCACGGCCAGGTGCTGGAATTCACCGAAAAGCCCGAACGGCCGGATCCGATCCCGGGGGATCCCGGCAACGCCCTGGTGTCCATGGGGATTTATGTCTTCAACCGCGATTATCTGTTCCGCGCCCTGCGCCAGGATGCCGAGGATCCGGATTCGGATCGCGATTTCGGCCGCGATGTCATTCCCCGCGCCATTCATGAAGCGAAAGTCGTTGCCTACCCGTTCCGCGATCCGCAGAGTGGCGAACAACCCTACTGGCGTGATGTGGGTACCGTCGATGCCTTCTACGAGGCCAACCAGGAACTGATCGGCGCGCGGCCGGAACTCAATATCTACGATGAGCTGTGGCCGATCTGGACTTACCAGGCGCAGTTGCCGCCGGCGAAGTTCATCAATGTGCAGATGAATGACGAGGATCTGCCTGGAATGGCCCTGGATTCGATGGTTTCGGGCGGTGACATCATATCGGGCTCGCTGGTGCGCCACAGCTTGTTGTTTTCCCAGGTCCAGGTGCAGCCGCAGTCGGTGGTTGAGGATTCGGTGTTGCTGCCGGCGGTGATCGTTGGTCAGGGCTGTCGGATCCGCCGTGCGGTGATCGACGAGGGCTGCCGCATCCCCAATGGCACCGTCATTGGATATGATCTGGAACAGGATCGCAGTCGCTT
>SKGQ01000083.1 GCA_007117515.1 Ectothiorhodospiraceae bacterium | reverse complement strand
CGGTAGCGCAGCAGCAGGCTGAGGGCGGCCACCAGCACCATGAGCATGCCGATTCCCACCATCACCCGGAACGACCAGAACACGGTCGCCACGTGCGGTCGATCCTCCGGCGCCCAGTCCTTGAGGCCGGGGACCACGCCATCGATGTCGTGCTTCAGGATCAGGCTGGCCAGTCCTGGGATCCCGACCTCGAAGTGATTCATCTCCGCTTCCTGGTCCGGTATCGCGAACAGCAGCAGGGGCACCCGACTCTGCGTCTCCCAGTTGCCCTCCATGGCCGCGACCTTGGCCGGCTGATGTTCCAGCGTGTCCAGCCCGTGCAGGTCACCAACGAAAACCTGCAGTGGTGCCATGATCGTGACCAGCCAGAGTGTCATCGAGAGCATCACCTTGGCGTACTCGCGGGACTTGTTCAGCAGCAGATACCAGGCGCTTACCGCGATCACGAAGAAACCGGTGGTGAGGAATGCGGCCAGCACCATGTGAGCGAAGCGGTAGGGGAATGAGGGGTTGAAAATCGCCTCGATCCAGCTGATCACCTCAACCCGGTTGTTGATGATCTCGATGCCGGCCGGGGTCTGCATCCAGCTGTTGGCCGACAGGATCCAGAACGAGGAGATGAAGGTCCCCACCGCAACCATGATGGCGGCAAACAGGTGCATGCCCTGGGGCACCTTGTCACGCCCGAACAGCAGCACGCCGAGGAACGTGGCCTCCAGGAAGAAGGCGGTGACCACTTCGTAACTGAGGATAGGGCCGAGGAAGTTGGCGGATGCGTAGGACAGCTCGCTCCAGTTGGTACCGAACTGGAACGACATGACGATGCCGGAGACCACGCCCATGCCAAAGGACACGGCGAAGACCTTGATCCACATCTTGGAAAGTTGCAGGTAGACCGGGTTGCCGGTCTTGAACCAGAGACCTTCGAGTACGGCGATGAAAGAGGCGAGGCCGATGGTGAAGGCCGGGAAGATGATATGGAAAGAGACGACAAAGGCGAACTGAATTCGGGACAGAAGTAGCGGATCAAACTCCATTGCAACCTTCCCATGATCGGCCCGGTCGGGCGCTGCGCCGGTTCTGGCGGGAGGCCATTCCGCAGGGCAACGGATGCCGAGCAGACGCCTTTCGCCGAACGTGTTTTGGGCCAGTATATAGAAGGTGCGAGCCGTGAACACCCGGGGAGCGGGTTAAGGAAACACTGATTTATTCCCGCGTCTGCGCCCGAGACCGGTTTTGGTCATCTGGCAAGGCGCGGTGTCGGTTCGGTAGCAATAGCTACCGGGCCGGTGGCGCAACGCCACCAGGGGGCCAAAACCGGCCGGGGTCTTCGACTTGGGCCGCATTTTTCCCGATTGCTGCGTTGCGCTGCTTGACCGCAGACTGACTGCGGCCCTGCGCAGCGCGCCTTGCCTCGGAAAAAATGCGGACTCCAACGCAGGCGTGGGAATAAATCAGTGTTTCCTTAAATCTTACCGCCGTTGCATACCGCCCCGTGTTTGCTGAACGGGGGCGGTACAGGCCTGGCTGGAGAGCCAGTTGCGCAGGGCGCCCGGGTGGAGCCCCAGCAGATCGGCGATCAGGGATGGGGCATGCCCCCTGTGATGCATGGACAGGGCGATACGATGCAACTCGACCGGTGACTTGCGTGCCATGATTGGTTCCTCCATTTCCGTTTTGATAACGGGACCTTAGCGCCGGGAGATGGCCAGTTCATGGCAGGACGATGTCAATCCAGTGACAGCAGTTGCGGTAGGTGCAGGTGGCTGAGCCCGGTCTCCAGTGCGTGGCAGGTATCGGGGAAACCCTGGACCGCGGTCTCGTGCAGCCCACAGTCGTTGCTGCCCTGGTCCGCATAAAGCAGGCCCTGGAGGCCATCAGCAGTCCGGATTGGCGCGATCAGGGCTTGCTCGCAGACGAACACCCGGTGAGATGGATGGTGGGTCACGCCGAGCAGGTCGCGCAGCTGCCGGGCATCCAGTCTCATCCACTGCCCGTCCCGCAGGTACGGGCGCAGGCGCGAGCCGGGGCTGACTGTGAGGAAAAGCTCCGGAAGCAGCGGGTTGCCGTCACAGCCAAGGGTCATGTAAGGCCGAATGCTTTCGTCTGCAGGATCCAGCCGGAAATAAATGGCGCGGGCCAGGCCGAGACCATGGTGCAGGGTTTTCAGAGCCAGCAGAATGGTGCTGTCGGCCGGCTGGGTGTACGAATGCTTCAATGCCAATTCCTGTTCGGTACGCAGGTTCGGCGGTCGTCGGCAAAGATTCTTCAAACGGTCGGTGAGATCCATGCGCGGCGCCAGGCAAAGCGTTCCCGGCAGAAGCAGAGGCGCCTGGCCGTCCAGAGTCGAAGGTGGCTCGCACAGCCAGCGCCACGGTATGGCGTTGCCGGCGCAGGGGTGGGCCGCGGCCTCACGGGCCTGGATGCCGATATCCTGGAGCATCAGTGAGGTGTTCATGCCGTTGTAGCGCGCGATGACCTCGACGATGGTTTTCATGTCCGGATGCTGCGGTCCGAGCACGCTCAGATCGGTGAGCGAAGCTGCCAGACTGAGCCCGAGCATACGGCGTCCCTCGATGCGGTCGGGCAGTAGCTGCTCCAGCGCTCCGACTGGTAATCTCAGCTTTTGAATGAGACCCGCACTCAGCTCACTCAGGGTAAAGCCGAGCACCGCATAGGCGGCGCAGTGACGGTTGTACGGGTGCTGGTCCTCGGAATCCACGACCTCACGCAACAGCTTCGGATCTGCGCTGAGCAGACAGAGTTGCCCGATCAGGCGGATCAGTGCAGCTGTTCTGATATCGGCGGGCAGCACATCGTAGCGCCGGACGGCCCAGGCAGTCGCCTGCAGCGAGGCATGGATGGCATTGGCGACAAGATCCATGTAAACGCGCAGATTGCCGTGATCGAGTTCCTGTTCGGCAACCGGTTGTTGCAGGGCCCAGTGCAGGCTGCCGCGGGTGCCGAGCAGAAGAATCGCCTGGTCGACCGTGGCGATCCGGTTTTCCGGTCGTTTCTGCAGCGCGGCAGCGCGGGCCAGCAGGCTGATGCACAAAGCCGGGTCGCGATACATGATGGTCGCGAGTTCGGTATTGGTCAGGGCTTCGACGTCGACCCGTCGCAGCGTTTCCAGGCTGCGCGCCTGGACGGGCAGTGCGACTTCGGCGAGGTGCTGTACGTAGTCGCTCAATCGAAGGGGCTGCTGATCCATGGCGGCTGTTGTTTGTGCGTCCGTTCGTTGTCGTTTCCGATCGTCGGCTTCCTGAGACGGATCGGATGCGCGGCTTCAGTTTCCTGTCATGCGGCCGTTATTGCTCACATGAGCTCATGGCGCGCCGATGGTGTTCGTAGCATGTTATGCAGGCAGGAGGAATCACCGCATGTTGATCGTGGTCGGCATCGTCCTGGTCATCTTCTCGGTGATCACCGGGTACATGGCCCACGGTGGCAATCTGGCCATCCTGTGGCAGCCATTCGAGTTACTG
>SKGQ01000188.1 GCA_007117515.1 Ectothiorhodospiraceae bacterium | reverse complement strand
TGAGCTTGACCCTACCGGGGTGATCGGCTTGAATAGGCGCCCTTGGCCGGGTAGCTCAGTTGGTAGAGCAGGGGATTGAAAATCCCCGTGTCGGCGGTTCGATTCCGTCCCCGGCCACCATCAATAGTGAAAACCCGCACCAACTGGTGCGGGTTTTTTTATGTCTGTCAGTTAGTTGCCACCCGCGGGGCTATTTTGGGAAATATTCCCGATTTTTTCGTGGGTGTCAGGTGACTGGCTTGTGACAAACTTGGGGTATGCGGCTTGCACTGGGCGAACCAGCGCCACCGCCCTGCTGCCGGTTGGCTCTTATGCGATGGCTTGCCCAACCCATGGGTGAGCGTCGCGCACACAAACCTGCCCGACCGTTCTTGCGGTCTCGGCGCTATCACGCGGGATCTGGCGCAGATCAGACCCGTCTCAGAGGAGAGAACAATGCGATATCTCGTGCGCGCAGGCGCCATGTCATGTCTGGCGCTGGCCGCCGCCAGTGTGTCTGCTCAGGATGAGGGGGGTGACGCCGGTCGCGGTCTGGTACTGTCACCGGTACAGATTTTCGCCGATGACGGCGTAGCCGGTGTGCCCGGTTCGGCCAGCGTGGTGGAAGACATCGATCTTGAGCAGCGCCGTCCGGCGAGCACGCTGGACACCCTGCAAACGCTTCCGGGCGTGACTGTGGTCTCCGAGGATCCGCTGGGTCGACGGCCGAATATCGGCATTCGCGGGCTGAACCCGCGGCGCTCGCGCAAGATGACCCTGATGGAGGACGGCGCGCCGATCCAGCTGGCGCCCTACAGCGATTCCAGCACCAACTACCAGCCTGCGCCCCGGCGCCTGCGCCGGGTCGAGGCCGTGAAGGGCTCCGGCACGATCAAGTACGGGCCGCAGACCATCGGTGGCTCTATCAACTACCTGACCCGTAATCCGCCCCGGGAACCGGAGGTGGTGCTGTACGGCGCGGCCGGCAACCGCGGCTTCATCGACACCAATGTCTCCGCCGGCGGCACTTACGGCAATACCGGATTGCTGGTGGACTTCATCCACCAGCAGCACGACGGCTTCCGCCGCGGTGAGCAGCAGATCATCAATGACTTCATGTTCAAGTCGGTGACCGAACTTGAGCCTGGTCATCGCCTGACCTTCAAGGCCACCACTTATAACGAGAACCAGCGTGGCGGTGAGGCGGGCTATACCGAGGAACAGTTCAGCGATCGGCGTCGGGAGAACCCGCTGCAACAGGACCGTTTCGAGGTGGAACGGGTCGCTGGCCAGGTCATCCATGAGTATGACTTCAATAACCGCACCAGCCTGGCCACCAATGTCTACGCCAATAAGACGGAGCGCACCTCGCGGCGTCAGGCGAGTTCATCGGATGAGTTGTTGAACTGCCCCGATGGCGTTGATGCCACGAATTTCGACAATGCCTCGCAGTGCGGCAACCAGATTCGGCCACGGGACTTCCGTGTCATGGGCGTCGAGCCTCGCCTGACTCATGAGTATCAGGGCTTGGGTTACGAGCACAGGCTTGTGACTGGCTTCAGGGTGCATGATGAGCGTGCCGAGCGCCTGCAGTTCTGGGGAACTTCGCCAGGAACAGACACCCGGCAATGTGAGAAAGAGGACGGAAGGCTCGATTGTCGGGATGATCAATTCGACGTCTTTGCGACGTCCCTTTTCGTCCAGAACACGACCCAGATCGGTGACTTCGCGGTTACTCCAGGTGTCCGCTTCGAACGGTGGAAGCTCGATTCCGACCAGCAGCGTGACGGAAGAGATCGGCGAAAGGAGAGTCGGCGCTTCAACGAATTACTGCCGGGGATCAGCATCAGCTACGGCGGCTTCGAGACCTTTGAGGTGTTCGGCGGCGTTCACCGCGGTATCTCGCCTGCAACCACGGATGTGGAGCCCGATCCGGAGATCGGCAACATCTTCGAGGTGGGTGTCCGCACCACGCCGTCGGCGCCGGTAACCGGGGAAGTGTCGCTGTTCTACATCGACTATCGGGACCTGATCGCCTCGGACCGTGATGCCGGCGGTGATATCGATAACTTCAACGCGGGCCGGGCGCGCATGCGGGGCGTCGAGTTCTCGGGCCGCGTGGATTCCTGGGCCTTCTTTGATACGCCGTGGAATGTCTATCTTCTAGCCAATGCCACCATCCTCGACACCGAGTTCAAGAACACTGTCGAGGGCGAACTGGAGAGTGGCAACGACTTCCCGTTCGCGCCCCGGTTCTCCGGTTACATGGCGCTGGGCTATGAGGTTGGACGCTTCGACGCTCGTCTGGGCGTACAGCATGTCGGCCGGCAGTTCGTCGATAATGAGAATACGCGCAGCCGCGTGCCTGATGGCACCGAGGGGCGAATCGCCTCATTCACGATACTCGACGCTTCGGTCAACTATCTGGTCAGGGACGGGCTGACGGTGTTCGTGGCCGGCCGGAATCTGGCCAACCGTGAGTACATTGCCAACCGGGTTGGCGGCATCACGCCTGGCGTTCGTCGCCAGGTCTATGGTGGCTTTGAAGCCCGCTTCTAAGGGTTGTTCTCAAGTCGTTTTCAGACGCCCGTCGGGATCTGCCGGCGGGCGTTTTATTTTGTGTCCAGCAGGTAAATCGCGAACCAGTCCCGGGCATCGGTCCAGCGCTGCCGGACCCGAAAACCGCAGGTAGTCGCCAGAGCGGCCAGTCGAGCGTCGGTGTACTTGTAGCTGTACTCGGTTATCAGGGTCTCGCCAGGCTGGAAATCTATGCCGTGGCCATCAATATGCACCCGCTGCCGCTGCGCGCTGACCAGATGCATTTCGATGCGTTGCTCATGGGCATTCCAGAGTGCCTTGTGGCGAAAGTTCTCCAGCCGAAAGTCCGCCTCCAGTTCAGTGTTGATCCGATGCAACAGATTGCGGTTGAAGGCGGCCGTGACTCCGGCCTGATCGTTGTAGGCCTGCTCCAGTACCAGTGTCTGCTTCACCTGGTCGACTCCCAGCAGCAGCATGCCGTCGGAACCGACCAGGTCGCGCAGGGCGCACATTAGATCTTCCGCTTCCCGGGGCATGAAGTTGCCGATGGTGGAGCCGGGAAAGAAAAGCACCCGCCGGGCGTTTTGATCGCAGGCGGTCGGCAGTTCGAACGGCTGGGTAAAGTCGGCGCAGACCGGGTGCAGGGGCAGCTCCGGGTACTGTGCACGAAGGGGAGCCAGGTTCTCCAGCATATGCTCGCCGCTGATCTCCACGGGTACAAAACCGGCGGGCTGGTCCAGCGCGTCGAGCAGGTAACGGACCTTGGTGCAACCGCCGCAACCGGGTTCAATGAGTAGCGCGTTCGCGCCGATGGCGCTGGCCATGTCCCCGGCGTGGCATTCCAGGATGCTCAGCTCGGTCCGCGTGGGGTAGTACTCGGGCAAGTCGCAAATGCGGTCGAACAGATCTGAGCCCGCCCGATCATAGAAATACTTGGGCGCGATCTGTTTGGGCCGCCGTTGCAGGCCAGTCAGTACATCATCCAGGAAATCCGGTGTCGTATCGCTGACGGCGTCGGACGCAATGGCGCCCATGATCAAAGATCCCTGGCCAGACGCAGGCCGCTGAACTGCCAGCGCGCATCGGCGTAAAAGAAGTTGCGGTAGCTGGGGCGGATGTGGCCGAACGGCGTGACGCAGGAGCCACCACGCAGCACGAACTGGTTGCACATGAACTTGCCGTTGTACTCGCCTACGGCGCCGGGCGCGGGCCTGTAGCCGGGATAGCTGCTGTAGGAACTGGCGGTCCATTCCCAGACCTGGCCAAAGAACTGGGGGTCGCCCGGGTCATGAGGAGCCTGCGGGTGCAGCCAGTTGTCATCGCGCAGCACCGAGGGGCAGGGCCTGTCCGCCACAGCGGCTTCCCATTCGGCCTCGGTGGGCAGGCGTGCATCGGCCCAGCGGGCAAAGGCGTCGGCCTCGTAGTAGCTCAGGTGGCAGACCGGACGGTGCGGATCCAGAGTTTGCTCGCCGTGTAGCGTGAATTCCCGTTCCAGGTCATCCGACCAGTAGAGCGGTCGGGTCCAGCCTTCTTCGCGGATCTTGCTCCAGCCGTCCGACAGCCAGAGCGTGGCTTGACGATAGCCGCCGTCCTCAATGAAAGCCCGGTATTCGCCATTGGTCACCAGCCGGTTGGCCAGCGCATGCGGGTGCAGCCAGACCGTGTGCCGCGGACCCTCGTTATCGTAATGAAAGCCGTCGCCCTGATAGCCGATCTCCACCGGACCCTCCTGCCCAGACATGAACTCCATCGGCGACGAGTCTGCCTGCGGCGGATGACAGTCCGTATACACGGGCATGAGCGGGTTACAGGACAGGACATGCTTGATGTCGGTGAGGATCAGTTCCTGATGCTGTTGTTCATGATGCGTGCCCAACAGCACCAATGCCGCCAGATCGCCGTCCAGCAGGTCACGATCGAACAGCTCCTGCATGGCCGCATCCACATGTTCGCGATAGCGGTGTACTGCCGAGAGCGGCGGCCGGGACAACAGTCCACGTTGCGGCCGTGGGTGCATGTTGCCGACGGAGTTGTAGTAGCTGTTGAAGAGGTAGCTGAAATCCGCATGAAAACGCTCATAGGCGGGAAGGTTCTGCGCCAGCACGAACTCTTCAAAGAACCAGGTGGTGTGCGCCAGATGCCATTTGCTCGGGCTGGTATCCGGCATGCTCTGGATGATCTGGTCTTCGGCGGACAGTGGTGCGGTCAGTGACAGGCTGTCCGCGCGCACCTTGTCGAAGCGATCGAGCAGCGCGGTGGTCGTCGTGTCCTGTTGAGATGTTTCGAGGGTGTCGAGCATCGGAAGATCCTGCGTTTTTTTGAGAAGTTGGTGCGATCAGCCTAGATGGAGACGCCGCTGCATCAAGCTGTTAATTAGGAGCATTTTCCTTCAAACCATTCCGTGACGGCATCACTCTCTGCCGCCGACAGATGCAAGCCCAGCTTGCTGCGGCGCCAGAGGGCATCTTCACCGGTCCGTGCCCATTCCGCGTCCCGCAGATAGACAAGCTCGGCCTCGAATACGCCGGGAGCGATTTCCGGACCGAGGTCGCGGGCGTTGGTTGCACCATTCAACAAACGCGCGACCCGCGTACCGTAGGCGCGGCACAGGCGGCGACAGACGGCTGCGTCCAGCCATGGATGGCGCGCAACCGTTTTCTCCTGCCAGGCATCAAAATCGGCGTCTGCCATGTCGCCGCCCGGCAGCGGCGCTTTCACAGTCCATGGACCGTTTTCCATGCCCAGCGGTTCAGCGAGTTTGCTCATGACATCCTCTGCCAGGCGACGAAAGGTCGTGATCTTGCCCCCGTATATGGTGAGCATCGGCGCGCCATTTTCTCCTTCCAGGGCGAGTTGGTAGTCGCGGGTGATCGCCGAGGCATCAACGGCTTCGTCCTCCACCAGCGGCCGGACGCCGGAATAGGTCCAGACGATATCCTGCCGTTGCAGTACCGGACCGAAGAAACGCTGGACGGTCTGCAGCAGGTAATCGGTCTCGGCATCGGAGATCGTGGCCCGTGCCGGATCGTCGGTAAAAAGCTCCTCGGTGGTGCCAACCAGCGAATACTGGCCCTCGTAGGGGATCACGAAGACGATGCGCCGATCAGGATTCTGCAGGATGTACGCTTCCTCCTGCTCGCCGATGCGTGGCACGACCAGGTGACTGCCTTTGACCAGGCGGACGGTGCGTTGGCTGTTTGTCGACCCACCGGTCAGGCGTTTGTCAACCCATGGTCCAGCGGCATTGACCAGGGCGCGGGCATGGACGGTCTCGCGTTCGCCGCTGACGCTGTCCTGCAGTTCAACCCGCCAGAGATTCGCCTCCCGTTCGGCACGGATCACCTCGGTGCGCGGCCGGATCAGTGCACCGTGCTCGGCGGCGTCCATGGCGTTGAGTACCACCAGTCGGGCGTCCTCCACCCAGCAGTCGGAATAGACATAGCCATGGCGCAGGCCGCCGTTCAGCGCCTGACCGGCCACATGCTGATCCAGCCGAATGGCATGGCTGCGTGGCAGACTGCTGCGGCCGCCCAGTGAGTCGTAAAGGAACAGCCCGGCGCGAATCATCCAGCGTGGACGCAGACCATCCACATGGGGCATGACAAAGCGCAGTGGCCAGATGATGTGTGGGGCGGCGCGTAGCAGGACTTCCCGCTCGCGCAGGGCCTTGGCCACCAGCCGGAACTCGTAATGTTCCAGATAGCGGAGGCCGCCGTGGATCAGCTTGGTGCTGGCCGAGGAGGTATGCGCAGCCAGGTCATCGCGTTCGCAGAGCATCACCCGCAGGCCGCGACCAGCGGCGTCCCGCGCGACGCCGGCGCCATTGATGCCACCGCCGACAATTAGCAGATCGAGTGGATTGTCCCGGACCGATTCACTCATCAGCAGCCCCAACTGACCCTCCATTCAGAGAAACACAGGTGTGTACTGCGGCGCATCAATTCTTTTCCGGCGTCGCAAACCCGGTTACGTTCAACGAAGACTTGGGCCAGCCGAACCAGCAGGAGTGCTATCCATGAGCGGCAGACGCCATATTCTCGCCATCGATCAGGGCACCACCAGCACCCGGGCCATCGTATTCGACGACACAGGCGGAATCGTCACCAGCGCCCAGCAGGAGTTCACCCAGTACTTTCCCGACGACGGCTGGGTGGAGCATGACGCCCAGGAAATCTGGGACGTGACCTGTGCCGTCTGCCGCGAGGCAATGGCCGCACTGCCCGATTGCGGCGCCGAGGTGGCCGGTATCGGCATCACCAATCAGCGCGAGACCACCGTGATCTGGGACCGCAGCAGCGGCGAGCCGATCCATCGGGCCATCGTCTGGCAGGACCGGCGCACCGCCGACCGATGCATCCCGCTGCGAGAGGCCGGTCATGAGCCGGATGTCACGGCGCGGACCGGCCTGCTTCTCGATCCGTATTTCTCCGGCACCAAGATCGGCTGGTTACTGGACCATGTTGATGGCGCGCGCGAGCGGGCCGAGCGCGGCGAACTCGCTTTCGGCACCATCGACAGCTGGTTGATCTGGAAGCTGACCGGCGGCGAGCGACATGTGACCGATGCCACCAACGCCTGCCGCACGCTGCTGTTCAATATTCATGAGCATCGCTGGGATCCGGCCCTGCTGGATTTGCTGGGTGTCCCCGATTCGCTGTTGCCGGAGGTGCTGGATTGCGCTGCGGATTTTGGCACCGCCACCGAAGGCATCGGGATTGAGCTACCCATTGCCGGCGTCGCCGGGGATCAGCAGGCGGCGCTGGTGGGGCAGGCCTGCTTCGAGCCGGGCATGGTCAAGAGTACCTACGGCACCGGGTGTTTCGCGGTGCTGAATACCGGTGACACGCCCGTCCAGTCGCGGAATCGACTGCTCACCACCATCGGCTATCGGCTGGACGGCAAGACGACCTATGCCCTGGAGGGCTCGATTTTCGTTGCTGGCGCCGCGGTGCAATGGCTACGTGATGCCATCCGTATCATCGGGTCGGCCGAGGAGACAGAGGCCCTGGCGAAGAGCCTGGATTCCAATCGGGGTGTCTATCTGGTGCCGGCTTTCACCGGTCTCGGCGCGCCCTACTGGGACCCCCTGGCCCGGGGTGCGATCTTCGGCCTGACCCGGGATACCGGCATCGCCGAGCTGGTGCGTGCCGCGCTGGAGTCCACCTGTTACCAGACCCGGGACCTGTTCAATGCCATGGCCGATGATGCCGGGCACCGACCGGCCACCTTGCGCGTGGATGGCGGCATGGTGGCCAACAACTGGCTGCTGCAATGCCTGGCCGATCTGGTGGATGTGCCGGTGGAGCGGCCGGAGGTGATCGAGACAACGGCGCTGGGCGCGGCCTACCTGGCCGGGCTGCATCTGGGCGTGTTCGACGCGCGTGATACCATCGCCGACCGCTGGCGGTGCGACCGCCGCTGCGAACCGGCCATGGACCCCGAGAGACGCGAACGAGCCGTGGCCGGCTGGGATGAAGCCATGCGACAGGTCAGGAGTTACGCGGATGCCAAACGGGATGCCCGATCTGGAACTTGACGGCAGGGTTGCGCTGGTGACGGGCGGCAGCCGGGGCATTGGCGCGGCTGCAGCCCGTTGGCTGGCTAATGCGGGAATGCGGGTCATGGTGCATTGTCATCAGACCCGGGACGGCGCAGAAGCGGTTGTCGACGCGATTCGCGCCGCTGGCGGCGAGGCGGATCTGGTCTGTGCCGACGTGCGCAAGGCGGCGGACGTGGAGCGTATGGTGGCCGAGACGGTCGAGCGCTTCGGCGGTCTGCAGGTGCTGGTCAACAACGCCGGTTCCATGGTCGGCCGCACCCCCATCGAGGACATCGACGATGCCTTCATCGACGCCGTGTTCGATCTCAACGCCCGCTCGGTGATCCACGCCACCCGCGCCGCCACGCCGCACCTCGCGGAACATGGTGGAGCAATCATCAATGTCAGTTCCATCTCTGCCCGCAACGGGGGCAGCCCGGGTTCAAGTCTCTACAGTGCCTCCAAGGCCTTCGTCAGTACCTTCACCCGTTCCATGGCCACCGAGCTGGCGCCGAAGAACGTCCGGGTGAACGCCATCAGCCCCGGCACCTTCGATACCGATTTCCACCAGCGTTATTCCACGGCCGAAAAACTCGAACGCACCCGGAACGTCATCCCGCAAAAGCGCCTCGGCGACCCCGAGGACTGCGCCGGCACCTTCCTCTATCTGGCCGCCGGCGGCCTGTCCGGTTATGTCACCGGACAGATCATCGAGGTGAATGGCGGGCAGTTGATGGTCTGACGGAGCGCTGAAGACGGGCCCGCGAACGCGGAGTTCGTTCAGTGTTTTTTGGTGCGGCCTGCTCGGCGCTCCGGTCAGGCCATCGTAGATAGCGCTTCGTCCAGTAGTTGGTTGAACCTGGCGGGGTCTTCCAGTTGCGGGAAGTGGCCTGCTTTCGGCATCACGACCTCTCGCAGATAGGGTCTGCACCGCTTGCGCGCGGTATTCGGCACCAGCCTGCCATTGATCGCTCGGATCGGGCACTGGATATGCGGGAAGATATTTTCCGGTTGCCAGGTAAGCAGGGATCTCCAGATCGGCAGGGCCCAGTTCGGGTCAGCCTCCGCCATTTCCATCTTCAACCGGGTTTTCAGCGCCTCCGGGGTTTGGTCGACAGTGGTGCTGTCGATCAGCCAGTGGATGCCACCGATGAAATCATCGGTGAAGTTTCGGTAAAGGGATTGCTGCGTTTCCGCATCAAGTCCACCGAAGTCGATGACGAAGGTATCTACCAGGATGACGCCCTGGGCTTGACCATCGATTCTCCGCGCTGCTTCGAGCGCCAAGGCGCCGCCCATCGAATGACCAACAAGAATGACCGGGCCTGACACCTCGTCCCGCACCAGTTCGACGAGGCAGTCTGCCAGTTCGGCGACGTTTGCCTGATTGCTGTGTCCAGGGACGGATTCGCCATGGCCGGGAAGGTCAGGAACCACGATCGGGTAGCGGCCTTTCAAATGGTCGACCTGCTGTTTCCAGTAACCACGTCGGCAGGTCCAGCCATGCACGAGCAGAAGTGTCGGCGCATCTGTGTCGAGTCTCAGCGTGTCAAAGTGCACCATTGCGCCAGTGGTCATAGTCCGGGTTACGGTCTGCATCTGCGGTTTCATCAGCTATCGATTGGGTGTTGGCGGTAGATCTGTCACTTTACTGCTTGATTGCCGTCAGAGGGCAGATTGCCAGGTGTTGTCGCAGTCATTGAATCGATCGAGAAACTTGCTGCCAATAGTGGTGTCATTAGAGGACGGTTCCTGCGCGGTCAACCCAATGCCTCGCAAGGCTGGTGTCAGGCGCCAATCGGCGCTGGCACGGTTGCTGCTCACAGGACCTGGGTGCCACACGAGAATCGGACAACCGACGGGTGGCGAACTTTCGGAATGTGTTGAGGGGAGCGAGAGACAAGGGCTCTTGTGACCTGACAGATCAAGGGGTTGCCGCATTGCTGGTTGAATTTCAGCAGGCGGGTGGCTCGGACCAGCAGATTTTCTGGTTGAGGCAGTGTGCTCCAGTCTGTTCACATCCCGTGACAACCGTGCATCACGCGTGGCGCGATCGCGGGGCGATTCATAAAAGAGTCGTTTTTGTCAACAGGATGCTTGACTTCCGATCCCTAGTTTGCAATTGTTGCAAACACGAGCACTGAAATGCTCGTCAAAGAAAGTTGATTCCACAACTGGAGGATGAACAATGTCCTGGAATAAGCCTGCTTACAACGAAATGCGTCTTGGTTTTGAAATCAACCTGTACGTCAGCAACCGCTGAGTTCAGGAATGAGATAAAAGGGGGTGGCCTGATGGCCACCCCCTTTTTCTTCCTACCATGAAAATTCATGTACTTGGATCCGCAGCCGGTGGTGGTTTCCCCCAGTGGAACTGCAACTGCCGTAACTGCGACGACTGGCGCAAGGGCGCCACCCGTGCCGAGGCACGTACCCAGTCATCCATCGCCGTCAGCATCGACGGTGAGAACTGGTTGCTGGTCAATGCGTCCCCGGATATCCGCTCCCAGATTCTGGCAACACCCGCACTGCAACCGGCCCGCGCCGTGCGCGATTCGGGGATTGCCGCTGTCTTGCTGATGGACAGCCAGATCGACCATGTGACCGGTCTGATCATGCTTCGCGAGAGCAACACCCCGCTCTCGGTCTACTGCACCGACCGGGTGAGAGAAGATCTCGAGACCGGTTTTCCGATCTTCAAGATTCTTTCTCACTACTCCGGCGTAACGCCGAATCGGATCGACCTGCAGGCGCAGAGCTTTGAGCCCGCCGAGGTGCCGGGCCTGCGTATTCACCCGGTTCCGTTGCTCAGCAAGGCGCCGCCGTATTCGCCGCACCGCGCGGACCCACAGCCCGGCGACAACATCGGCGTGCTGTTCGAGGAGATCGCCACCGGCAAGACGGCATTCTATGCGCCGGGCCTTGGCATCATCGAGGATCACCTGACGCCCTACATGGAACGCGCTGACGTGCTGCTGGTCGATGGTACATGCTGGCGCGAGGACGAAATGGCACGCGAAGTCGGCGGAGAGAAGACCGCGGCTGAAATGGGCCATCGGGTGCAGTCCGGCCCCGGCGGGATGATCGAGGTGCTGGAGGGTTTCCCGAACGCGAGACGCATCCTTATCCACATAAATAACACCAATCCAATCCTGAATCCGGATAGTGACGAGCGCCGGATTCTCGATGAGGCTGGGCTGGAGGTTTCTTATGACGGGCTTGGCATCGAACTCTGAACCCGTGCGCGATTCCGGCGCACCATGGGATCACTCGACCTTCGAGAAGAAGCTTCGGGATAAAGGGCGTTACTATCATTTTCATCATCCCTATCAGGTGATGATGGCGGACGGAAAACTCACCCGCGAACAGATGCAGGGCTGGGTAATAAATCGTTTCTATTACCAGATCAGCATTCCGCAGAAAGACGCCGCGATCCTGGCCAACTGTTCGGATCGTGAGACCCGCCGGATATGGATCAAGCGCATCACCGATCATGACGGTCTGGAAGGTGATGCCGGCGGCATTGAGCGCTGGCTGGCCCTGGGTGAGGCGGTGGGTCTTGAGCGTGAGCGACTGCTGTCGCTGGAAGACGTGCTGCCGGCAGTGCGGTTTGCGGTTGATGCCTACGTTAACTTCGCCCGCACCCGCCCGTGGCAGGAGGCGGCCTGTTCCTCCTTGACCGAGTTGTTCGCACCCAAGGCCCACGCCTCACGGCTGGAAACCTGGCCGACGCATTACCCATGGGTGGATATCAAGGGTTTGCAGTATTTCGAGAAGCGTCTGGGCCAGGCCCGCGAGGATGTAAAGCACGGTCTCGCCATCACGCTGGAGTATTTCAAGACCCGAGAGGAACAGGAGCGGGCGCTGGACATTCTGCAGTTCAAGCTGGATGTGCTCTGGACCATGCTGGATGCCATGTATCTGGCGTACGTCGTCGGCATGCCGCCGTACGATGCAGTGAGAGGGGCAAGTCAGTCATGAATTTCTCGGCTGAGACACGGGTCAATCTGGCCCATGGCATGAAATTTCAGTGGGAGCCGTCGCAGAACGCCCATGTGCTGCTGTACCCGGAAGGGATGGTGCAGTTGAACGATAGCGCCAGCGCGATACTCAAATACTGTGACGGTCGATCGGTGGCCGAGGTGCTGGCGGTTCTCCACGATCAGTTTCCGGACGCCGCCCTCGACGACGACGTCCATGCGTTTTTGGAGGATGCTCATGAGCGCGGCTGGATCCGAACTGAATCCTGACACTGGCGGACGCCGAGGGCCCTTGTGGTTTCTGGCGGAGGTGACCTACCGCTGTCCTCTGCAGTGTGCCTATTGTTCCAATCCGGTGGATTTCGCCAACGAGAAGGAAGAGTTGTCCACCGAAGAATGGATCCGGGTCATGCGCGAGGCGCGTGAGCTGGGAGCCGTGCAGCTTGGCTTTTCCGGTGGCGAACCGCTGGTGCGAAAGGATCTCGAAGAACTGGTCGCTGAGGCCAGTCGGCTGGGCTTCTACACCAACCTCATCACTTCCGGCGTGGGCATGGATGCGGACCGCCTGGCCCGTTTGAAAGAGGCGGGGCTGGATCATATCCAGATCAGCTTCCAGGCGGCCACTGCATCGCTGAGCGACGATGTCGCCGGCCGGACGCAGTTTGAACACAAGGAAGCCATGGCGCGGGAGATCC
>SKGQ01000146.1 GCA_007117515.1 Ectothiorhodospiraceae bacterium | reverse complement strand
GTGCTTGATGTGGGCGGTTTCGACCTGGATCGCGTTCTCGCGGAGCGACCCGACTTCCTGGAGCAGGAATATTCGTTCGAGTGGGCGGGGATTTTCGACCTGCCGGCCGGTGACGCCTTGCTGGAGTGCGGCAACGGGCCGGATCCCGAGATCGGCTTCATGCTACTGCCGGTGAATGACGGCGCGGATGCCATGGAACGCGTGATTGCCGCTGCGGAGCCGGCATTCGCGGAGCATGAGGCGTCGCTGGCAGATGGTCCGGTTGCGCCGGGCGAAGAGGTTTCACGACTGCCGGTGCCCGAGGCGGGTAGCCGAAACCAGGTTGTGCTGCGTATTCCGCAGGCCGGGCGCTATGCCCTGGTTACCGAACATGGGCCGGAAGAGTTCGATCTGGTGCTCCGCCTGGCCGGGGGGCAGACGGTACAACACCTCGAGTCCAGGGCCTTCGTCGCCGCGCACAGCCATGACGAGCAGGTCACCTCGGTGGGGCTTTCGGGCGACGGGGAAATCTCCACCGAAAAGCTCAATGACTGGCTCGGTCCAC
The DNA here is from genome assembly GCA_007117515.1 of Ectothiorhodospiraceae bacterium. Lineage (GTDB taxonomy): Bacteria > Pseudomonadota > Gammaproteobacteria > Nitrococcales > Aquisalimonadaceae > Methylonatrum. Next base: position 2,962 of record SKGQ01000146.1, on the reverse strand, counting down.
TGCTCGCAACACAGGGTCAGGATATCTTCCGGATGAAGGGCATCCTCAGTATCGAGGGGCAGGATCGGCGCTTTGTCTTCCAGAGCGTGCACATGTTGATGGACGGACGCCTGGATCGGCCCTGGAAGCCCGAGGAGGAACGCCGCAACGAAATGGTCTTCATTGGCCGGAACCTGGATCGCGAGCAACTGCAGCAGGGTTTCAGGGAGTGCTTCGTATGACGGACCAGACGGCTGATCGGGTCCGGCACCTGGTGACAGGCTGGGCGGCCGATGCTGGTGAATTCGTCCATGATCTGGCCTGGTCGCCAGACGGCAACCACCTGGCAGTTGCTGCCGCGGATGGTTCCGTGTCCGTTTTCGGTGCAGGTGACGGCAAGCTGCGCTGGCGTGCGGACGGGCATCCCCTGGCGACCACCTCCGTTGACTGGTCGCCGGATGGCGCCCTTGTTGCCAGTGGTGGACAGGACAGCACGGTCCGACTCTGGAATGCGGCAGACGGTCGTGAGCAGGCTGCGCTGGCGTGCGGCAGCCAATGGCTGGAGGGCCTGGCCTGGCTTTCGAACGGACAACTGTTGACGGCCTGCGGCAGGGAACTTCGGCTGTGGTCTGCTGATGGCAGGTCGCTGCAGGCGTTCGCGCCGGCAGACAGCACAGTGACCGGACTGGATCTGCTCGCCGACGACACGTTTTTCAGTTGTTGTTACGGCAAGGTCCAGCACTGGCGGGCAGACGACCCCGACGCCGCGCGGGAATTTCCCTGGAAAGACTCTCTATTGTCGGTGGCAGCAAGCCCCGATGGGCGCTGGATCGCTGCAGCTTGTCAGGACCGGTCGGTTCATATCTGGGACAGGGCCAGCGGCGGCGATCTGGCCATGCGTGGTTACGGGACCAAGGTTCGACTGCTTAGCTGGGATCATCGTGGTCGGTATCTGGCCACGGATGGCGCTCTCGAGGCGTTGATTGTCTGGGACTGCGCGGGCAGCGGACCGAGTGGCCGCGAGCCAATGTACCTGCCCGCCCACATGGAAAAGGTCAGCGACCTGCGTTTTACCCACGGCGACAGCCGGTTCGCATCGGGCGGCGAGGACGGTCTCGTGTATATCGTCCGCATGGATGATCGACGGCCCTTGTTCGGACTCTGGGACGAGGCACCTGTCAGCAAGGTCGCCTGGAGCAAGGATGACAGTCACCTGGCCGTGGGCCATGCCTCTGGCCGCGTCTGCGTGTCTCCAGTGCCAGTCAACGCCTGATTGCCCGGTATCTGATGGCGAAGAAAATCGAGAGTCCCTGCGTCGGTGTTTGCCAGTTCCGGGGCCAGGTCTGTGTAGCCTGTGGCCGGGACAAGGCTGAAATCAAGGCGTGGCACGGCATGAATCGGAAGCAAAAGATCCTTGTCGAGAAGCGTGCGCGGCAGCGTATGAGGAAGCGCTGACGGGCACAGGAGCGTCGCTCTGCCCCTAAGCAAGCACGGGAGAAATCTGAGGGTGATGAGATGGACGCCTACCTTCCCGCGGCGTTGTAATGCGCCAGACTTCTGTTTCCTAAAGAAAATTCTGGAAGATGGGCGTCCACCATGGAAGTTAAGCTCATCGGTATTGACCTGGTAAAGAGCGTATTCCAGCGCTGCGGCGTCAACTAGGCTTGGAAGGTGGTCTTTAAAGGCGATGCCTGCGATGCCTGCGATGGGCTTGCGATCTGCGAGGCGGGCTGGGTTCTACCCCGTTTCCACGGACGGTTTGGAGGAGCCTTAAAACTTCAGGTCCTGTGGCCCGCATTACCATGTGACGATCCTGTCGGTGGTGCATCGACCAGCCAACGATCAGCTTGCTGAACAGATCCATCACCACGCACAGGTAGAGCTTTCCTTCACCGGTTTTTACTCGGTGATGTTCGTGACCCACTTGGTTTCCGGCTCCAGGGCTGTGAAATCCCGCTCCAGGAGATTCCGGATACCAGCTGGCGGCAGACTGGGCTGCGTCCGCTGACCGCGCCTCTTTTTGCGCGGCCAGCCGAACAGACCATCGGCTGCCATCAGGCGCGCAATGCGGTTCTTGCTGGCGGTCTTGCCCGCGTCCGTGAGGTCCTCATGCATACGCAGCGCGCCGAGCGTGCCCTGACTGTCTTCGTGCATCTCGCGGATGTCGCGTTGCTGTCGGCTTGGCTGACGCAGCCGCGACGCGTAAAAGCCGCTGGGCGAGAACTTCAGACATCGACACATCATGCGAAAACGCTGGATCGCCTGATACCTCAGGACGACTCCCTGGCAAAGTACGTTGCCGCTTCGCGCAAAAAACCCCTTTCTTTCCTCACCCGGGCCAGTTCGCGTCTGACGCGGGCCAGCTCCTCATCTCGTGGGGTTCCCGTGCCGCCAAACGCCTGTTGACTGGCAGCGTCGGCTTCACGTCTCCAACGCGGCAGCAGGTTGGCTGCAATCCCCAGTTCCCGGGCCACCTGGGCGCAGCTAACACCAGGTTGACGGGGCTGCTCGACCGCACCGCGCTTGAATTCTTCGCTGTATCGTCTTCTCTTCGACATGAACACTCCTTTTGCCCAGTATCGGGCTTCTTAGAAGCGTCCGTAAAATCGGGGGCGAACCCCCGCCGAGTACAGGGTTGTCTTTCCGAAGCAGTTCCAGAGACTTCGAGACCAGTTGCCAGAGGCCTTTGAGGACGGCGATAACGCCCTCTCCCCGGTTGCCCGCGAGACGCCTGCCCTGCTCGGCGAGGAGTTGCAGGAGTTGGATCATCAGAGGACTGAGGACCAAAGACTCACCTGGGTATTGCAGTCACCGATCAATTAACCGGTCATCCGGTCCTGGCAAGAGCCTGAATTTTGGATCTGCCGCAACCAACGACCTGAGGGTGTTGAGGCGGTCAGGGGCGGATCTCATCAAGGCGCAGGGCCTGCTGAACATGGCCCCTTTGGAAGACGCCGGATATATCTCTGCGAACCAACTGCTT
>SKGQ01000104.1 GCA_007117515.1 Ectothiorhodospiraceae bacterium | reverse complement strand
TGACGTAGTTGATGATCAGCGCGACCAGGAAGCTGACCCCGATCAGGAACGAGGCGGCCTGCAGGCCGTAAACCACCTGGGTAATGGTTTTCAGGGATTCAGTCGCCCGATCCGTGCTGATTTCCTCTGATCTGGGGTTTCTTGCCATGGTCAGTCCTTGAGCCGATATCCGGTGTAAAAGATCCACGATACCAGCGCCAGTGCCAGAGCGAGGAACAGCGCAATCATGCCCAGGCTGGCCCAGAGGCTCACATCGCCAGTGCCGTAGAAACTCCAGCGAAAGCCACTGATCAGATAGAGCACGGGGTTGAACAGGGTCACGGTTTGCCAGAACGGCGGCAGCATATCTATGGCGTAGAACGTACCGCCGAGGAAGGCCAGCGGCGTGATCAGCAACAACGGCACGAACTGCAGCTTGTCGAAACCATCCGCCCAGATGCCGACAATGAAACCGAGCAGGCTGAAGGTGATGCAGGTCAGCAGCAGGAACAGCACCATCCAGGCCGGGTGCTGGATCTCGATCGGTACGAAAAAGCCCGCAGTGGCGAGGATGATGCCGCCGAGCACAAACGACTTGCTGGCCGCAGCGCCGACATGGCCGATCACGATCTCGATGGCCGACATCGGTGCCGACAACAGTTCGTAAATGGTGCCGGTGAAACGCTTGAAATAAATCCCGAACGAGGCATAGGACACACTCTGTGTGAGTACCATGAACATGATCAGGCCAGGTACCAGGAAGGCACCGTAACTGACGCCCTGCACTTCTTCGATGCGGGATCCGATGGCCGCACCGAAGACAATGAAGTAGAGGCAGGTGATGATTACCGGTGAGACGATGCCCTGCAGCAGGGTGCGCCGCGTGCGCACCATTTCGTACTTGTAGATAGCGACAATGCCGTGCCAGTTCATTGCGCATCTCCCGGCTGCTCACCAACCAGGCGCACGAAAATCTGCTCCAGACTGCTTTCCCGGGTGTGTACGTCGTGCACCGTGAGCCCGGACTGCTGCACCGCACGTAATACGGCATCGACGCCGCCCGCATCGCCATCCGCCGTGAAGTGGTACCGCAGTTCACGGCCACCAGGCTCGCACTGCACACCAAGCCGCGCCAGCGCCTCGGGCAACTGACCCAGGGGCCGCACCAGTTCCAGGGTCACGATCTTGCTCCCCAGAGACCGCATCAACTCGCGCTTGTCCTGTACCAGAATCAGTTCACCATCTCGGATCACGCCGATGCGATCCGCCATTTCCTCGGCTTCCTCGATGTAGTGTGTGGTCAGGATGATGGTGACGCCGCGCCGGCGCAGACCGCGCACCAGATTCCACATGTCCCGGCGGAGATCCACATCGACGCCGGCGGTGGGTTCATCCAAAAACAGGATATCCGGCTCATGCGACAGCGCCTTGGCGATCAGGACCCGCCGCTTCATGCCGCCGGAGAGCTGCATCATCTGGCTATGCCGCTTTTCCCACAGCGACAGATCCTTCAGTAGCCCTTCCAGGTAATCGGCATCAGGTGCCTTGCCGAACAGACCGCGACTATAGGTCAGCGTGGTCCAGACCGTCTCGAAGGCCTCATTGGTGAGTTCCTGCGGTACCAGGCCGATGCGGCGCCGGGTCTCACGATAATCTCGCTGAATGTCGTAGCCGGCGACCCGGACCTGCCCACCGGATAATGTCACGATGCCGCAGATGATGTTGATCAGCGTGGTCTTGCCTGCACCGTTGGGGCCGAGCAGCCCGAAGATTTCGCCACGGCGGATACTGAGGTTGATATCGCGCAGGGCCGTAAACCCGCTCTGGTAGCGCTTGTTGAGACCCCGAACCTCGACGGCCACGGCAGCCGATGCGGTTGTACCGGCTGCCTCATCGGCGTCGCTGATTGCGTCTCGTTCCCTTCTCACGGGTGAGCATTCCCTGCGCATGTCACTCCATGGGCGTCGATGGTCACGGGCGCCGTGACCGGCGTAAGGCATTGCAATGCGCTTCAGCCCCGCAAGGCCGGCAAGGGCTTCTCGGCCGACACAAAACGCAGCGCAAGACCATTATTGCACCATCGCTTGCCGGTGGGTTCCGGGCCGTCTTCGAAAACGTGGCCCTGATGACCGCCACAACGGATGCAATGGTATTCGGTGCGTCGAAAGATCAGCAGGAAATCCGGCTTGGTATCGATATGGCCGTCGATCACATCATAGAAGCTGGGCCAGCCCGTTCCGCTGTCGTACTTGGTGTCCGAACTGAACAACGGCAGATGACAGGCCGCACAGACGTACGTCCCATCCGCATACTGAGCGTCCAGCGGGCTGGAAAATGCCGGCTCGGTGCGCTCCTGAAACAGGATTCGCCAGGCATCCTCGCCAACCAGGTCCCGCCAGAATTCCGGGTCCCGCTGCAGGCGCTCCAGTTCCGCAGCTGGAACCGACAGCGAGTGACCCTTACGTTGCCCGGCCATGAGCATCGCAGAAGGCAGCATGGCCAGGCCGCCCGTCGCAAGCAATCCACCAACAAACCGCCGCCGATCCATCTCACCCCTCCTACGCCCGTTAACCACTCTGCCTTGCAGCGCACCCGCCCGACCCGATCGGGTGCAGACGTATGACAACGGAACGCCGACAGAGTTGAAACCGCGTTTGGATGTGGCGGGTTTTTTCGGATTTGATGGCGGGGTACACCGCCTTCCTGCGGAGGGAACGACCATCCCTTGCCGGGATGTATGGTGCTTTCCCGAGAGCGTCTGGGCGAGTGCAAGCTTTCGTCTGGCGCGACGTCCCGTTGGTCCAACGACGCCAGCGGAAAACGTCCACTGTCCCTACCAAGGCTGCGAGTGGCGTTCCTTCGCCGGGACGCGCCCAAATCGGGCCAACAACATTGCAGTAACCATTGAGTGCCGGGGGAGGAGAAGGTTTTTCCCCGGCCCCTTCGGAGCGAAGCGACGCGAGGACGGAAAAAAGCTTGTCCTCACGCGGCACGGGGCTTGGGGGTGTGCCGCGAGCTTCGGGGCCAGTGCAAGCTTTTGTCTGGCCTGGCGTCGCTTCGCTCCAACAGGGCCAGCCAAAAACTTCCACTGTCCCTACCAGACTGTGGGTAATGATGCTTCGTCGGGACGACGGCCCTCTGACCCGACGCCTTCCGAATAGCCACCGCCATACCGGTTGTCACATAGTGCCGGGGGAGGAGAAGGTTTTTTTCCGGCCCTGTTGGCGCGAAGCGCCGCCAGGACGGAAAAAAGCTTGTCCTCACACGGCACGGGGGCTGGTCTGGTGGTTCTCCGATGGCGGATGGGCCAGCCGAAAACTTCCACTGTCCCTGCCAGGCTGCCAGCGGTGATGCCTCAATGGGACGGGGACTGCGCAGTGCGGCGCCGGTGCGCCCCTTACAGCCGCTCGATCTTCGCGTACTGCGCTTCCAGTCTTTCCAGTGCGGCCTGAAATTCACCGACCCGCGCCCGTTCCTTGTCCACGACCGCGGCCGGTGCCTTGTCGACGAAACTCGGGTTTGCCAGCTTTTTCTGCGCCCGCTCCAGATCGCCCCTGGCGCGTTCGAGATCCTTGTTCAGGCGCTTGAGTTCGGCATCCTTGTCGATCAGGCCGGCCATCGGCAGCAGCAACTGCATGTCGCCGACCAGGGCGATGGCCGATTCCGGAGCCTCGTCTTCCGGTTGCAGCCAGGTGATGGATTCCAGCCGCGCCAGGCGCTCCAGGAACAGGCGGTAGTCGCTCAGCCGTCGGGCATCGCTGTCATTGCCGTTTTGCAGCAGGACGGGTAGCGGTTTGCCGGGCGCGATGTCCATCTCGCCACGGATACGGCGCAGGCCGAGAATGAAGGTCTGGATCCATGCAACGTCAGACTCCGCCTCTGGATCCTGGCGCGATGCATCGGCCTGCGGAAAGGGCTGCAGACTGATGCTGTCGCCAGAGACCCCCGCCAGTGGCGCGACGCGTTGCCAGATTTCCTCGGTGATGAATGGCATGAACGGATGGCCCAGGCGAAGGATGGTTTCCAGCACCCGCACCAGCGTGCGCCGTGTGCCGCGCAGGGCGGCGGTGTCGTCTTCGCCATTCAGTACCGGCTTGGCAAGTTCCAGGTACCAGTCGCAGTATTCGCTCCAGACAAAGTCGTACAGGGCCTGGGAGGCCAGGTCGAAGCGATACCCGGCGATCTGCCGTTCCACCGTCTCTTCCACCTTCTGCAGTCGGGAGCTGATCCAGCGGTCGGCCACACTCAGGCTGACTGCGCCGCCGTCGGCCCCGCAATCCTGACCCTCGGTGTTCATCAGCACGAAGCGCGAGGCGTTCCAGAGCTTGTTGCAGAAGTTGCGATAGCCATCCACGCGGCCCATGTCGAGCACCACATCGCGACCGGTGGTGGCCAGCGAGGCAAAGGTGAAGCGCAGGGCATCGGTGCCATGGGCGGCGATGCCTTCGGGGAAATGCCTGCGAGTGGACTGTTCTATCCGCTTTGCCATCTGCGGCTGCATCAGGCCGGCGGTCCGCTTGCGCACCAGGCTTTCCAGGTCGATGCCGTCGATGATATCGATCGGGTCCAGCACATTGCCCTTGGACTTGGACATCTTCTGGCCGTCGCCATCGCGAACCAGGCCGTGGATGTAGATTTCCCGGAATGGGACTTCGCCGTCCATGAACTTCAGACCCATCATGATCATCCGCGCGACCCAGAAGAAAATGATGTCGAAGCCGGTGACCAGCACGCTGGTGGGGTAGAAGGTTCGCAGGGCCTCGGTGTCCTCGGGCCATCCCAGGGTCGAGAACGGCCACAGCGCGGAGGAGAACCAGGTGTCCAGCACGTCGGCATCCTGCTCCAGCGGAACATCCCGACCATGGTGTTCCCGGGCCTGGGCGAGGGCGTCGGTCTCGTTGCGGGCAACAAATATATTGCCCTCGGCGTCGTACCAGGCCGGAATGCGATGACCCCACCAGATCTGACGTGAGATGCACCAGTCCTCGATCTTGCGCATCCAGTCGAAATAGGTGTTCTTCCAGTTGTCCGGGACGAAACGAATGCGGCCGGCCTCCACCGCCCGGATTGCCGGCTCGGCCAGCGGTGCGGCGCGCACGAACCACTGGTCGGTCAGGTAGGGTTCCACCACGGCACCGGAGCGATCACCTCGCGGCACCATCAGCTTGTGTTCATCGATGCGTTCCAGCAGCCCCTGCCCATCCAGGTCGGCAATGATCCGCTTGCGTGCCTCGTACCGGTCCAGGCCACGATAGGCTTCTGGAACGGCATCGTTCAGCGCGGCGTCCACGGTCAGGATGTTGATCATCGGCAGATCGTGGCGCTGACCGACGGCGTAGTCGTTAAAGTCATGCGCCGGCGTGATCTTGACGCAGCCGGAGCCGAACTCGGGATCCACGTAGTCGTCGGCAATCACCGGAATCTCGCGGTCGGTCAACGGCAGGCGCAGCGTCTTGCCCACCAGGTGCCGGTAGCGCTCGTCATCCGGATGCACCGCCACCGCGGTATCGCCGAGCATGGTTTCCGGGCGGGTTGTTGCCACCACCAGGTGATCACTGCCATCGGTCAGCGGGTAGCGCATGTGCCAGAGGTGGCCGGACTCTTCCTCGGCGACCACCTCCAGGTCGGAAACCGCGGTATGCAGCACCGGGTCCCAGTTCACCAGGCGCTTGCCGCGGTAGATCAGGCCTTCCTGATGGAGCCGGACGAAGGTCTCGCGCACCGCCTCGGACAGGCCCTCGTCCATGGTGAAGCGTTCCCGCGACCAGTCCACCGAGGCACCCATGCGGCGCAACTGATTCTGGATCGTGCCGCCGGATTCCGCCTTCCACTGCCAGACCCGGTCGATAAACGCCTCGCGTCCCAGATCATGCCGGGTCTTGCCCTCGGCATTGAGTTGCCGCTCCACCACCATCTGCGTGGCGATGCCGGCGTGATCGGTGCCGGGTTGCCACAGGGTGTTGTCACCCTGCATCCGGTGGTACCGGCTGAGGATGTCCATGATCGTGTCCTGAAAGGCATGCCCCATATGCAGGGTGCCGGTCACATTGGGCGGCGGGATCATGATGCAGAACGGGTGACCAGTGCCGCTGGGCGCGAAGCAGCCATCGGCCTCCCATTGCTGGTACCAGTGCTGTTCGATACTGCCGGGGTCGTAGGTCTTCTCCATGAACTGCCTGTTCCGATCCGAGCATTGCCCTCCGCGCCGGGGGCGCAGACGCAACGCGTTGCCAGTGGAAGAGCGCAAAGTATACAGATCGCGGCCCCGGTGGTGAGAGTCACGCCGGGCCGCTGGATGGTTTGCAATCAGAAGCGACGCGGTCGGGTTGTCTCGCGGGTCTCGAAAAATCCTTGCAGAGCCTGCTCGACCCTGGTCTGCACCCGATCGCGTAACGCCGCCGAGCGGTGGTGCAGCTCGAAAGGCATGGCTCTGGACCAGTCGTGATCCGCTGCTTGTGTGCTATCGGTTGCCTGCGGCATGTCGCGCAGAGGCAGCCAGAGCCCATGGTCGCGCAGCGTCTCACCCGGGCAGGCCACCCGGGTCAGCGTTGGAATTGGCCGCCGGCGTCGCGTCATGCCGGTGCCCGCACCCTGTGATTGTCTGGCTCGACGCCATGTTGCCGGTAATGCCGAAAACGATCCCGGCTGCGTGCCAGACGCTGCGGCTCGAGGCTGCTGATCTCCACGATCCGCTGCCAGGCGGTCAGGCTGCTGGCAGGATCATCGTCAAGATTGACCAGCACCTCGAAATCCGCGTCTACGATCTCATCAGCCGTTGCGATCAGGATCGGCGCCTCGACCCCTGCGGCCGGCGTTGCGTGGGGCAGAAAGCTGTCCTGACGAAAGGTCCATAACAGCCGGTCTAGACGTGCCTGTTGAGCGGAGTCACGACTCCGGACCAACACCCGATGACCACGCGACCAGGCCTTCTCGATCAGCCGGCAGGCCACTGCTTCAGTGGCCTGCTCCAACTCGCTGTCGACAATATAGAAATCGATCTGACAGGTCGCGGTCACTGCGGCTCAGTCTCCAGCCTGGTCGATGATGTATTGCACCAGCAGTGGCACCGGTCGCCCGGTCGCTCCCTTTTTTTCACCCGTTCTCCAGGCGGTGCCGGCAATATCCAGGTGCGCCCATTTGTACTTGCCGGTGAAGCGAGCCAGGAACTGGGCCGCAGTGATGCTGCCTGCCGAGCGCCCGCCGATGTTCGCCATGTCGGCGAAGTTGCTTTTCAACTGCTCGTCGTATTCCTCGCCCAGCGGCAGTTGCCAGGCCTCGTCAGCTGCCATCCTGCCCGCCGCCAGCACTTTGTTGACCACGCTGGTGTTATTTCCCATCAGGCCATGCTTGTGGTGACCCAGAGCGATGATGCAGGCGCCGGTCAGGGTGGCGATGTCGATCACGCTGGCGGGCTTGAATCGCTCTGCATAGGTCAGTGCGTCGCAGAGCACCAGCCGACCCTCCGCATCGGTATTCAACACCTCGATGGTCTGTCCGGACATGCTGGTGATGATGTCACCCGGCTTGGTGGCGATACCGTCCGGCATGTTTTCCGCGGCCGGTACGATACCGACGAGGTTAATCGGCAGCTCCAGCTCGGCCACCGCCTGGATGGTGCCGAAAACGCTGGCGGCACCACACATGTCGAATTTCATCTCGTCCATGCCTGCGCCAGGTTTCAGCGATACGCCACCGGTGTCAAAGGTCACGCCCTTGCCGACCAGTAAATGGGGCTCGGCACTCTTGCCGCCGCCCTTGTACTGCATGACGATCAGCCGCGATTCCTGGCGGCTGCCGTAGCCCACCGACAGCAGCGAACCCATGCCGAGCTTTTCCATGGCCTTCTCGTCCAGCGTCTCGACGGTGAGGCCCTTGAAACGCTTGCCGAGCTTTTTCGCCTGTTCCGCGAGGTAAACCGGGGTGCAGATATTGCCCGGCAGATCACCCAGTTCTCGGGCCAGGTTCATGCCACGGCCCAGCGCCAGACCGAGCTTGCAGGCGTCCCGACCCGGGGCGACATCGGCTGCCGTCGGCACCATGAAGGTGATCTTTTTCGCATTCGGCAGGCCATTGCCTTTCTTGCTCTTGCAGGTATCGAAGCGGTAGAGGAGCGTCTCGACCTGCTGCACCGCATCCCGAATCGCCCAGTTCCGGTCGCGCCCCTTTGGCGCGGTCTCACCCAGGGTGCAGAGGACGTCACGGGCGCCGCTGGTCGACAGTACCCGGAACATGGTTTGCACGGCCTCCCGGTATACGCGCTCGGTCAGGCTTTTCTCCTTGCCCAGGCCCAACAGCAGGATACGTTCGGCGCTGACGCCCGGAATTTCCTGCAGCATCAGGCTCTGGCCGGCGGCGCCATCCATGTCGCCCTTGCCCAGGATCGCAGTGAGCTGTCCCTTGCTGGCCGTATCTACCTGCTTTGCTGCCTCGCTGAGGCGACGTTTCTCGAACACCCCGAGCACCAGGCATCCGGTTTGCTGGCTCTCCGTCTTGCCGCTCTTGACCAGATACTCCATGACATTCTCCTCGTTCCGTGATCCGCGCCGCCCGCAGAGGCGGCTGACTGGTATGCTGTTGCGGCAGTTTAAGGAAACACTGATTTATTAGCACGCCTGCGTTGGAGTCCGCATTTTTTTCGAGGCAAGGCGCGCTGTGCCGCGCCGCAGTCATTCTGCGGTCAAGCAGCGCAACGCAGCAGTCGGGAAAAATGCGGCCCAAGCAGTGCGGTCAGCGTCCACCGTGAGCCGAGTCAGTCCGAGGTCTGTGCCTTGCCGGAAAGCCTGAAGCTGTCGATTGTCAGCCGTTACCTGACCCGTGAAATCGGTCTGGCCTGGCTCGCCGTCACTGCTGTCCTTGTCGTGGTGCTGTTCGTCAACCGCCTGGTCCGCTATCTGGGTGACGCCGCTGCCGGCAACCTGCCCGGGGACATGGTACTGGTGCTGATGGGCTACAAGGCGCTCAGCTATACGGCCCTGGTCCTTCCCGGAAGCTTCTTCCTCGGCGTCATCCTGGCTCTGGGGCGGCTCAACCGGGACAGCGAAATGGCGGCGCTGGGGGCCTGTGGTATCGGGCCCCGGGAACTGTACAAGGCACTCGTCCTGTTGCTTATCCCTCTGACGTTGCTGGTCGGCTGGCTGGCTTTCGAGGTCCAGCCCTGGGCGGCGCGAGAGGGCCGCGTGGCAGAGCAGACGGCGCGCGAGGCGGTGGAGGTGCAGGCGATCCGTCCGGGGCGGTTCCTGCAATCCTCCCGCGGCGACGGCATGATCTACATCGAGGGTTTCAGTGCTGATGGGGAGGAGATGCGCGACGTGTTCCTGTCCATCGACGGCGAAAGCGAACAGACGCTGGTCCGCTCCGAACGAGGCCGAATCGAGGTGGATGCCGAAAGCGGTGATCAGATACTGATCCTGCTGGACGGATACCGGTATGACGGGGTTCCCGGCCAGGCGGACTGGAGATTGACTCAGTTCGGCAGACACGGCGCCCGGATCAGCGAAGGCGAACCACCGCAGGTCAGTATCCGGCGCGATGGCATGGCGACGCGCGAATTGATCGGATCCACTGATCCCAGGGAGCGGGCGGAATTCCACTGGCGCCTGGCGATGCCGGTGATGGCCCTGGTTCTGGGGCTGATTGCGGTTCCGCTGAGCCGCGGTTCACCGCGGGATGGACGCTATGGTCGGCTGCTGTTGGCGGTCCTGATCTACGCCGTGTACTCCAATGGCCTGACTGTCAGCCAGGGCTGGTTGGAAGACGGCACGCTGCCGCCCCAGGCGGGGCTCTGGCCGGCCCATGCCATGGCCGTTTCCGTGGGGCTGTTGATGCTTTGGCAGCAGGCTGGTGGCCTCCGCCGACGGAGGCGACGATGAGGCTGTTGCCAGGGATCCTTGACCGTTACATCGCGCGTGCCGTCATCGGCGGCTCACTGGTGGTGCTGATTGTCTTTGTCTCGCTGGAGTTGGTGTTTTCCTTTGTCGAGGAAAGCGGTGACATCAGCGATGATTACTCGGCGCTGCAAGCGCTGGTTTATGTCGCCCTGAGTGCGCCGCAGCGGGCCTATGAGGCGTTTCCGGTGGCCACGCTGATCGGCAGTCTGATGACTCTGGGCGGCATGGCCGCGCGGAGCGAGCTGGTGGTCATGCGCGCCGCCGGCGTCTCGGTGTTGGGGATCGGCCGGGCCGTGGGCCTGGCCGGACTGGTGCTGGCGCTGCTGGCAGCGCTGCTGGGGGAACTGGTGGCGCCGCCTGCGGAACGCATGGCCAGTGACATTCTGGCGCAGGCGCGGGGTGGCGATGTTGCCATGCTCAGTGACGAGGGCTTCTGGGTCCGGGACGGGCGCCGCTTTGTCCAGGTCGGACGCGCCGCCAGCGCAACCCAATTGCAGAATCTGCGTATCTATGAGTTCGATGCCGAGCACCGCCTGAGCACGGTCACCTCGGCGGCCCGTGCCAGATACCGGGAGGCAGGGGAATGGGCCCTGCGCGATGTCCGCATCGAATCCTTTTCCGAGCGACAGGTACGAAGCGAGCGCGAGCGGGAGGCGGTCTGGTCCGGAAGTCTGACCCCCGACATCCTCGACGTCGTGGTGGTGGATCCGACGACCCTGGCAATGCGCGAGTTGCTGACCTACATCGCTTATCTGGACGCCAACGAACTGGAGAGCGAGCAATACCGGCTCGCATTCTGGCTCAAGCTGGTGACGCCGATCGCAACGCTGACAATGCTGCTGCTGACGATTCCACTGGTTTTCGGCTCATTGCGTTCGGTTGGCGCCGGTCAGCGGATTTTCGTTGGTATCATGCTGGGTATTGCGTTTTATCTGGCTAACCGGTTGTTGAATCACATGGGTCTGGTCTATGGCCTGCCGCCCTCGCTCAGTGCGTTACTGCCGACGCTGCTGTTTCTCGCGGTGGCCCTCGTGGCCACCGCGCGGGTGCGCTAGTGTGACGTTCGCCGGACGGCCATTCAGGACGCCGGTACCAGTACCACTTCGGTTTGACTCAGGCGGTCATGCAGCGCCAGCCGGTCGCGGTCAAACAACAGCCAGAGCAATCCGATACCGCCGAGCAGCATGGCCGGTGCCGCGAACAGGAAACGTCGCAGCGCATCGCTCAGTTCGAGCGGACTGCCGTCCGGTCGCTGTACGCGGATGCGCCAGGCTTTCATGCCCAGCGTCTGACCGCCGCGGATCCAGAAGAGGGCGAAGAAACCGAAGGTCAGACCGACAATGTAAAGCTGAAACAGGGGGCGCCAGACGCCTTCGATGGCTTCGCCACCCGTTAGCGGTAACAATACCGCCGTTCCGATCATCCAAACCGCGGTCAGCAGCAGCGCGTCGTAGAGCAGAGCGCCAAGGCGGCGCAAAAGGCCACTGCGCGGCAGTCCGCTGATCGCAGCCGACTCATTCATGGCACATCATGGTGCTGGTAGGAGAGCATTTTGACATCACAGGGAAGCGACCGCTGGTTGTCCGCGAGGGCCCTGAAAACCTTGACGGATCCGGTCTGCAGGGCGTTGAAGCGGGTGGTATTATACGGCCAGTCGAAGACCTCTCAAGCATGGATCCCCGTGACGCAAGAACAGTTCCCATCCGCTCTGCCGCAGGCACGTGTGATTCCCCGGTCCGAGCATCCGATTTCCCGCGCGAGCATCAGCGACAATGCGCTCAAGGTGCTGTACCGGTTGAAGAACGCAGGTTACGAGGCCTACCTGGTCGGCGGCGGTGTGCGTGATCTGTACCTGGGCCGGGAGCCGAAGGATTTCGATATCGCTACCAACGCCCATCCCGATGACGTGCGTGAATTGTTCCGCAACTGTCGCCTGATCGGCCGCCGTTTCCGACTCGCGCATGTGCATTTCGGCCGAGAGATCATCGAGGTGGCGACGTTCCGTGCCCTGCATGATGCCACCAGTGATGACGAGAGTGGTGACGTCAAGATCGAGGACGGCCGTGTGCTGCGGGACAACGTCTACGGCACCGTTGAAGAAGATGCCATGCGGCGCGATTTCACGATCAATTCGCTTTATTACAACATCGCCGATTACTCGATCGTCGATTTTGCCGATGGCATGCCCGATCTGGAGTCGGGCGTGCTGCGGCTGATTGGTGATCCGGAGGCCCGCTATCGCGAGGACGCGGTGCGCATGCTGCGCGCCGTTCGATTCGCTGCCAAGCTGGGCTTCCGCATCGATGAGGCCACTGCGGCACCGATTCCGGGCATGGCCGAGATGCTCGAACACATTCCCCAGGCGCGGTTGTTTGAGGAAGTGCTGAAGCTGTTTATGGCGGGCCACGGGGTCGCGACCTATCAATTGCTCCGGCGTTACGGCCTGCTTGGCTACCTGTTCCCGCAGACGGAGGCGGCACTGGAATCCGACGCGTCGATGATGCCAATCTGGGAGCGCTTCGTGATGCGCTCGATAGAGAACACCGATCAGCGTATCGCCGACGACAAACCGGTGACCCCGGCCTTCCTGTTTGCGGCCCTGTTATGGCCGGCGATCATGCAGCGGATGGACCGTGGTGACGACGTGACCGAGCCCCTGGCGCCCGATCTGTTGCAGGATGCGGTCGGTGACGTCCTGGCAGAGCAGCTACAGCGCGTCTCTCTGCCCAAGCGGTTCAGCATTCCGATGCGCGAAATGCTGCTGTTGCAGCCGCGGCTGGAGCGGCCGAAGGGCAAGCGCGCCATGCGCCTGCTGTCGCATCCCCGGTTTCGCGCCGCCTACGATTTCCTGCTGCTGCGCGCCGAGGCCGGCGAGGTCGACGCTGCGCTGGCGCAGATCTGGACCGACCGACAGGCTTCGGCCGGCGCCGCGGTTGCCGACAATAAACTGGAAACGCCGCCAGT
>SKGQ01000186.1 GCA_007117515.1 Ectothiorhodospiraceae bacterium | reverse complement strand
TGCTCACGTTTCTTCCTCCGTTATTTCTATCGAGTGCCCAGGCGGCGAGGGAAGGCCGCTCAGGCTTCTTTTAGGTGCCAATCCGGACCGATTTCCGTCGCTCCCGTTATTTTTCGGATGGTCTACCCCGATCGGCGACGGTTGAGTCCAGACGAGGTCGCTCACGGATACGGCCTCGTCACGCGTTGCACTTCACTTTTTCGGTGTCTTCCGGCGTGCCTGTTGGATTTTTGCGACAGGCGCGCTGTTGTTGCGCCGATTTGTTGGTGAAACGCAACGACCCTGAAAAGATCGCCGCTATTCGCCGTTTTGTCAATTTTTTCAGATTTTATATTTGCTCTTGTATGGCCCGACAAATAAGGAAAAAAGGAATACCTTTATGGTTCAAAATTAAAAGAATTAACAAAATAAATAAAACAGGAATTCGTTATTCTGTGGTTTTTTGACAACGTTACGGATGGGGCGGATTTGGCAGGTGGCCCGGCGGGCCCTTCGAGCGTGCATCACGCTGGAGCATTTCAGGACGGTCGTGCACTGGAAGGGGGCGCGGCATCGCGAGGGCAGGGGTCGCCGAGCCTGAATGGGGCGCCAGGTCTGTCAGGGCCGAGGTGTTACCGAATGACCCAGAGGCAGGGGGCAGCATGCGGCCCCCGGACACAAAAAAGCCGACCCGAAGGTCGGCTGGAAACAAGCGCTCGGGTCAGCGATCAGGCCGCGCGATCGACAGTCTTGCTGACCGTTTCGATCTGCTCGCGAGTGAGCTTGCTGGTCTGCTCCGCATATTCGCGGCCATAACCCAGGAAGGTCTGGACGTCGTCACCGACGCGCTTGCCGACGCTCTGCACGGCGTTGCTGCGACCGCTGAGCCACTTCTGCAGGCTTTCCGGGCTGTCGATGGCGGCAGCTTCCTTGGCGTACCCGACACCCATCAGGATGTAATCACGAGCCACCTCGGTCTGGAAGGCCGAGACCTTTTCGGCGTGGCTCAGCGCCAGTTCGGCGAACTTCCGTGCCGGGGCGGTGATCTGCTCGATCTGCTGTTCGAAAATCTTGTTCACGTTGCTGCTCATCGGATACCTCCTTGCGGTATCAGTGAATGATGCGTTGCAGCATAAAGGATGAATTGCTGCGATGCAACATTTGTTTTCGTCGCTGTCCTGCCGGCGCATACTCGGTTGAAAATTCCCTGGAAGCCTCACGCATGCACATGTTCCGCGCTCTGCTCATCACCCTCTGTCTGCCGTTGCCGGGCGCCATGGCATCAGCGGAGGAAACCTTGACCGTGCCGTTGAGCCTGAGTCCGCCGATGCTGGAGAAGCTGCTGGCGCAGGATCTGGGCATGGATGATTCAGGTCTCGTGACCTTGCGCCAGGACGGCTGCAACTGGGCCCGACTGTCCGACATGCAACTGGAGACGGAGCAGGGGCAATTGCGGGCGAGCTTCGCGACCCGGGCCCGGTTGGGCACTGAAGCCTTCGGCCGATGCATCGGTACCGGCGAATGGCATGGCCGGCTGCAGCTCGATCTGGAGCCGGAGGTTGCCGACGGCGGCCTGGCCGTTGCCTTCCGGCCGCGACGGAGCGAGCTGCGACGGCCTGACGGCACGGACAGTCTGCTGACCCGCACCGCGAGCTACCTGATGGACTCCCTGGTGGTGCCGCGTCTTGGCGAATTGCGGGTCGACCTGCGTCGGTCGCTGGATGCGCTGGACCGCCTGCTTGCGGATCTCAGCGCCGGCGTGGACCAGGAATCCCTGGTGGACCGTGCCCGCCTGGCTGAGGTCCATGTCGGAGACGACGCGCTGGAGGCGGCGCTTGCGTTGCGGGTGCGTCCGCCACCCGAGAGCGTCGTCGAGCCGCCGCTGGATCAGGAGGAACTGGCGGACTGGCAGCGGCTTGAGGACGAACTGGACGGCTTCCTCACCTTCGTCGTGCTTTATTTCGTATCCTTCGTCGACCAGCCGGCCATGCAGCGGGACCTCTTTGCCGTGTTGCTGGACTCCCGGCATGCCATCGCCGAGGCGTTGGTGAGTGATCAGGATCCCGCAACACGCGACCCCGTCCGAAATCTGTTTGTCGATAGCTGGGACCGCCTGCGTCCGCACCTGCTGGATATGGAGGATGCAGGTCTGCTGCCGGCTGACGAGCTGCGCATCGCCGCGTTCATTGCAGGAAGTGATGCCATTCGGGCGCTGGACGCATTGGGTCCGGAGTACGGTCTCGAGATCACCCGGGATGGCTTGCGCCGTCTGGCCCGACTGCTGCTCGCCGACGAAGCACCGGCCCGGTTTACCCCCTTGCCGCTGGAGGTCGACCCCCGTCTGCGCCGTCTGTTCCCGCCCCTGCGCGATGCGCCTTTCGCGGATGAATCGGCGTGGACATGGCGGCGAATCCACCTGCTCCGCACGGCCGTCGCGGCGGATGGATCGGTGGCCGAGGCGCTGCAGGGACGTGTCGCGCAACTCTCGGAGCTGGACGAGTACCTGGGCCTGGTCGCGGCCCTGCTGGGTGGCGAGGCACAGCGACGCAAGGGCGGAGGCAGCCGGATTCCGCCGGTGTTCCGGCACATGATCGATCCGATGATCCGCGCCACGGCCTGGAAGGAATCCTGCTGGCGGCAGTTCATCGGTTCGCCGGACAATCCACGGGTCATCACCTCGCCCGTGGGCGCGCTGGGAATGATGCAGATCAATGCCCGGGTCTGGCGGGGTCTTTACGACGTCGATCGCCTGGCCAGTGATGTGGCCTATAATGTCAGTGCCGGCGCCGATATCCTCGATTACTATTTCGTCGATTACGCCCTGCGCCGGGAAGAGCATCGACAGCCCGGCGGCATCACCAACCTGGTGCGCGCCACCTATGCCGCCTATAACGGCGGCCCGGGGCACCTCAGCCGGTACCGTCGTGAGGACACCAGCAGTCGGCTGCGTGCCATTGATCGTGATTTCTGGCATCACTATGAAACCATGCGCCGCGATAAATGGCCCGATGTGGCAAGCTGTTACACGGTCAACTAAGGAAACACTGGTCCATTCCCATGCACTACTCCGATCGCCCGGCCTGGCGCGGGCAATGGCTGCTGATGATTGTTGTCGCGTTCCTGCTGCTACTGGCGCTGGCGACGACGCCGGGACTGCGTGGTGAGCTGAACGAGCAGTTACTGGCGGCGGGTCTCTGGCTGGCGATGCTGGGTACGCTGCTGATGTTGCTGTATCGCCACTACGCCTGGAAATACGAGATCGACGAGGCCCGCGTGTCACGCCATTACGGCATCATCTCGCGCAATCAGCAGAGCGTGCGCATCCGGGATATCCGTAGCGTGGAACTGAATCAGACTTCGGGAAGCGTTGATTGATTCGCACGTCTGCGTTGGAGTCCGCATTTTTTCCGAGGCAAGGCGCGCTGTGCCGCGCCGCAGTCATTCTGCGGTCAAGCAGCGCAACGCAGCAATCGGGAAAAATGCGGCCCAACCCGAAGGGCCCGGCCGGTTTTGGCCCCTGGCGGCGTTGCGCCACCGGCCCGGTAGAAC
>SKGQ01000054.1 GCA_007117515.1 Ectothiorhodospiraceae bacterium | reverse complement strand
GGCGGATGGCCTGGGAGGCCTGGCCCTTGGCCCGTGTCTCCAGATAACGGCCCAACAGGTGGAAGGTCATGATGGTGGCCGCCATTTCGATGAACGAGGTCATCGGGTAGACGAAGCCCACCAGCCCGATCAGGTACGGCGGCAGACTGCCCATGGAGATGAGCACGTCCATGTTGGCCTCGCGGTTGCGCAGCGAGCGCCAGGCCCCACGATGCGTGGCGACGCCCCCGGCCAGAAAGACCACCGGGAAGGCCAGCACGGCGACGATCAGCAGGTAGCCGGGGATTGGCTGCCAGAACATGTGGGGCATCATCAGCAGCATGATCAGCGTCGTCGGAATACCGGCAATCCAGAGCCGACGCCACGCCTGGTCCAGATAGGCCTGCTCCAGTTCCGTATCGTCGGGACGCTCACCATCGGCCGTTTCCGGCCCGCTCACCGCAGCCACGTCGTAACCGGCACCCTCAACGGCCGCCTGCAACGCATCCTGGTCCGGACCGCCCTCGGCCAGGGTGACCGTGACATGGTGATTGCCGATATTGGTGTCGATGGCCGTGATGCCAGACTGACGCTCCAGCGTCCGTCGGATGATCCCGGCGCAGTGATCCGAGCCCATGCCAGGCACCACCAGCGTGATCTGCTGTGCGCCGGTCTGTTGCTTCGCGTTGTTTCCTTCAATGGTCATGCTCATGTTCCTCCCGGAGCTCGTCGTGCTCGTGCTCGTGCTCGTGCTCGTGCTCGTGCTCCTCAGGATGATGGTCGCCACCGTGATCATGCGCCCCATGATGATGGTGGTCGTCCGCGTCCGGCAGCGACAGCACGCCCACCCCGTGCCGATAAACCAGCTCGCCGCCGTAAAAGCCGGTGACTGCCAGCGGCGCCGTGGCTAGGGCGAGGGCCAGTACAAAGACTCGGGGTTCCCGACGTCCAAAAATCGCCTGACGCAGGGACCAGGCCGTAAGCCCGGCGAACACCAGGGCGGTGAACAGCGCGATGTTGCGGTGGGTGGTCATCACCTCGTGGGAGGCGCCATCGTGGGGCACCGTGTTGTAGGCGTACCACCCGGTGAGCAGCGTGCCCACGGTCATCACCATACCCAGCCACAGGTTCAATCTGCCGGCGACGCGGAAAGCCTTGCCGTGACTGCTCCGGGGCAGGGTCAACAGATAGAACAGCGCGCTGGCATGAAGGAAACACTGACCATTTCTCGCGCCTGCGCCCGAGACCGGTTTTGGTCATCTGGCAAGGCGCGGTGCCGGTTCGGTAGCCATAGCTACCGGGCCGGTAACGGAACGCCGCCAGGGGCCAAAACCGGCCGGGCCCTTCGGGTTGGGCCGCATTTTTCCCGAATGCTGTGTTGCGCTGCTTGACCGCAGAGTGACTGCGGCGCTGCGCAGCGCGCCTTGCCCCGGAAAAAATGCGGACTCCAACGCAGGCGCGAGAAATGGTCAGTGTTTCCTTCCACAGACCGATGGTGAAATGCACCAGAATCGGATGCCAGTTGGGGATGATTTCCGGCATGGCTCGGGCTCCTCAGTGTTCGTGGTCGCCGTGCGCATCGCGGTTCGGGGTCGGTAGCTGCTCCGATTCCGCCGTGGCGGGGCGACCGCGCCTGTGGGGACTGCCGTAGTCCGGGTCGCGACTGACTGCCCTCGCCACGCTGCCTTCCGGGTGGCGGTACCAGCCGGGGTCGCTGAAGTCGCCGGGCTCCAGGTCGTCGCGCACCTTGACCAGGGTGAACATGCCGCCCATGCCGATCTCACCGAAGGGTCCCTCGCCCATGGCCATCGGCAAGGTGTTGCGCGGGCCCGGCATGTGGCCGCCATCGGTGTGGGCCTGATGGTCCGCCATACCGTGCTCGCCCATGGCCATATAGCCGGGCAGCAGGCGCTGGATCTCCTCCTCCAGACCGCTCTGGTCCACGCCCAGCGGATTGGCCAGTTCGTGGCCCATGGGATTCATCGTGTGGTGGCTCATGTGGCAATGGAACGCCCAGTCCCCCGGCGGCGCAATGAACTCGATATCGCGGGCCTGGCCGACGCCGACGATCTCGGTGGCTTCCGGTCGCCACTGTTGCCGCGGCCAGCGGCCGCCGTCGCTGCCGGTGACCTGGAAGGTCACGCCGTGCACGTGCATCGGGTGGTTCCACATGGACAGATTCGCCATGCGGATGCGCACCCGTTCGCCGCTGCGCGCCACCAGGGAATCAATGGCCGGAAAGACCTTGGAATTCATGCTCCAGAGCTCGAAGTCCACCATCACCGCCGGATCCGGGCGTTCCGTACCGGGATGCAGCGCCCAGTTGTGCAGCAGGATCGCGTAGTCGCGATCCACCGGCTCGGTCTCGCCATCCCTGGGGTGGATGATGAACATGCCCATCATGCCCATCGCCAGCTGCACCATCTCGTCGGCATGGGGGTGGTACATGTGGGTGCCGTGCTGCTCCAGAGTGAACTCGTAGACGAAGGTCTCACCGGGCATGATCGGGGGCTGGGTGACGCCGGTGACGCCGTCCATGCCGGAGGGCAGATGGATGCCATGCCAATGCACCGAGGTCTTCTCGGGCAGGCGGTTGGTCACGAAGATCCGCACGCGGTCGCCCTCGACAGCCTCGATGGTCGGGCCCGGCGTGGTTCCGTTGTAGCCCCAGCATTTGGCCTTCGAGCCCGGGGCGAACTCGTGTTCGATCTCCTCGGCCACCAGGTGGAACTCCTTGACCCCGTCCCGCATTTCATAGGGCAGCGTCCAGCCGTTGGGGGTGTGCACCGGCATGTAACCCTGGTCAGTGCGCCGGCCGGATGTGGTCTCGCCGTGGTTGTGATGTTCATGGCCGGATTCGGCCAGCACCCGGCTCAGCGTTGTTGCCGGCAGGAAGGCGCCGGCCGCCATCAGCAGATTGCGACGTTTCATCAGTGGTGCCCTCCATGCCCGTCGTGGTCGTGGTCGTGGTCGTGGTCGTGGTCGTGGTCGTGGTCGTGGTCGTGGTCGTCAGGATGATCCTCGTGATCTTCCCCGCCATGCCCGTGATCGCCATGCATCTCGGCATGGGCTCCGGGCGGATACTCCAGACCACTGGTGTCGAACACCGCGTCGTCGTCAACGCCGGGCAGATCCGTGCCTACGGCATGGGCCAGTCGTGCCTGGGTCTGCCAGTAGGCACCCAGTTCATCAACCGCGCGTCCCCAGGCCGCAAGCTCGTCCTGCTTGCTGGCCAGCAGATCGAACACGTCGTCGAACATGAAACTCACCCGCTCCTGGGTGAAGCGGATCACCTGCTCATGGGCCGGCAGGAGCTCGTCACGGAACTGCGCGAAGCGGCTGACGTGGGCCTCACGTTCCAGCGCCAGTTGGCGCACGTCGCGGATGATGTCCTGGCGCAGGCTTTCGCGACGCGCCTCGCCGTCGACAAGCTGGGCATCGGCGCGGGACTGGGCGGCCTGGTTCTGGTGGAACAGCGGCAGGCCCAGCGCAAGACTGGCGCCATAGAGCCGGGTGCCATCCTTTTCCCGCTCGAAGGCAATCCCCGGTTCTATAT
>SKGQ01000140.1 GCA_007117515.1 Ectothiorhodospiraceae bacterium | reverse complement strand
GGGAACAAGAGCAGGAGGAGCAGGCAAAGGCTGGTAGACAGCCTGGGTGTCATACAGGTCTCCAGAAACAGATCGTGGCGGAAATCATGACGCGCACTCGCGAAGCGCTGGTCGAAGCCCAGGGCTGCGCATGTTGCCGCGTTCCGAGTTTGCGGTATGGTTCCCGCCGCGCCGATCCAACGCGGCCGATGCCCGCCTGAATTGTGGGCGCTTCAGCGGACTGTGCAAGTGTACCTGTGCGGCACTCCTGTCCACATTGCCTTGTCGCGGTTCGCCGAGCGCTCGCCGACTCCATGAGGACAGCCATGACCGCGGCCTTGTTCAACGTTGTCACGCCGGTGCTGCTCTGCATTGCCGTGGGCTGGGTCTGGGCACGCCAGAGCAGACCCTTCGATACCCGTGGCATGGCAGACCTTATCACCCTGGTGGGTACGCCCTGCCTGATTTTCTCCACCTTGACCGGCGTTGCCCTGCCAGCGGATCAGCTCTGGCAGATGGCGCTGGCAACGCTGCTCAGCATCGTCGCTTTCGGTCTGATCGGCCTGGCGGTGCTATTGCCGTTGAAACTGCCTTACCGAACCTATCTGCCGCCATTGATGTTCGCAAACATCGGCAATATGGGGCTGCCGCTTTGCCTGTTTGCTTTTGGCGATGAGGGCCTGGCGTTGGCCATCGTGGTGCTGGCGGTGTTCTCGGTGGTGAATTTCACCCTCGGCATCTGGCTGTATGCCGGCTCCGGTAGTGCCGGCCACCTCTGGCGGCAGCCGATGATTCTGGCGACCGTGGTGGCTGTCATCTTTCTGCTGGCGGACCTGCAGCCGCCGGTCTGGCTGGACAGCACCACCAGTCTGCTGGGCGCCTTCACGATCCCGCTGATGCTGGTCATGCTCGGCGTGTCGCTGGCGCGTCTGCGGGTGACGCGCTTGCCGCGGGCGCTGTGGTTGTCGGTGGTGCGGATCGGTGGCGGCCTCCTGGTCGGCGTGCTGATTGCCGAGGCCTTCCAGATGGAGGGCGTGGCCCGCAGCGTCCTGATCCTGCAGTCGGCGATGCCGGTGGCCGTTTTCAATTACCTGTTCGCGGTGCGTTACAACCGGGATCCGGAAACCACCGCAGGCCTCGTCGTGGTCTCTACCGTGCTCTCGGTGTTCACGCTGCCGCCCTTGTTGTTCTGGCTGATGGGTTAGGGAAACACCGAACGATTCCCGAATGTCGATCTCGGGCGGAAACGTGGCATTGGATCAGGGTTTCCTTGCGTCGCACCTTATTCATGATTCGTGGTCTGCAGAGAAGGAAATCCTTGTCTCCATCAGCGTCCATCGCCAGACGACGGACGAGGACAACGAGGTTGAATATGAGTAATCGATGGCTGTTGTTGATGCTGGTGCTTCTGCTTGGCACCTCGCCTGCATTCGCTGGGAAGGCGACCCAGGATGGCGTTAGCCTGGCGCGGGAAATGACCGTGAACGGCCAGGTGCTGGACCTCTACGGCTATGGCACGGCCCGCTATGCGCGGGTATTCAAGGTTTATGTTGCCGGCTTTTACGGGCCGCAGGACATCGAGCGGGACGAGGTGCTGACGAGGGATGTCACGCGGCGGCTGGAGATCGAGTACCTGCGCAGCATCGATGCCGATGACATCAACGAGGCCACCCGGCAGATGCTGGAGCGTCAGCTCGACGAGGAAACCTACGCCCGGGTCGAGGATCGTTTCGCCTACCTCGCCGGCCTGTACGAAGACGTCGGGGAGGGAGACCGCTACGCCTTTGAATACATCCCGGGCGAGGGCGGCACCCTGTATTTCAACGGCGAGGCGGTGGGCAACGTCGAAGGCGAGGATTTCGCCCGCGCCTATTTCGGCATCTGGCTCGGCGAGGAACCGCTGTCCAGCAGCCTGAAGCGCCAGCTCCTGGGGCAACGCTGAATTACTCCGGATCTCCCAGCCTGGCGGGATCCCCGAGAACTTTCGCTCGCCTAGCCGATCTCGGACCTCACCAGGCTTCGTGCCGTGTGAGGACAAGCTTTTTTTCGGACTGACGAACCTCCGGTTCAACAGGTCCGAAGAAAAACCTTCTCCTCCCCCGGCACTCTGTGCAAGCCGGGACGGCGGCGCTTGTGCGGCTGCCGATGAGGCCCGATGACCGCAGTCCCGACGGAGCAACATCATGGACAGTGGAAGTTTTTTCTTGGCCCTGTTGGACCAACGGGACGTCAGGCCAAGAAAAAGCTTGCACTGGCCCCAGCGCTATCGGAATAGGTGCGGGACTCCGCATCTCTCACCGTTTTTCGTAAATGAACTTGGCTTGCAGGACGATATCGGGTTCTGACGCAGTTCCCTGGGGCGGACCAAAATCCGCATGTCAGGCTTTGAAACCATGCTGGTTCCTGTCACATGCAGGGGGTATTCTCGAACCACGGTTTCGCCAGATTCGTCACCCGGCCACTGGAGGTGCAATGGTCAGAATCGAGAAGAAGGCCCGCCGCAGCTACGTCCTCGACACCAACGTCCTGATTCACGACCCCGCCTCGATCTGCCGTTTTGAAGAACACAGCGTCATCATCCCGATTACCGTGCTCGAGGAGCTGGATCGGCTCAAGCGCGGCACCACCGATCTCTCCCGGAGTGCCCGTCAGGCGACCCGCAGTCTGGGTCTGTTGCTCGATCAGGTGGACCAGGATCAGGTACGTGACGGCGTACCGGTAAACCTGCACCCCGATGCGGCCGGCGCCAGCGGTCGGCTGTACTTCCCGCTGGCCTCGGATGTGCCGCTCAGCCCGGTCCTCGATCGGTCGTCCGCCGACAATCGCATCATCGCCGAGGTGCAGGCGCTGCAGAACGCACGGCCGGACGAGACCGTGATTCTGGTCAGCAAGGACATCAATCTCCGGGTCAAATGCGCCGCGTTGCAGATACCGGTGGAGGACTACCGCAACGACCGGGTGATCGACGACATCGAGGCCATGAGCAGCGGCGTCACGGTCGCTGGCGAGGCCTTCTGGGAGGAACTGTCGGAGGGTGTCGAATCGTGGACCCGTAACGGCCGCAGCTGGTATCGCGTTCATGGCAGCCTGGTCCGGGACTGGACCCCCGGGCAGCTCGTCTGCGAGAGCGAGGGCAGCGGTTTCGAGGCGATTGTGCGCAGCCTGGAGGGAGATGTCGCAGAACTTGAGGTGTGTCGGGATTTCCGCAACGACCGGCACGCCGTCTGGGGCGTGACGGCGCACAATGCGCGGCAGAATTTCGCCCTCAACATACTGCTTGATAGCGAAATCGATCTGGTCACGATGGCCGGTGTGGCCGGTACCGGCAAGACCTACATGGCGCTGGCGGCGGCACTGTACCAGGTCTACGAGGATCGGCGTTTCGAACGCATTATCGTCACCCGTGAGACGGTCTCCATGGGTGAGGACATCGGCTTCCTGCCCGGCACCGAAGAGGAAAAGATGGCGCCCTGGATGGGCGGCATCCAGGACAACCTGGAGAGCCTGCTGCGTACCGATGACGGCTGGGCGGCGGCGGCGACACGGGAAATGCTGTCCGGTCGGATCCTGTTCCGGGCGCCGGGCTTCATGCGCGGCCGCACTTTCAATGACACCCTGCTGATCATCGACGAGGCCCAGAACCTTTCACCGAAACAGATCAAGAGCCTGATCACCCGCGCTGGTCGCAACACCAAGATCGTCTGCATCGGTAACGTCAATCAGATCGACAGCCCGTACCTGACGGCGACCACCTGCGGGCTGACCTACCTGGTGCAGCGCTTCCGCCGCTGGCCCC
Organism: Ectothiorhodospiraceae bacterium; assembly: GCA_007117515.1. Taxonomy (GTDB): domain Bacteria; phylum Pseudomonadota; class Gammaproteobacteria; order Nitrococcales; family Aquisalimonadaceae; genus Methylonatrum. The sequence goes on along the minus strand of SKGQ01000140.1, from coordinate 32,410 downwards.
ACGCCGCGCACGTCACGCTGCAGGATGTGGAACGCTCGCGGCTGGCGCTGGAAGCAGAGGCGGTGCTGTAGGGAAACACGGGTGCCGGATAGACCGGCGCTCCCCTATGCGGGGCCTGGGCCTGAACGTCGGTCGGGGCGATGCTTCAGACGGCGTCGCCCAGGCCCACGTTGTTTTTCTCCAGTACCTTGTCGGCGCGGTAGCTGGAGCGCACCAGCGGTCCGGAGACGACCTCGAGAAAGCCCATCGCCAGCCCCCATTCCCGATAGCGGGCGAATTCGTCCGGTGTCACGTAGCGCTCCACCGGCAGGTGATTCACCGTCGGCCGCAGGTACTGACCGAAGGTCACGATATCCACGCTGGCGGCACGCAGATCCTCCAGTGTCTGCCGGATCTCGTCCTCGGTCTCACCGAGCCCCAGCATCAGACTGGTCTTGGTCAGCACCTCCGGTCGATGCTGCTTGGCGTGGGCCAGCACGGCCAGGGTCTGTTCGTAGGAGGCACGGGGGTCGCGCACCGGATGGGTCAAGCGGCGCACGGTCTCGACGTTCTGGGCGAATACCTCCAGGCCGGAGTCGACCACGGTTTCCACATCCGCCAGGCGACCGCAGAAATCCGGTGTTAGCGCTTCCACCGCGGTGTCCGGGGTCAGTGCCTTGACCGCCTGCACGCAGGCTGCATAGTGCCCGGCGCCGCCATCTGCCAGATCATCCCGGTCCACCGAGGTCAGCACCACATAGTTGAGTCCCATCAACTGCACGGATTCGGCGGTGTTGGCCGGTTCCTGTGTGTCCAGCCAGCCTTTCGGATTGCCGGTGTCGACGGCACAGAAGCGGCAGGCCCGGGTGCAGACCGAACCCATCAGCATGATGGTCGCGGTACCGGCGTTCCAGCACTCGCCGATATTGGGACACATGGATTCCTCGCAGACGGTGCTCAGCCGGTGCTCGCGGACGTTGCGCTTGACCGACTCATAGCCAGCGCCAGCCGGAATCCGGGCTCGCAGCCATGACGGCTTCTGGCCGCGCGGAACCGGCGTTGCCTGGGGCTGCTGCTTTACCCCGTTCTTGATGGCGCGGAACCCCTGTTCGGTCTCGAATTTGGTACCGCTGGCCACCACCACCGGGATGTCCTTGAGTCGCGTCATATCGTCTCCCGTCTGCCGGGCTGTCGGTTATTCACCGGCTCTTGCCTTGCGGATTGTGTCATAGGCCTCTCGGAGGGCATGGGTGCGACCGGCTGCGGCGTCCAGTGTCGCCTTGTCGGCCCCGCTGGCAGCGAGCTTGTCCGGGTGTGTCCGGCTGAGTCGTCGCCGATAGGCCGTCCGCACCTCCTCCATTGAGGCATGCGGATCGACTCCCAGTTCCCGGTAGGCGGCATTCACTCTGTCGCTGGATTGGCTGGCCGCCTGCCGCCGGGGAGGAGGCGGTGGCGGTGCCTTCAGCACATTGCGACGGCACAGCCACCAACCACCTGCAAGCCCCACCAGACCACCGATAGGACCGGCCAGGCTGTAGCCGAACAGCATGCCCATGATCATAGCCAGCCAGCGTAGCGACTGCATCAGGCGGCCTCGGCGCGCGTCAGGCGGGCGAAGTGGTCGCGGATCTGGCGCAGTTGCTCGGTGCCGGACTGAGCCGCCATCAACTGTTTGCGACTGGCCTCGCCACCAGGCTGGCCTGCCAGATACCAGCCGATGTGCTTACGTGCGATCCGCAGCCCCTGGCGTTCCCCGTAGAATGCGTGCAGTGCCTGGATGTGGGCGAGGAAGTGCTGCTCGATCTCATCCGCTGCGGGTGCTGGCAGGTGCTCACCGGTATCGAGAAAGTGCTGGATCTCGCGAAAGATCCATGGCCGCCCCTGGGCACCACGACCGATCATCACGCCGTCCGCACCGGTGGAGGCCAGGACTTCTGATGCCCGCTCCGGCGAGGCGATGTCGCCATTGGCGAGCAGGGTCCGCGAAAAGACCTGGCGCACCGCGCGCAGGGTCTCGTGCTCTGCCTCGCCGCGGTAGGCATCGGCCCGTGTGCGACCGTGCACCGCCAGCGCCTGAATGCCGCAGGCGTCGGCCAGGCGGGCAATCTCCACGGCATTGCGATTGTCGCGGTCGGGGCCAGTGCGGATCTTCAGCGTCACGGGCACCTCCACCGCTTCGGTGACGGCCTGCAGAATATCGCGGACCAGATCCGGTTCGGCCAGCAGCGCGGAGCCGGCAAGGCGGTTGCAGACCTTCTTCGCCGGGCAGCCCATGTTGATGTCGATGATCTGGGCTCCGTGAGCGACGTTATGCCGAGCGGCATTGGCCAGCATCGCGGGTTCGGCGCCGGCGATCTGGATGCTGCGCGGTTCGGGCTCACCGGCGTGGGCGGCGCGCAGAAGTGTCTTGCGACTATCCTGCAGGTCCGGGTTCGCCGTCAGCATTTCGGACACCGCCATGGCCGCGCCGAGACGCCGGCAGAGTTGCCTGAAAGGCAGGTCGGTGACGCCGGCCATCGGGGCGAGCACGACCTGGCCGCAGAAGCGATACGGTCCGATTTGCATGGGCAAGAAATCTGGGAGGATTCCTCGGGGATGATACCCTCGCAAATTCGTGGTGCAAGCATCTGTGGATAACTGTGTGGACAAAGTCGGGCTGGCGCTGCCCGAACCGGGTTCGTCGGCCCGACGCATGGAAAAGGGCTTGTAAATGCGGCCCTAAGGCAATGAAATTTCGTTAAATTATCGGCGTTCTCGGGTTTCCGCGTCGTGTCTCGGGTCTGATGCGCGCCTTGTCAAAGGTGTGTACAACTGGCCCGTGTCCGCCAAGACCGCTACTGGCGGGGCAGGAGGTATTGATGAAGGCGGTGTTTCTGGACAGCGAGACGGTGGGTGAGGGCGTCAGCCTTGATGCCGTGCGCGATGCCGTCGACAGTCTGCACTGTCATGACCGCACCGACGCAGAGGCCACCGTTGCACGCATGCGCGGCCATGATGTGGTAATCAGCAACAAGGTCATCATCCGGCGTCCGCAGATACAGGCGCTGGAAAAGCCCCCGAAACTGATCTGCGTTGCCGCCACCGGGACCAACAATATTGACCTCGACGCCTGTGCCGATGCCGGAATCCAGGTCTGCAACGCGCGTGGCTACGGCACGGACGCGGTGGCCCAGCACGCACTGGGACTGATGTTGGCGCTGAGCACCCGCTTGCTCGACTATTCCGCCGCGGTGGCGCGCGGCGACTGGCAGCAGGCCCCGCAATTCTGCCTGCTCGATTATCCGGTCCGTGAACTCGCCGGCCTGACCCTGGGCATTGTTGGCCATGGAACCCTGGGCAAGCGGGTTGCGCTGCTCGCCGAGGCCTTTGGTATGCGGGTCCTGCTGGCGCAGCGGCCGGGCAGTGGTGGCGAGACTCCCGGACGGTTACCGCTGGCGGAGCTCCTGCCGCAGGTGGATGTGCTGAGTCTGCATTGTCCCCTTACCGAGGCGACCCGGAATCTGATCGGTGCCCCGGAACTGGCCGCGATGAAGCGGGATGCCCTTCTCATCAATACCGCCCGTGGCGGACTGGTGGACGAGGGGGCGCTGGCTGAGGCGCTGCGCGCGGGGCGGTTGGGCGGTGCGGGTTTTGACGTGCTCAGCGAAGAGCCTCCAAGGAACGGCAATGTGCTGCTGGAAGGCGGTATACCGAACCTGATCGTCACGCCCCATACCGCCTGGGCGAGTCGTGAGGCGCGGCAGCGCATCTGTGACCAGGTTGCGGAAAACATCCGCACCTGGCGCGCTGGCGCACCGATCCGCACGCTGCTCTGACAGCCAGGTCCGCGATCAGAGCCTCGGTTCGCGCCGACCCTCATCAAGATCAGGCAGATCGTCCATGCCCAGGCCGGGCTCGACGCGTTCCGCAGCCGGATCCCGCGTGGCCGGGGCGGCAACCGGGCTCCGCAGTGCAGCGACGGTGTCGGCAATCTCCTGACGCGTGGGCAGGGCACTGCTGCGCCAGCCAAGGAAGGGGATCTTCGCCGCCTCCAGCGAGGCTCTGGTGGCCTTGTCCGGCTCTGAGTCGAGACCGATGCACGCCACGGGACGCATCTGTGCATCGCAGATCAGGAAATCCGTGCCCTGCTGATCCAGTTCCCGCATCTGCTGTTCGCTGCGGCGCGCGGACAGGCCGCTGGGCTCGATGAAGGCACTCAGCGGCACATGCACCAGCACCGCGTGGTTTGGCAGCGCCTCGCGCAGGATGTGGAAGAAACCGGCATGTGCCGGCGCCAGCAGGGCTCGACCGGCCAGGCGCAACCTGCGGCGTCGGCGAAGCGCCAACAGCAGCACCAGCGCAACGAGCAGCACGCCACCGATTATCAGGGCGGGCAGCAGATAATCAGACATGGAAACTCCCGGCGAAACGAAATGACGCAATGCTGAGGCCAGGCGATGCCCTGCGCAAGCGTTGCCAAAAGGATACGCGAAGCCTCATGTCATGTTCGTCGCGGTCTCTGCGGTCAGTGTTCGTTCCACCAGAACCATGGAGTCGTCGTCCGGGTCCGGTCGCCGGATGAAGTCCAGTCGCTGCATCAGCGCAAGCATGCCCTGGTTGGCGGCCAGCACCTGACCTTCTATTCGGCTCAGTCCCCTCTGTTGCGCGCAGTGCATCAATGCCTCCATCAGCGCGCGACCCAGACCGCGGCCCTGCCAGTCGTCGGAGACGACGAGCCCGAACTCGCAACTGTTGCCGTCCGGATTGATGATGTAGCGACTGACGCCGACCTGGGTGAGCTCTTCACCGCCGTCTCCCGGCGCCAGGGCAACCAGGGCCATTTCCCGGTCGTAATCGATCTGTGTGAAGCGGACAAGCATTGATGTGCTGAGTTCGCTCATGTGTTCCATGAAGCGCAGATAGCGCGACCGCGGCGACAGGGACCGTACGAAGGCGGCCTCCATGTCGGCGTCTTCCGGACGTATCGGGCGTAGCAGCACGACGCTGCCGTCCCGCAGCTCGACTTCACGCGCAAGATTCGCCGGATAGGGCATGATGGCCATGTGCCCGTAACCGGTGTCGACTTTCGCCGGGCTGATATGGATCCGGGCATCGACGGCGATCGCGGTGCCGTGGTCAACGATCATTGGATTGATGTCGATATCGGTGACCGACGGCAGGCTGCAGACCAGATCCGAGAGTTGGAGGAGAACCTGCTCCAGGGCTGCCAGCGGCAGCCCCTCGCCGTCGTCCAGATAGCGTGACAGGCGGGTGCGGCGGACCAGATCCCGGGCCAGGAAGTCGTTCAACGGTGGCAGGGAAACAGCGATGTCGCGGATTGCCTCGACCATCGAGCCGCCGGCGCCAAAGCCGATCACCGGGCCGAAAACCGCATCCCTGGCGACCCCGAGCATGACCTCATGGCCGTTGCGGGGCGTGTGCATGGGTTCCACCGAGCAGCCATCGGTGGCAACTCCCGGATAGCGCTGCGCCATGGCCTGCATGATGTCGTCCCATGCCTGCGTCACCGCGTCCTCATCGACCAGATTCAGGTGCACGCCGCCGGCGGCGAGTTTGCGGATAATGGCTGCGCTGTTGATCTTCAGTGCCACCGGAAAGCCAAGCGAACGAGCCTGCTCACAGGCCTCGGCACGACTGCGCGCCACGTAGGTCGGGGTCACCGGAATACGGAAGGCCTGCAGTACGGCCTTGGCCTGCTCCGGCGTCAATCGGTCCAGCCCGGCCCGCAGCGCCTTGTCGACAATCGATGAGGCGGCCTGGATATCCGGACTCTCCAGATCCCCCGGTGCATTTGCGAGCTGGGCCAGCAGCGCCTGACTACGGCGGTAGCGGGATAGCGCCGCCAGTGCCTCGACCGCGTTCTCCGGTGTGCCATAGCTGGGAAAATGGCTGGCACTGAAATGGCGACGAGCGGGCTCCACGGCATCACCGCCCATCCAGCAGGCCAGTACCGGTTTCTGCGAGGTATTGGCGACATCAGTCACCTTCTGTGCTGTCTCAGCGGCTTCGATACGGCTTTGTGGCGTGAAGATGGCGATGGCGCCGTTGACCCCCTTGTCCCGAAGGCAGTCGTCCAGACAGGCGGCGTAATCGCCTGGCGCCACTTCGCAGGGCATGTCCACCGGATTGGCGACCGAGTGTGAACGCGGAACGCGCAGGCGCAGCGCCTGCCGTGTGGTCTCCTTGAGAGGGGCCAGCGACAGGTGCCGCCTGTCGATGACGTCGCCGGCAATCCGGCCCGGACCGTGACCATTGGCCAGCACCGCGATGCGATCGCCCGCCAGGCGCCGCCCGCCGGCCAGCAGCAGCGCGCTCGACAGCAATTGCGTCATGTTGGGCACGCGCACGGCACCGGCACGCGCAATCGCGGCGTCGAACGCCTTGTCGGGATCGATCAGCGCTCTGGCGTGCGAGCGGCTGGGGCAGATTTCTGTCGGCGCGCGGCCGGACTTCATGACGATTACCGGTTTCAGGCGTGCCGCGGCCCGCAGGCCGCTGAGAAATCCGCGGGCGTCGTTGATCCGTTCCAGGTACAGCAGAATGCTGCGGGTCTGCGGATCCAGTGCCAGATAATCGAGAATTTCATCCACATCGACATCGGTGGTCTCGCCCAGGGAAACCACGGTGGAGAAGCCGATGCCACGGGTTGGGGCCCAGTCCAGTATTGCACCGCTGAGAGCGCCGGATTGCGAGATCAGAGCAAGCGGGCCGGGCTGGGCCATGGCGGTGCCAAAACTGGCAACCAGTCCGGAGGAGGGCCGCAGCAGGCCGGCCCAGTCGGGCCCGATCAGCCGGATGCCGTGCAAACGCGCGAGCCGCAGCGCTTCGATGTGGTTCAGCGAACTTGACTGGTCACCTTCCGCCAGGTCGGGTGCCAGGAGCACTGCCGCGCGTATGCCGGCCTGGCCACATTGGTCGATGACCTGCGGAATGGCCCGCGCCGGGATACTGATGATCGCCAGATCCGGCGTCTCGGGCAGGTCCAGCACCGAGGCGACACAGGGCAGATCGCCGATCTGGCGGTGCGACGGATTGACTGCGAGCAAGGTACCGGCGAAGCCTGCCTGCTGGAGGTTCTCCAGCACCTGCGCGCCCACCGAGCCCGGTTCGTCGCTGGCCCCCACCAAGGCGATCGAACCGGGCCGAAAGAAACGGTCCAGGTAATGGCTGCTCATGGCGCAGGTGCTCCGTTTCCCATCCTGACACCATCATACTGCGGGATGCTGCAGTGCCGCATCCGGTAGCCTCGCTATTGTCCGCGTAATCGTCAGAACTGGCGCAGGCCGGCCTTGTCCATGGCGCTGCGAATCTCTTCCAGGCTGCTCGGGTCGTCGATGGTCGACGGCACCGAAACGTCCTTCTCCAACGATAGCTGACGGATGCTCTTGCGCAGGATCTTGCCGGAGCGGGTCTTCGGCAGCTTCTGCACGATCGCCACCTGACGCAGGCAGGCGAAGGCACCGATTTCGTTGCGCACGATGTCCACCAGATCCTGCTCCAGTGTCGCATGGTCGATATCGGCGCCGTTCTTCAGCACCACAAAGCCCATCGGCGTCTCGCCCTTCATCTCGTCGCGCAGGCCCACAACCGCGCATTCGGCAACCGCGCTGTGGCCGCCGATCAGCTCTTCCATTTCGCCGGTGGATAGCCGGTGGCCGGCCACATTGATCACATCGTCCATGCGGCCCATGACGAAGATGTAGCCGTCCTCATCGATGAAACCGCCGTCGGAGGTGTCGTAATAGCCCGGGAAGCGCTCCAGGTAGGCGCTGTGAAACCGGGCCGGGTCATTCCACAGCGTCGGCAGGCACCCCGGTGGCAGCGGCAGACGGATGGCAAGGTTGCCCTGTGTCCCGGCCTCCACCGGTTGTCCCTTGGGGTCCAGCACCTCGACCTGATAACCGGGTACCGGAAACGTCGCCGAGCCGCTTTTCTCCGGTTGCGGATCGATGCCCATCGGATTGCTGGCAATTGGCCAGCCGGTTTCCGTTTGCCACCAGTGGTCGATTACTGGCAGGCCGGTGATCCGTTTCAGCCATTCGTAAGTGGGAGGATCCAGCCGCTCGCCGGCCTGGTAGATCGCCCGCAGGCAACTGATGTCGTAGTCGGCCAGCAGTTTCGCCTCCGGGTCTTCCTTCTTCACGGCACGGAACGCGGTCGGCGCGGTGAAGAACACCTTGACCTGATGCTCGGCGATGACCCGCCAGAAGGTCCCGGCATCGGGCGTCCTCACCGGCTTACCCTCAAACACCACCGTGGTGCAGCCGTAGATCAGCGGACCGTAGACAATATAGGAATGGCCAACCACCCATCCCACATCCGAGGCGGTCCAGAAGACGTCGCCCGGATCCAGGTTATAGACGTACTTCATGCTGAAATTCAGGGCTACGGCATAACCGCCGGTGTCGCGGACCACGCCCTTCGGTTTGCCGGTGGTGCCGGAGGTGTACAGGATGTAGAGCGGATGCGTGGCGTCTACTGGTACCGGATCGGCGGGTTTCGCCTTCGCCACAACGTCCTGCCAGTCCAGGTCCCGTTCGGGGTCCATGTCGGCGTGGCACTCAGGCCGCTGCAGCACCACGGTACGGGGTGGCGGCTCGGCGCTGCGGCGGATGGCCTCGTCTACCAGCGGCTTGTAGGGGATGACCTTGCTGAACTCGATGCCGCAGCTTGCCGTCAGCAGCACCTTGGGGCGGGCATCGTCGATGCGCACCGCCAGTTCATGGGGCTGGAAGCCACCGAAAACCACGGAATGGATGGCACCCAGCCGGGCGCAGGCCAGCATTGCGATTACGGCCTCCGGCACCATCGGCATGTAGATAACCACCCGGTCACCCTTGGCAACCCCCAGATCGCGTAGCCCACCGGCCAGAAGCGCGACCCGGTCACGCAGCTCTCGGAAGCTCAATCGGCTCTGGCTGTTGGTGGCCGGTGAGTCATAGATGATCGCCGCCTGGTCGCCACGACCTGCCTCCACATGGCGGTCCAGTGCCAGTTCCGAGATGTTCAGCTGGCCGCCGGCAAACCAGCGATAGTGATCCTGGTCGTCTTTCCCCAGAATCTTCCGGGGTGTCTGGTGCCAGGGCAGCTTTTCCGCCTGCTCCCGCCAAAACCCTTCCGGATCACGCACAGCACGCTGATAGAGGTCCTGATAGGACATGATTCGTCTCCTCCATGTCATGGCGATGATGGATCATCCCGCCATGGGGTTGCCCGGCCTCGAAGCCGGACTTGTTATGCTTTCCGACCACGGTCCCGATGCCGACCCGGCTCCTGCGGAAGACCGTGATACTGCTTTGACCGTAGCACCAAATCCGGGCAGTTTTCCGCATTGATCTGTCAATAGTTTTCAGGAGGCTTGATGAATAACCCGCTTGCAGTTGTAACCGGAGGCGGCACGGGACTTGGCCGGGCGCTGTGCCATGCGCTGGCCGACCGTGATCTGGACGTGTTGGCAGTGGGGCGCCGGCAGGAACCGCTGGCGGAAACCCGAAGCGCGAATCCTGACCGGATCAGCGTTCTGTCCGCGGACGTGGCGACGGATTCGGGCCGGGAGGAGATTGTTGCTGCGGTGGGCGAGCGGTCGCTGACAGTGCTGGTGCACAATGCCGGAGTTCTCGAACCCGTGGCACCGCTGGCGGATGTCACGCTGGCCGACTGGCGTCGCAGCCAGGCGATCAATGTCGAGGCACCGCTGTTTCTGACACAGGCCCTGCTGCCCCGGCTGGACGGTGGTCGGATTCTGCATATTTCATCGGGCGCCGCCCATAGCGGTTACAGCGGCTGGGGGGCCTACTGCACCAGCAAGGCGGCCCTGTACATGCTGTATCAGGTCTGGTCGCTGGAATTGGCTGAGCGCGGAATTGCCGTTGGCAGTGTTCGTCCGGGGGTGGTTGATACACCGATGCAGACTCTGCTGCGCCAGCAACGGCGTGAGGATTTCCCTGCCATCGACAAGTTTCTCGATCTGCATGCCCAGGGCAAGCTGGAAAACCCGGGCGAGGTGGCCGGATTCGTCAGCTGGCTGCTGCTCGATGTCAGCAACGAAGGCTTTTCCCGCAGTGAGTGGACGTTTACCGACCCTGAGCAGCAGGCCATGTGGCGTCGGGGCGATGCCGTCTGAGTCGGCCGGGCGATTGCCCGATCTGAAAGCGAAGCGTGCAGATTGCACCGGCTGGACTCTTTTGCGGCCCCCAACCCTGTGCTATACCTACCTGACCGTGTAGAACACCGTCGGGACGTCTTGGCGACATCCCGATCACAGGACGCGTCCGCCCACCCTGGCGCGTAACCTTATCCTCCGGGCTGATGCCCGGAGGCTTTTTTTGGTTCCGTTATCCGTCTTGTCCCTTATTAGTTCGACCAGGCCCGCGCGTTACGGTCCTCCAGTCGCTCAATCAGGCCGTCGAGCCCATGCCGGTCGGCAACGGAACCGTATTCATTGCGGTAGTTGATGACGAAATTGAAGCCCTCAAGGCTGATGTTGTAGATCCGCCAGGCGTCGTGTTCCTCATCAAGGATTAATTCGTAATTCACCGGTACCGCCGGATTGTCGATGTTCAGTCGGGTCTGGACCTGCACCCGGTTGCGCGAATCCGGATCGCTTACGCGGACGATCTCCATGACCTGGCCGTTGCCGTCCACCGCCCGCACGACGTCGTCCACATGGTCAGACAGCGTGCCGGAATAGGTGCGGATCGCGTTCTCGCGGAAGGCATCGGCAAAGCGGTCGATGGTCTCGTCCGAGGCGCCACGCGCATGGCGTCCGAGTATCAGCCGCGACATCAGGTTGTACTCGACATGCGGCGACAGAATTTCGTCGATCAGATCGAAGGCGACCCGGCGATCTTCGGTAATGGCATCCCGATTCTCCAGCAGAACGTCCACGGCCTCGTCGAACAGCCCCTGGATCAATTCTTCCGGATTCTTCTTGGCCTGCGCACCGAAACTTGCCAGTAGTAGCAACACCGCCAGGCCAGCGGCAATCAGTCCCCGATAACGTGTTTTCATGCTGACTATCCCGTTGCAGATTGATAGCGACCGGAGTACCCGTCCGGCCGTCCCCGGTATCTTGGACAACGCCGGTTCGTTTCAGTGCTGCTCCCGCGACAGCACGATCGCCTCGCCGCCGCCACGCGGATCACTCGCCGCCTCAAGCCGATTCTCGCCACGATGCCAGAGCACCGCCTGCATGTCGCCGTACTGGCGGCCGGCGGATTCGACGCTGTGGCCAAGCGCTTCCAGCGCCCTGATTGTGTGCAGGTCAAAGGCACCGGGTTCATGCTGGATGCGATCCGGCGCGTACTGATGATGATAGCGGGGGCGGCTGACCCAGGTTGCAGCGCTTTCGCCCTCGGCGAAGGCCAGAATTCCCAGCATGACCTGGGTGATGATGCGACTGCCACCCGGGCTGCCGAGAATGCCAATGCGGTCATCGGTCTCGATAAAGGCTGGGGTCATGCTCGATAGCGGACGTTTCCCCGGTTCCACCAGGTTCGGTTCGCCGCCGATCAGGCCATACGCATTGGGCTCACCCGGTCGGGTCGCGAAATCGTCCATCTCGTTGTTCAGCAGCACACCGGTGCCGGCGGCGACAAAGCCCGAACCAAACGGATAGTTGATGGAAAGTGTCGCGGCAACCCGGTTGCCGTCTGCATCGATAATCGAGAAGTGTGTCGTGTCCTCGCCCTGTTGCCGGGGCGCCGGCAGATCACCGGAGTCGGTAGCGCGTTCCAGGTCCAGATCGCTGGCCAGCAGGCGCAGATGGTCCTCACCGGTGAGTTGCGCGGTGGGGTCTTCGATGAAGTCGGGGTCACCCAGGAACAGGCTGCGGTCCCGGTAGGCGCGGCGCATGGTCTCGGCGATCAGATGAATGCGGGTGACGCGGTCCAGACTGTCCAGATCATGCTCGGCCAGCAGGCCGAACATCGTGCCCAGGGCCACGCCGCCGGCAGAGGGCAGGCTGGCGGCGGTGATCCGCATATCGCGATAGTCGATGATCACCGGATCCCGTTCGACGATGGCATAATCGGCGAAATCCTCCAGTTGCCAGATGCCGCCGGCATCGCGGGTCGACCGCACCAGCTTCTCTGCCAGTTCGCCGTGATAGAACCCCGCGTGACCCTGCTCCGCGATGCGCTCCAGCGTCCGCGCCAGGTCCGGCTGGCGGATCAGATGCCCCTCGCGCGGGATCTCGCCATCGAGCAGAAAGATTCTTGCGGCATCCGGCCACTCGCTGACGGCGTCCTTGCGGAAGCCCATCAATCGTCGATAGTGCCGATCCACCGGGAATCCGTGGCGGGCCTGACGAATGGCCGGCGCCAGATTCTGGCTCAGGCTGAGATGGCCGTATTGTTCGGTGATGTGCGCCAGCGCCGCCGGGGTTCCGGGGATGCCGGCGGCCAGCGGGCCGTTCAGTGAGGCCCCGCTGACCGGTTCACCGTCCGCATCCAGGTACATCCATGAGTGAGCCTCACCCGGCGCGGTTTCGCGACCGTCCACCATGACCTGGTGGCCGTCGTCGGCCCGATGCAGCAACCAGAAGCCGCCGCCCCCAATACCGCTACTGTAGGGCTCGACCACGGCCAGTGATGCAGTCACCGCCACCGCCGCATCAAAGGCATTGCCACCCTGTTCGAGTATCTCGCGGGCGGCCTGGGTGGCCATCGGATGGGCTGTGGCAATCGCTGCGCCGGGGGGCCTTTCCGCGGCCGGGACGGCGGCGGCGACGAGCAGCAGCATTGCGGCAAATAATCGGGTCAGTCTCTGGCGGGCCTGCATGGTCTTCAGTCCTTGATGCACAGCCGGCGGATCAGTGCCTCGGCGACCGGCGGCTGCACGAACTTGGAAATGTCGCCACCCAGGGCCGCCACCTCACGCACCAGACTTGAGGAGATGTAGGCGTATTGCTCAGCCGGCGTCAGAAAGATGGTTTCGACGTCGCTGATCAGTTGACGGTTCATGCTGGCAAGCTGGAATTCATATTCAAAATCCGATACCGCCCGCAAGCCGCGCACAATCACATGGGCGCTGCGTTCGCGGACAAAATGCGCAAGCAGCGTATTGAAGGATGTGATCTCGACGTTCGGGACATGGGCCAGGGCCTCACTCGCCATGGCTACCCGTTCCTCGATCGTGAATGCGGGTTTCTTCGATGGGCTCGGAAAAGCGGCAACCGCCACCACCAGGCTGTCGAACAGCCGGGCACCGCGTTCCACCAGATCGATATGGCCATTGGTGATCGGGTCAAAAGTGCCCGGATAGACGGCGGTGATACTCATCCCTGGAAGCCCTCAGCGGTTTCTCGAGCGCAAATCACACCAGTATCGGCAGCGCTTTGCAAAACCAGTTTCAGGGCCGGACTACCCGTTGATACAGGGCGTACCGCACCTGGCCGGCGGTTTTCTCGCGCAGGAGCTGCCAGTTCTCGGGCAATGGGGGCGGTGTTTCGGTGGCAGCGTGTTCCAGATAAATGCGGGCATCGGCCGCCATCCAGCCGGCCTGTTCCAGCTGCTCGCAGATCGATGTCAGCAGGCCGCTGCTGAACGGTGGGTCGAGGAAGATGATGTCAAAGGCCTGGGATTGCGCGCGGAGGAATTCGCGCGCATCGCCGGGCCAGACGCTGACGTTGTCAGCTTGCAGCAGGCGGATGGCCTCGCGTAGCTGCCGTACCGCCGGCACCGCCTGCTCCACCAGCACGACCCGCTCTGCACCGCGGGAGGCGGCTTCCAGGCCCAATGCTCCGCTGCCGGCAAAGAGGTCCAGACAGCGGCTCCCGGGCAATACCGGCTGCAGCCAGTTGAACAGCGTTTCGCGGTTGCGGTCGGCGGTTGGCCGCAGGCCGGGCAGATCGGCAATCTCCAGACGCCGACCGCGCCAGCGACCGCCGATGATCCTCAACCGCTGTTTTCCCCGCCCGGCCATGCTCTTCCCTCGATGGCAACGCGGACATGGAACTCAGTCAGCCTTGCCCTGGCTCAGGCGATGACTCTACTGCGGCGGCGCGAGGCTGTCAGTCGTCGTCATTGTTCTCGGGCCCGAGGATGATGGTGATCATCCGCTCGGGATCCACCTGTTCCTGGAAGTGCCGGACGATACTCTCCCTGTCTACCGCCTCGACCTGTTCTATGAAGGTGTCGAGATAGTCCAGCGGCATGCCATGGAAGCCGATGCTTGCGACGTAGCCGGCGATCTTGGAATTGCTGTCCAGGTTCAACGGGAAGCTGCCGGTGATATTGCGCAGGGCATCGTCCAGTTCTTCGTCGCCGGGGCCGTGGTCGCGGATCGACTGGAGCTCGCTCCGCAGCACCTCCAGGGCTTCCTCTGTGCGATCCGTTCGCACGCGCGTGCTCAGGCGAAATGGTCCGCGGGCCCGCATGGGCAGGAAACTGCTGGAGACGCCATAGGACAGACCGCGTTCCTCGCGCATCTCGATGGCCAGCCGTGACACCAGACCGCTGCCACCCAGGACGTGGTTGCCGACATGCAGGGGGAAGTGAGCCTCATCGCCACGGGCATAGGCAGGGTGCCCCATGATGATGTGGGTCTGTGAGGTCTGGAACGGAATGCGGATGGTCTGCGCCGACTCCGGCAGCGACGGCTCGGGAATGGCCTCCGGTTTCTCGCCCGAGGGCAAGGCGCCGGCAAGCATTTCGGCCAGTCGCTCGGCCTGTCCCCGATCCAGATCGCCGACTACCGCCAGGGTCGCGTTCTCGCGAACGTAGAACCGCTGGTGGAAGTCGACCACGTCGTCGCGCCCGATGGCCTCCAGGCTGTCTTCGGTGCCGCCAGGGTTGCTGGCGTAGGGGTGATCACCGTAGGCGGCCTTCCAGAATTCCCGGCCGGCGACCGCGCCCGGATTTCGCGCCGAATTCTCCAACGAGACCAGCATGCGCCGCCGCTGGCGGTCGAGCACGTCTGCGTCAAAGTCCGGTTTCGAGACAACGCGCACCAGGGCATCCAGGGCCGCATCCAGGGTGTCGCGGTCGCTCAGGCTGCGCAGTTCCACGGAGGCGTAATCACGGCCGCTGCTGCTGGAGAAGCGGGCGCCCTGATCCTCGAACAGGCGGGCGATCTCGCCGGCGTTGAGTCCGTCCGCACCTTCTCCGAGCAGATTGCTGGTGAGCGCGGCCAGGCCGGGAAGCTCGCCGTCGCGGGCGCTGCCGGCATCGAACATCAGGCTGAGGTCCACCAGCGGCAGGGTGTCGGTCTGCACGTAATAGACGTCGAGACCGTTATCGGTGGTCCAGTGCTGGATCTCCGGTCCACCAGCCAGTGCGCGGCCCGCCAGCAACAGGCTCAGCGTGGCGAACAGGATTAGCGGAATGGATCTGCGCAGGGTCATAAGCGGCATGGTCATCGACCTCAGTATCCGGAGTCTTCAGCGGGGGCGGAGCCGGTGTCACCGGCAGGTGAGGGCATCATCGGCATGCGACCGGCGCCGTCGTCGTCCGCCGGCAGAACGTGCATCACGGTCAGGCGGTCATCCACCAGGTAACGGACCGCGACCTCCTGGATCTGCTCCGGCGTGATCTCTTCGATGGCCTGCTGGAACTCGTCCATCATCTGCCAACCCAGACCGGCTGTTTCCAGCAGGCCGATCTCCATGGCCTGGTAGAACACCGAATCCAGCCGGTAGACGTAGTCTGCCCGTGCCTGAACCCGGGCTCGCTCCAGTTCGTCTTCGTTGACGCCCTCGTCAATGAGGCGTTCGATTTCCGCGCGCAGTGCCGCTTCCAGATCGTCCAGGTTGCCGTCCCGGGACGGCCTGCCGTTCAATGAAAAGTGGGTATCCAATCGCGCCAGGCCTCGATAGCCTGCGCTGATACTGCTGGCCACCTCCTGGTCGCGCACCAGGCGCTGTGGCAGACGCGCGCTGTCGCCGCCGTCGAGAATGCTGGCGAGCAGGCTCAGGGCATAGGACTCCTCGCGCTCTTCCGCAGTCGCCAGCGATGGTACGTGGTAACCCATCATCAGGAATGGCGTGGCGTTGGTGATCCGCAGGCTGGCACGTTTTTCCCCCAGGCCCGGAATTTCCGGCTGGTCCTTGAGTGTCGGTGTAGGTCGCGGTTCCAGTGAACCGAAGTGCTCCTTGACCAGTTCGTAAACTGCATCCGGTTCGACGTCACCGGCCACCACCAGAATGGCGTTGTTGACGCCGTACCAGTCCTCGTACCATTGCCGGACGTCGTCCAGCGAGAGCTGGTCCAGGTCGTGCTGCCAGCCGATGATGGGCTGTCGGTAGGGGCTGGTGTCCCAGGCCATGGCATTGAAGCGCTCCCGGGCCACTCCGAGCGGATTGTCGTCAACGCGCTCACGCCGCTCCTCGTTGACCACCTCCAGTTCACGGGCGTATTCCTCCTCGTCGAACTGGATGTTGGCGAGACGGTCGGCGCCCAACTCCAGCGCAATTTCCAGCCGGTCGGCGCCGAGTTGCTCGTGATACCCGGTGAAATCCTGGCCGGTGAAGGCGTTCAGCCGACCGCCCTCCCGCGAGATGATGTGCGAAAAGCTGCCGGTCTCCCTGGTGCTCGTGCCCTTGAACATCATGTGCTCGAGCACGTGGGAGACACCGGTCAGGCCGCTCGGCTCGTGGCTGGAACCCACCGGGAACCAGAGCTGGGTCACCACCACCGGGGCCCGCGCATCCGGCTTCACCAGCAGGCGCATCTCGTTGTCCAGCGTGTATTCGTGGACGCCGCTTTCAACGGCGCCGGCGGCAAGAGGGACTGCGATCAGAAGCAGGCCGAGTGGCCGCCAGATTCGCTGCAACATGCCGTTCATAAGTCTCAACTCCCGCGGGGTAATCTCGGTGATAGGATACGCACACCAGCCACCGTAGTGACCGTGAGAGCGATGCTAGGTTTCAGAAAACGCGGAAAACAGGAAGCAGGCTCCGTCAGCGAGGCAGAAAAGCCGTCACGCCCCGGGTTCTTCGGGCGCCTGCGCGAACGTCTGGGCAAGACGCGAAGTGGCCTGACCGAGGGTCTCGCGACGGTCTTCCTCGGTCGCAAGACCATTGATGAAGATCTGCTGGAGGAACTGGAAACCCGACTACTGATGGCCGATGTCGGGGTCGAGGCAACCAGCCGCATCATTGACGGCATGACTGCTCGGCTGAAGCGGCATGAGCTGCAGGACATGGACAGCCTGATGCGCGCACTGCGCGACGACATGCTGGCGATTCTGCAACCCTGTGAGGCGCCGCTGGTACCGGACCCGGTGACGCACAGGCCCTGGGTGGTGCTGACGGTGGGGGTCAATGGCGTCGGCAAGACCACTACTATCGGCAAGCTCGCCAGTCGCTGGAAAGGCGAAGGCCACAAGGTCCTGCTGGCGGCCGGCGATACTTTCCGCGCCGCCGCCGTCGAGCAACTGCAGCGCTGGGGCGAGCGCACCGGGATCCCGGTGATCGCCCAGCATAGCGGCGCCGATTCGGCCTCGGTCATCTTCGATGCCTTGCAGGCGGGTCAGTCCCGCGGCGCCGATGTGCTGATTGCCGATACCGCCGGTCGCCTGCATACCCAGAGCAATCTGATGGATGAATTGCGCAAGGTGCGGCGCGTGCTCGGCAAGCTGGACGAAACCGCGCCGCACGAGACCCTGTTGGTGGTCGATGCCGGCACCGGTCAGAACGCACTGTCCCAGGCGCGGCATTTTCAGGAGGCGGTCGGTGTCACCGGGCTGGTGCTGACCAAGCTGGATGGCACCGCCAAGGGTGGTGTGATCTTCGCCATGGCGCAGCAGCTAGGCTTGCCGATCCGCTTTATCGGCGTTGGCGAGGGTGTCGATGATCTGCGCCCGTTCAATGCCGCCGATTTCGTCGATGCCTTGCTGGGTGATGTGCTGAAGGAGGAGGACGGGGCCACCCACGCATGATTCGGTTCGAGCATGTGGGAAAGCGTTACGACGGTGGTTACGAGGCACTGCAGGACCTCAGTTTCCAGCTGGTGCAGGGCGAGCTGGCGTTTCTCACCGGCCCCTCGGGTGCCGGCAAGAGCACCCTGCTGCGGCTGATTGCCCTGCTGGAAAGGCCCAGTCGCGGCCATATCCGGGTTGCGGACATCGATCTGTCGCGCTTGCGACGGCGCCATATTCCCTACCTCCGTCGCCGGGTCGGCATGATCTTTCAGGACCATCGGCTGCTGCACGACCGCACGGTGTTCGACAATGTTGCCCTGCCACTGATCATCAATGGCATTGCCGATCATCGGGAAATTTCCCGGCGCGTGCGCGCGGCACTGGACAAGGTCGGTCTGCTCGGGCGCGAGAAGTACTACCCGGTGACCCTCTCCGGTGGCGAGCAACAGCGTGTCGGGATAGCCCGTGCCGTGGTCACGCGGCCGCCGATCCTGCTCGCCGATGAGCCCACCGGCAACCTCGACCCGGCCCTGTCCGGCGAAATCATGCAACTCTTTATTGAATTCAACCGCGTCGGGGTGACCACGCTGATCGCAAGCCACGACATGGAACTGGTGGGGCGGCTCGGCTTTCGTCGAATTGGCCTGCTGGACGGTCGTTTGGCCTCGGACCTGGCTGCCGGGGAGGCGGCATGAAGCGGCCGACAGCCAGGCCTTCGCGCGGTGCGGCCCGCCGTGGGCACGGCGGACTGGCTCGCCTGCGCGCTGGGCTGTCGGCATGGGCCATCGCCCATGGCCGCGCCCTGGTGAGTTCTCTGGGTCGGTTGGTCAGTATGCCGTTGTCGGCGCTGATGACCGTCGGCGTGCTCGCCATTTCCCTGGCCCTGCCAGCGCTGTTCCTGTTGCTGCTGCAGAACGTCGAGCGTCTTAGCGCCGACTGGGACCGCGGTGCCTCGCTATCCGTGTTTCTGGATCTGTCGGTAGAGGAATCCCGCGTCCAGAGTCTGGCTGACGAACTCGCTCAGAGTCCCCCGGTGCAGGCAGCGACCATTATTTCGCCCGATCAGGCGCTGGCTGATTTCCGGCGCATGGCGGGCATGGACGAGGCGCTGGACCTGCTGGATGACAATCCGCTGCCGGCGGTTATCGTGCTGATTCCGGATCCCGGCCTGGGTGCAGAAGGCCTGCAGGCCCTCGGTGCCGAAGTGCAGGCCGCAGACGGCGTCGATAGCGTGCGTCTGGATCTGGCCTGGGTGGAGCGACTGCAGAGTATTTCCGATCTGTTGCGTCGCGCGGTCTGGCTCATTGCCGCGCTGCTCGGTCTGACCGTGGTACTGGTGGTCGGCAACACGATTCGGCTGGCGATCCAGAACCGACGTGAGGAGATCGTCATTGCCAAGCTCATTGGCGCGACCGATGGTTTCATCCGCCGTCCGTTTCTCTACGAGGGTCTCTGGTACGGGGCTCTGGGCGGTCTGACGTCGGCGGTTCTGGTTGGCGGTGTGCGACTTGCCCTGGACGGGCCGGCGTCTGAACTGGCCCGGCTCTACCAGACAGGTCCCATCCTGGTCGGCCCCGGCCTCGGCGGCTTTGGCCTGCTCTGTCTGGTCGGCATCGGTCTTGGATTGACCGGTTCCTGGCTCGCTGTCGGTCGTCATCTGGCAGCGATTGAGCCGAAGTAGATTAACGAAAAGTTTTAGGGGTAAGAGTTTTACGTTTTAGGTGGTTGGCGTAAAACGTTACACGTAAAACCGCGCCCTGCCCTTTTTGTTAGGAACCCTTTTGCCCTCTTAGCACTCTAAGCCAGTGACTGCTAAAATTTAGAGCATCAAATTCCTAATCGGGGGTATATCAACATGGCAACTGCCGTGGCAACGACCAATTATCAGCAGCTGCCCCTGCGATCGGGCAGTGAAGAGGCCTATATCCAGGCCGTCAACCAGATTCCGGTATTGAGCGTCGAGGATGAACAGTCGCTCGCCATCGCCTATCGGCAGAACGAGGATCTGGAGGCCGCCCGTCAGCTGGTGCTGGCGCATTTGCGCTTCGTGGTGCACATCGCGCGTGGCTACAACGGCTACGGTTTGCCTTTGGCTGACCTGATTCAGGAAGGCAATATCGGTCTGATGAAGGCGGTCAAGCGCTTTGATCCCGAGGTCAAGGTACGCCTGGTTTCGTTCGCCGTGCACTGGATCCGTGCCGAGATCCACGAATATATCCTGCGTAACTGGCGCATCGTCAAGGTCGCCACGACCAAGGCCCAGCGCAAACTGTTCTTCAATCTGCGCAGTTCCAAGAAGCGGCTCGGCTGGCTGTCTGCGGACGAAGTCAAACGCGTTGCCGGAGATCTCGGCGTCAAGCCGGAAACCGTTGTGGAGATGGAGTCCCGGCTAAGCGGTCACGATATCGCTTTCGACCCGCAACCCGAGTCCGACGACGAGGACGCGGTGGTGCGCTCGCCGGCCGCTTTCCTGCAGGACAGCTCAATGGATCCGGCCGCCGCCACCGAGCAGTCGGACTGGAACGCCCATCAGACCAGTTCCCTGCGCCAGGCGCTGGACGGTCTGGATGAGCGCAGCCGGGACATCGTGCAGCGCCGTTGGTTGCTGGACGACAAGACGACCCTGCAGGAGCTTGCCGACCAGTACCAGGTGTCCGCCGAGCGGATCCGGCAGCTGGAAAAGAACGCCATGGGAAAGCTGCGCGCAGCAATGGTGTAAACCGGGATTGCCCCAGGGCAATGGATCGGCGGACAGCATGTCCGCCGCGGCGTCACTCCAGGGAAGGAGAACGTCTGCATGGGAATCAATCATTGGCCGGCATCGGAGCGGCCGCGAGAGCGCCTTCTGGCCCAGGGGCCTGCGGCACTGTCCGATGCCGAACTGCTCGCCATCTTCCTGCGCACCGGGATTGCCGGCAGGAGTGCCGTCGATCTGGCGCGCCAGCTCCTGCAGCACTTCGGCGGGCTGCGGCCTTTGCTGGAGGCGGATCGCGACACCTTCTGTGCCTCGCCCGGACTCGGCGATGCCAAGTTCACGCAGCTCCAGGCCGTGCTCGAAATCGCCCGCAGGCACCTGCACGGCGAGTTGCAGCGTGGCCAGAGTCTGACCTCGCCGCGTCAGACCGCATCCTTTCTCACTGCTCGCCTGCGGCATTATCCGCATGAAGTGTTCGCGGTGCTTTTTCTCGACAATCGACACCGGGTGCTGCGCTTCGAGGAGATGTTTCGCGGCACCATCGATTCGGCAAGTGTGCATCCGCGGGAGGTAGTGAAGCGGGCGCTGACGCTGAATGCGGCAGCAGTGATCCTCGCTCACAATCATCCGTCCGGTGTGGCCGAGCCCAGCGGCGCCGACCAGCGCATCACCGAACGGCTGCGGGATGCCCTCGGTCTGGTGGACATTCGCCTGCTGGATCATTTCGTGATTGGCGACGGCGAGCCGGTCTCGCTGGCCGAGCGTGGCATGATGTAGACATCGCCTTACTCAGCTTTTCCCCGAGGCAGGAGGTAGCATGCGAGCCTTCCGTGATGAGCAGGGGCAGTCCTGGTCTGCCAGTATCGGCCGAGAATCTTACGGCATGCTCGTCGTGCTGCTGGTGCCGGAAGGCGGCGATGGCGTGCGCAAGGCGATGCTTGCGGCCGAAACGCGGCTTGAAGCCCAACAGGAATTGCAGGCCCTTTCCGAGTCGGATTTGCGCGAGCGCCTGGAGGCTTCTGTGCCATGGGAGCAGCCGCAGCTCAATGGGTGACTGACTTACGTGGATGCCGGCAACCGCCAGTTTCCCTACACTGAACGCCATGCTGATTCGTTGGCGTCGTGACGTGGCAATGGCTGCAGCGCGTTGTCGGAACGAATGAGCGTTTCATTGGCACGATTCTGGATGCTTAAATGACGCGAAGTTCGCTGCAGGGGCGGCATATCATTCTTGGTGTGACCGGAGGCATTGCTGCCTATAAAGGTGCCGATCTGGTGCGTCGACTGCGCGAGGCCGGCGCCGAGGTGCGGGTGGTCATGACCCGCGCGGCCACCGAGTTTGTTACGCCACTGACATTCCAGGCGGTATCGGGTCAGCCGGTGCACACGAGTCTGCTGGATCCCGAGGCCGAGGCGGCAATGGGACATATTGCCCTTGCCCGCTGGGCGGATGCCGTGCTGATCGCTCCAGCCAGCGCCGATGTACTGGCGCGTCTGGCGCATGGTCAGGCCGACGATCTGCTGACGACCCTGTGTCTGGCTACCGAGGCACCATTGGCCGTGGCGCCGGCAATGAATCGCGTCATGTGGCTGCACCCGGCCGTGCGCGGCAACGTAGCCATCCTCGAACAACGCGGCGTTGCCATATTCGGACCGGGTGTTGGTGATCAGGCCTGCGGTGAGCAGGGCGCTGGCCGCATGCTGGAGCCGCTGGAACTGGTGCGGCATGTCGGGGGTCTTTTCGGACCGCGGCTGCTGCAGGGTAAACGCGTGGTGCTGACCGCCGGGCCGACCCGCGAGGCGCTGGATCCGGTACGCTTCATCAGTAACCGCAGCTCCGGCCGTATGGGTTTCGCCCTGGCAGCGGCGGCGCGCGATGCCGGCGCCGAGGTGGAGTTGGTTGCCGGGCCAGTGACGCTGGATTCGCCTATCGGGGTGCATCGCACTGACGTTGAAACCGCCGGACAGATGCACGATGCAGTGCTGGGGTTGCTGGATGGCTGTGATCTGTTCATCGGCTGCGCGGCCGTGGCGGATTACCGACCGAAGCAGGTGGCGGCGGAGAAGATCAAGAAGCGCGAGCAACAGATGCAGGTGGCGCTGGAGCGTAATCCGGATATTCTCGCTAGTGTTGCCGCTGCCTCACCGCGGCCCTTCACGGTTGGTTTTGCAGCCGAAACGGAAGATCTGCAGGGCCATGCCGAGGACAAACGCCGGCGTAAGGGGCTGGATCTGATTGCTGCCAATCTGGTGGGGCAGCCGGATAGCGGTTTCGATGTTGACCTCAATCGCCTGTGGTTGCGCTGGCAGGATGGTGATTGCTGGCTGGGCCCGGCCTCGAAGGCACAAGTTGCAGCCGAGTTGATTGCCTTCATCGCCGACCGAATGAGCAGGGAGTAAGGATGCTGCAATCCGTTCAGATGCAGGTGCTCGATCCCCGTCTGGGCCGTGAGTTTCCGATGCCGGACTACGCCACCGACGGGTCCGCCGGCCTCGATTTGCGGGCCTGTCTGGAGGGGGATGTGGAGTTGGCGCCGGGCCAGACGCTGCTGATCCCGAGTGGTCTGGCAATTCATATCGGAGATCCCAACGTCGCGGCGGTAATTCTGCCCCGTTCGGGGTTGGGGCATAAACACGGCATCGTGCTTGGCAATCTGGTGGGGCTGATCGATTCCGACTACCAGGGGCAGTTGTTCGTGTCCTGCTGGAATCGAGGCCAGAATACTTACGCCATTGCCGCCGGCGAACGGATCGCGCAGCTGGTTTTCGTGCCAGTGCTGCGTCCGCGTCTGGAGCAGGTGTCCACATTCGATGCTTCGGTCCGTGGCGACGGCGGCTTCGGTCATACGGGGACTGACTGAGCGGTGGCGGGCATCGCCGACCATGCCCGTGGCTGGCTGCGACCGGGCCTCATCCTGTTGCTCCTGCTGCTGCCGCTCGCAGTCTGGTATGCCCAGGAGCGGGCGGCAGCACGATTGCATCACCAGGCAGTCGAAATCCGGGTTCTGCAGATGCAGGCGCAGGCCAATGCCGTGGCCGAGGGGGTTGCCTGGAGCGAGCGCTGGCTTGGTCAGCGTGCCGAGGATCCGGTGGTGCAGCGGCGCGCTGTCGATCTGAGTCTACCGACTGAAATCACCGACGAGATCAACACACTCTGGCTGCTGCCGTTGGGCATTGATGAACCGATGCCGCGTGCAGTTCCGCCCATTGGCTTTGCCCTGCATGACATGCTGCAGCGGGCGGAACGGGGTACCGAGCGCATGCCTCCCGAAGCGCACCGGCTGTCGGACGGTGAGGTGGTGATCTACTTCCTGCGGCCAGTCTCTTTTGCCGGCGAACCGCGAGCCCACCTGATACTGCGTCAGCCCATCGGCTGGCTGCAGCGCCAGCTTGACCGCGCCCCCGGCGGCCCATCGGTCGCGCTGCTTCAGCAGGATGCGGATGGTGGCGAGGTGCCCCTGCTGGGTGAGGTCGGTGATACCGCCGAGGTGACGGAGCGCGTGCCGGTAGCCGGCACGCTCTGGGTGCTCCAGGCGACTCAGCCGCTGGTGCCGGAGGCGCGGCCGGCGCTATCCTCGCCGCTTTTCCTCTATGCGTCGTCGCTTGCTTTACTGAGCGTTCTTTACCTGCTGTTACAGGGACGGGGCCATGTTACCGGCAGGCGGGTGGTAGCGACTGAACCGAGCAGGACCTCGGCGGACACCAGGGAGATTGCCATGACAAGGGATTCAGAATCCGATACAGGAAGGCCCACGGCACCGGCAATCCGGCGAGACCTGTTTCGCGCCTACGATATCCGCGGCCGGGTCGATGCCGGGCTGGATGCGGCCGTAGTGCATGAGATTGGGCGCTCCATCGGCAGCGAGGCCGTGGACCGCGGTCTGGATACCCTGGTGGTGGCCCGCGATGGCCGCGAGTCAAGTCCTGCACTGGCCGATGCTCTGGGCGAGGGACTGCGCAGCACTGGCGTGCATGTCATCGATATCGGTCAGGTGCCGACACCGGTCATGTATTTTGCCACCTACCATTTGCAGACCGGTTCCGGTGTCGTCGTAACCGGCAGTCACAATCCGCCGGATTACAACGGGCTGAAAATCATGCTGGGCGGCGAAACCCTGTCCGGCGACGCCATTGCCGGCCTGTATGATCGGCTGCAGGATGGGCGGCTGCTGCGGGCGCCAGTGGCCGGTGATCTGCGCCTGCTGGATGTGGTGCCGGACTATCTGACGCGGATCCTGGCCGACGTCAAGCTGACCCGGCCGCTGCGCGTCGTTGTCGACTGCGGCAACGGCGTTGCCGGTGGCATCGCGCCGCGTCTGCTGCGCGAACTCGGATGCGAGGTGCATGAGCTGTTCTGCGATGTGGATGGCAGCTTCCCCAACCATCACCCCGATCCCGCCGACCCGGCGAACCTGCAGACTCTGATAGAGAAGGTCGCCGAGGTGGATGCTCATGTCGGCCTCGCTTTCGATGGCGACGGCGATCGTCTGGGTGTGGTTGACGGTACCGGCAAGATCATCTGGCCGGACCGACAAATGATGCTGTACGCGCGTGAGATCCTCGCGGTCAAGCCCGGGGCGGATATCATCTTCGACGTCAAATGCTCCGCCCATCTGGCGCGGATTATCGAAGAGCATGCCGGTGTGCCGGTTATGTGGCAGACCGGACACTCGATCATCAAGGCCAAGCTCAAGCAGTCCGGTGCACCCCTGGCCGGCGAGATGAGCGGGCATATATTCTTCAACGACCGCTGGGACGGTTTCGACGACGGCCTGTATACCGCCGCCCGGCTGCTTGAGATCCTGGCCCATGACCCGAGGCCCAGTGCCGAGGTCTTCGCCGAATTGCCGGAGACGGTCAGCACGCCCGAGCTGAAGGTGCATCTGGAGGAAGGCGAGCCGCCACGGGTGATCGAGCGCCTGATGCAGCGGGCGCGCTTCCCGGACGCCCAGATCACGACAATTGACGGCCTGCGGGTGGATTTCAGCGATGGCTGGGGCCTGGTGCGGTCATCAAATACCACACCCTGCCTGGTGCTGCGTTTCGAGGCGGATGACGAAGTGGCGCTGGAGCGCATCAAGACCGCCTTCAGGGACTTGCTGGCGGAGGCCAGCCCGGGGACCGAGCCCGGTTTCTGACAGGGAATTCCACACGGAGACAGTCATGAGTCAAAGTCCCACTGAGGCGGCAGAGGTCGCCCGGGTCCTGACCGAGGCATTGCCCTACATCCAGCGCTTCCGTGGTCGCACCATCGTCGTCAAGTTCGGCGGCAATGCGATGGTCGACGAGCAGCTGAAGCGCAGTTTCGCGCGCGACATCGTGCTGATGAAGCTGGTGGGTTTCCGGCCCGTGGTGGTGCACGGTGGCGGGCCGCAGATCGGCAGCCTGCTGGAGCGCATCGGCAAGGAGAGCCGTTTCGTCGATGGTATGCGTGTAACCGACGACGAAACCATGGATGTGGTCGAGATGGTGCTTGGTGGTCTGGTCAACAAGGAAATCGTCCAGCTCATCAACAGCCAGGGCGGACGCGCAGTTGGTCTTAGCGGCAAGGACGGAGGACTGATCCGGGCACGCAAGCTGACGTTGTCCGACAGCGATACGGACCCCAGCCGCGATATCGGTCAGGTCGGCGAAGTTGCCGGTATCGACCCGGCGCTGGTCGACATGCTCGACAGCGGCGCCTTCATCCCGGTGATCGCGCCCATCGGTGTGGGTGACGACGGTCGCAGCTACAACATCAATGCGGATCTGGTGGCCGGACGGTTGGCCGAGGTGCTGCAGGCCGAGAAACTGATCCTGCTCACCAACACCGCTGGTCTACTGGATGGCGGGGGCGAGCTGCTGACCGGGCTGGACGCGGGGCGGGTTCAGGCGCTGATTGCCGATGGCACGATCCACGGTGGCATGCTGCCGAAGATCCGCTGCGCCCTGGAGGCGGTGCAGAACGGCGTGCATGCGGCGCATATCATCGATGGCCGCGTGACTCATGCCGTGCTGCTGGAACTGTTCACCGATACCGGCGTCGGTACCCTGATTCAGGGTCCGCCGCGCAGTGGCGAGCCGCTGCGTAAAGGCTGACGCGATTGGCGAGCCGCTAATCGCGCTCGCCCAGAATAATCAGAAAGCGTTCCAGATGACGATCGAATTCGGTGTTCACCGCTTCGATATCCTCCTGCCGTTGCCGGATCCGCTCGATTTCCCGCTGGCGTAACTGACGGGCCTGCTGCAGACGTCGTTCGTACGGCGCCACATCCCGCTGGCCGCGCTCGGCTTCGGCTGCCGCATTGCGTAGCTCCTCAATGCGGTCTTCCAGGCGTTTCTGGCGGCGTTCAGCATTCTCCAGCTGGGTCTGCAGCGGTTGAATGCGTCGCTCCCGGCTGCGTTCCACGTCGTCAGCGCTGGTGTAGCTCCGCCGCAGCATCTGATCGTACTCGGCCTGCCGACGACGCTGTTCCTCGGCGCGTTGCTCCTCGTCCTCTGCCGCCCTGCGCGCTTCTTCCAGCGCCTTCAGTTCCTCAGCCGCGGGCATACGCTCCACGTCGCGCAGGGTGTCGCCGCCGCGCGAGAAGATTCGCCGTTGGTCGGTGGCGCGCTCCGGCGGAAGGCGGTCGCTGTAGTGCACTTCGCCGTCCTCGTCGACCCAGCGGTAGAGTTCTGCCTGGGCAACACTGGAAAACAGCAGTGCGGTAACAACGCCGGCAATGATCCAGATCGATTTCATGACAGTGCTGATCGCTCCCCTCGCAACTTACCCCTGGCAGGGGCCTCAAGGAAACACTAACCTACCGTGCGCTTCGTTTCTGTGCAGCTTTCCGCGGTTTCTGCACCCGCCGTTGCGGCATCAGTCAGATGGAGTGGATCCGGAGTTGCGAGTTCCGGGGGGCTGGCAGCTTCGGCGTCCGGTTACTCGCTGTCGCCGCGCTGGTCAGCCAGGCGGAACAGGTGGCGGGTCGCACGCCAGAGTTGAATGCCGTCGAAGAATCCGGTCGAGACATCCACATGATCGAGACCGCCTGCCCGGTAAAGTTGTGCCTGTCCGTCCGGCAGCGCTTGTTTCAGCCGCTCGCTGTGGCTGATCGGGATAACACGATCCTCCGGTCCGTGAATCAGGATCAGCCGCGCGCTCAGCGGCGACAGATCACGTTCTGCCAGGTTCAATGCGGCCAGATCATCACGGATGGCAGCCGGTAGCGCGGCGACAAGGCCTTCGACGGCGTCCGGATCCTCGTTGCGCACCAGGTCCAGCAGGGCTCGGCCCTCTGCGCCGAGTTTTTCGGCGAGATCCTCGATCGCCGCCTGGGGGTTCTCCAGGCGACGTTCGCCGATCTTGCCAAGCAGTTCTCGATCCCCGGCATCATCCAGCCGGTGGCGTTGCGCGAGCAGTATGATCCAGCGCCCTTCGGGCCGCGGTTGCATCGCTTCTGCGTCGTCGGCGCGTCCCGGATCATCACCGGTGCTGGCGTAACGGATCACGTCGATCAGATCGTAGTAAGGGCCAACCGCAAGGATGATGTCCACGGCCTCGGCGGTATCCGCCTCCATGGCCGCCAGCATTGTCGGGCCAACGGCAAAGCTGATGGCAGCCAGGGCGACAGGTGCGCCATCGTCGGTCGCGTGGCGTACGGCATCGGCGATGACACGGCTTTCGTCCTGGCTGATTGACAGATCGGTCAGTCCGGGAACCTCTGGCGCGATCACCTCGAAGCCGCTGCGTGCCATGCTGTGCGCGAATTCGACCAGCCGCGGGTCGCGGCGACCCTGTTCGGTGAAGCCATGCACCAGAATCAAGCGTCCGCGGGCCGAATCGCCACTGCGATAATGGTCTGCGACGCGCTCCTCATTGTCGTATCGATAGCGGATAGTTTGCCGCTGTGGAGTCTCGGTGCGACGCTTCAGACGGCTGTCCTCGGCCCCGGCCCGGACATCCCCCAACAGCAGCGCGGCATCCATCGCGCGGCCAGATGACTCACAGCCGCTGAGCGCGAGGGCGCCAAGGAGTAGCGCCATCAATAATGGCCTGACATGCATTTGCATACGGAAACGGTAGCATGAGATTGATTCGTGCCACCTCCGGATTGCACTACTCATGCCGCGCATGCTGAAGATTCTGATCATCGGTCTGGCGCTCGTCTATCTCGTGCCGTTGGCGCTGCTGTACGTGTTCCAGGATCGCCTGGTGCATCTTCCCGGGATACCCGGGCGTGACCTCACGGCAACGCCGGAGCGAATCGGGCTGGCCTATGACGATGTGGCGCTGGAGACACCCGACGGCGCGCGTCTGCACGGCTGGTGGTTGCCCCATGGTGAGGCGCGCGGCACGCTGCTGTTTCTGCATGGTAACGCCGGCAACATCAGTCACCGGCTGGACTCGCTTGAAATCTTCCACGATCTGGGTCTGGAAGTGCTGATCATCGATTACCGTGGTTACGGCCAGAGCGAGGGCCGGCCCAGCGAGGCGGGGCTGAAACAGGACGCCCGCGTGGCGCTTGATTATCTGCTGGACGATCGCGGCCGTGCCGCAGGGCAGGTCGTCGTTTTCGGCCGTTCCCTTGGTGGCGCCCTGGCGGCGGATCTTGCGGCGGAACGGGAGCTGGCCGCGGTCATTGTCGAATCCGCCTTTACCTCGGTGCCGGATCTGGCTGCCGAGCTGTACCCCATCTACCCGGTGCGCTGGCTGGCGCGGCTTAGCTATGACACCCGCGCCGGGCTGGCGCGGAGTCAGGCGCCGGTGCTGGTGATTCACAGTCCCGAGGATGAAATCATCCCCTTCGCCCATGGCGAGCGTCTGTATGACGCCGCCGCCGAGCCAAGATACTTCCTGGAACTGCGCGGTGATCACAACACGGGCTTCCTCCGCCATCGGCAGATTTATCAGCAAGGGCTGGACGATTTTCTGGACGATCATCTTGGCAGATAGCGTTTATACATCCCGGAATTAATGTCTCAGCAAGGTTTGTTGTCATACTCTGCGTAGAGTGGGGTGGAAACTGCCCCAGAGAACATCAAGGGTGGATGAAATGCTTAAAATGAGTGCGTTTCCGGTGGTCATGGCCATGTTCCTGTTGGCGGCCTGCGTCACCATCAATGTGTACTTCCCGGCGGCTGCGGCCGAACAGGCGGCCGACCGGATCATTCATGATGTCTGGGGCCGGGAAAACCGGCCGTCAGAGGCGCCGCCCGCCGCCGAACCAGGACCGCAGGGCCAGCAGATGCAGCAGGCTCCTGCGCTCATGGCTCTGCTTGAGCGACTGGTGCCGGCAGCTCAGGCGGCCGAGCCCGATATCGATATCAGTTCTCCGGCTATCCGCCAGCTCACCGCTTCGATGGAAGCCCGCCACAGCCAGTTGCGCCCGTGGTATGAAGCCGGTGCTGTGGGTCTGACGCGGGACGGACTGGTTGCCGTGCGTGATCAGGGCGAGATTCCGCTGGCGGACCGCAACGCCGTGCGCCAGCTGGTCTCCGACGAGAACAGTGACCGGCAGGCCCTGTACCGACAGATCGCAGTTGCCAATGGTCACCCGGAATGGGAGTCGGACATCCGTCGGACTTTTGCCGAGCGCTGGGTCGCCAACGCCCGCGGTGGCTGGTATTACCAGGACCGTTCCGGCAACTGGCAGCAGAAATAGCCCTGTGTGTCAGTTCGGAAATACCTCCCGGTCCCGCTTAGGCCTACGCTGGCGGCGATGCCTTGAAGGAGTTGGTTCCGAAACCGTTCCGGTCTCGTTACTGGCGGGGTCCGTCCTCGTTTCAGGGCGATCTGCCTCGCTATTTCACCGCCCCCGAATCCACGGCGGGGCGAAGGAAAATCGGGGTAAACACCAGGGCGTAGAGAAGAAAGGCGCCGGCCCAGAGTAATCCTGACAAAGCGAGCACAAGTGGAAGGTTGGGCGCCAATGCCGCGACCAGGCGAAGGAGAACCGCGATGCTCAGGACGACGAATGCAGTATGCATGAGCGGTGGTGCCTGCAGCGGTCGGCCCGTGTGACCCAGGGCCACGCGGGACATCATGCCAATGGCCAGGGTGCCGAGTGCTCCCGCAGCAAGTACATGCGCACCAGCGGACCAACTCAGCGGCGCACCCGCCAGGTGCAGGCCGAGGAGTAGAAAGCCGACCGGGATCCACGCATAACCCAGGTGCAGAACCCAGAGCATGGGCTCCTGCAGCACCCGCCACGGTCGCCAGGCCAGCAGGCGAGCCAGATTGACGGTCGCGGCAAGGAAGAACAGCAATGCGAGATCCGGATGTCGCCCGGCAACGAGTACCGCGACGCAGCATAGAGCGGCGAGGATTGTGGCCGTCCAGTCCAGTGCCGGCCATCGCCGGGGGTCCACTGTCGGCAGACGCCGTGCCGTGAAGAACGGAATCACCCGCCCGCCCATGAATACCAGCAGCACGGCGATCAGTAGCAGCGTTGTGTCCATCGCTCGATGCATGAGATGGATTGGAATCAGGCCATGGAAGGTTAGATGCGTGAGGCCGTTTAGTACGGCAAAGGCACACAGGATCAGCAGCAGCGCATAGTTTCGGCGGTTTCGCGTGGCGATCAGGACGCGGGCCATCAGGATCGCGACGATGGGCAGCAGGATGAGGTCCAGTGTGGTGGTCAGCCAGAGCGGAACGACTGCCGGAAACAGGAAGCCGGCTCGGGCGGCCCACCAGAGGCTGACCAGCAGTGCCAGCAAACCCGGTGTCGTGGTTGTTCGACCGGTCCAGTTCTGTGCGGCCGTCAGCACGAAGCCGATCACCACCGCCATGGTGAACCCGAACAGCATTTCGTGCCCATGCCACAGCGGCATCGGTAGCGCGGGATTGGGGGACGCCCAGCCGAGCAGCCAGGCGACCCAGAGCAGCAGCGAAACGGAAGTGAACAGGGCGGCCGAGAGGAAAAACGGCGGGAAAGCGATGGAGAGGATCGCCGGTGGATTCAGCCCTGAGCTACGCATCTGCCTCACTTCCGCCCCCGAGTCCACGATCTTGTTTTTCTCCCTGACAGTTTGGCATCGCCCCAGGCCCATGCGGCACTAAGGAAACACTGATTTATTCCCGCGTCTGCGGCCGGGCCCTTCTGCTTGGGGGCTGGCGCAGGCCGGCAGCGCTGATCCAGCAAGTTCCGCAGGTTGCGATACTCGCGCCGCAGGCACTTCAAGTGTGCTGTTTCGTATGGGGGTCCCCCGAAAGGACGTTTGTCGGCGTTCGGGGCAGACATCTGGTTTTTTAGATGTATAGGAAATACTGGTTTGGAGTGCAAGCTTCTATTGCGCTTGACGCGACCTGGAAGCCGTACCCGTAGAGGACTGAGCGCAGGAATCCGCTGGAAGGCGCCAAGGCATTTGCCGTAGGCGGCGGACAACAAAGACCTTCTGGAACATTGATTGGGTTACAAGAGGAGAGTCGCCATGAAGATTCTGATGAGCCTGGTGTTAGCCGCTGTACTCGTTTCCCCCAATACCCTGCTGGCCGAGCAGATGGCGCCGGCAGTTGCCGAGGAATGGTTTGATTCCCTGATCACCGAGACGCCCGCGGAGGGCTTCGCGCTGGCGCTTCGCCTGGCACGGC
This sequence comes from Ectothiorhodospiraceae bacterium, assembly GCA_007117515.1. Classification (GTDB taxonomy): domain Bacteria; phylum Pseudomonadota; class Gammaproteobacteria; order Nitrococcales; family Aquisalimonadaceae; genus Methylonatrum. Next base: position 320 of record SKGQ01000140.1, on the reverse strand, counting down.
GCAGCGTGACCACAATCCAGACGGACCGCGAAGTGTTGCACGCGTTGCGACCAATCTATTCCAGGGACTCGGCGCAGCTTATCGCCGCATCGCATGTGGCGGCGGCGTATTTCGACATTGTTGCGCAGGCCAACAATTACTGGCGGGATTCGGACTAACCGTTAAAGTCCCAGGAGAGAAAAACCGGGAGTTTCCTTAAGGAAGCACTGATTTATTCGCACGCCTGCGTTGGAGTCCGCATTTTTTCCGAGGCAAGGCGCGCTGTGCCGCGCCGCAGTCATTCTGCGGTCAAGCAGCGCAACGCAGCAGTCGGGAAAAAT